>CAXNGW010000007.1:0-37837 GCA_964201975.1 Longimicrobiales bacterium | reverse complement strand
CTCGCTGCGCTCGACCTGCTCGCAGCACAGGGCATGCGTCCCGCCCACGACCTCGTCTTCGTCGTCACGTGCGACGAGGAGATCGGCTCGCACACGTCGCGTGCTCTACTCGAGGAGCAGGCGCGTGGCGCCGCGGGCGCGCTCGTGCTCGAGCCGTGCATCCCCGGCGGCGCGGCCAAGACCCGGCGCAAGGGCGTGGGCGGGTTTCGGGTGGAGGTGCGCGGCCGCGCTGCGCACGCGGGCATCGAGCCCGAGGCGGGTGCGTCGGCGATCCACGAGCTACTGCGGGTGCTCGAGCGGGGGCGCTGGCTCGCGGACCTGGGGCGGGGCACGACGCTGAACGTCGGCGTGATCGAGGGCGGGACCCGCGCCAACGTGGTGGCGGAGCACGCCCGCGCGGAGGTGGACCTCCGCTTCTGGACCGCGGACGAAGCCGAGCGGGTCGCGCACGGGCTCCGGTCGCTCGCCGTCGAGGACCGGGGGTGCGTCCTCACCATTGCGGGCGGCGTGAACCGGGGCGCGCTCGAGCGCACCGACGCGAGCATCCGCCTGTTCAAAACGGCACAGGAGGTCGCGGCCACCCAGGGGTGGCGCTTGGAGGAGGGCGCCACCGGCGGCGCGAGCGACGGCAACCTGGTGTCCGCGGTCGGCTGCCCCACTCTCGACGGGCTCGGCCCCGACGGCGGCGGCGCGCACTCGCTGGACGAGCACGTCAGGCTCTCGGATATTGCACCGCGCATCGCCCTCCTCGCCGGGCTGTTCGCGCGGATCTGAGGGAGGCGTCCCGGGCGAACGCCCCGCCCCCCCTATCTTCCCGAGCCTCCCATCGCGTCTCCCCTGAACGTCGAAAGGGCGGAGCTCTTCCTGGTTCCGCTGCCCCTGCGCGAACCCTTCGGCACCTCGCAGGGGAGCCGGCAGGAGCGAAGGATCGTCCTGGTGGCGCTCCACGGCGGCGGCGCGGCCGGTTGGGGGGAGTGCGTGGCGGGCGAGCGGCCCGACTACTCGCCCGAGACGACCGAGACCGCCTGGCAGGTCCTCGCCACCGAGGTGTTGCCCGCGGTCGTGGGCCAGGAGCATCCCGGCGGTGCGGCGGGCATCGGCGACGCGACCGCGTGGATCCGGGGACACCCGATGGCGCGCGCCGCGGTCGAGATGGCCGCGTGGGACCTCGAGGCCAAGCTCGGCGGCGTGCCGTTGTACAAGGCGCTCGGAGGCGGCCGGCGGGCGGTCCCCACCGGCATCAGCCTGGGCCTCCAGCCCGACCGCGACGCGCTCGTCGCCAGGGTCGGCGCGGCGCTCGCCGAGGGCTACCGCAGGATCAAGCTCAAAATCGAGCCGGGGCGGGACGTGGAGCCCCTGCGCGCCGTGCGCACGCGCTTCCCCGACGCGCCGCTCTCGGTGGACGCGAATGCGGCCTACACGCTCGGCGACCTGCCTCGGCTGCGCGCCCTCGACGAGCTTGGGCTGCTCATGATCGAGCAGCCGCTCGCAGCGGACGACCTGGTTGGCCACGCGCGCCTTCAGTCCGAGCTGGCGACGGCGATCTGCCTGGACGAGTCGATCACGTCGGCGGCCACCGCGCGGCAAGCGCTCGACCTGGGCGCCTGCCGGGTGATCAACCTGAAGCCCGGACGGGTGGGCGGCCTCGGCGAGGCGAGGCGCATCCACGACATCTGCCTGAGCCGAGGCGTGCCGGTGTGGTGCGGCGGGATGCTCGAGTCCGGCGTCGGCCGCGCCCACAACGTGGCGCTCGCGACCCTGCCCGGATTCACCCTGCCCGGCGACCTGTCGCCGAGCCGGCGCTACTGGGAGCGCGACCTGGTGGACCCCGAGTGGGTGATGGAGGAGGGGGCGCTCACGCCGCTCGACCGCCCCGGGATCGGCGTGGAGCCCAACCTGGCACGGATCGAGGCCCTAGCGGCCCGGAGAATGCATTTCCGCTGAGGGCGGGGACCCGTTCTCCAGCGCCCCGTGTACGACAGTTCGGCACATCGTCCCTGGTCCCGATGACTCGTGACCGCGCGCAGCGAAACACGGCGCGCGAGGAGCGAAACGCCGTGATCCTTCCCACCGTCCGTGCCTCGTTCGGGCGCAGCGACGCCATCCATCTGGTCGACCTCCTCGCCCGCCGCGATCCCGATATCCGCAAGGCCGCGCTCGCTCGTCTGGAGCAAGAGGGACCGGACAGCCTGCTGGACGATCCGCGCGTGCGGAGCGCCCTGCTCACCGATCCCGACGTGAAGGCGCCCCCCTCGCTCGTCTTCTACGTTCTCGTCCGCCAGGCGCTGCTGGAGGGAGGGATCGACAGCGCCGCCACCGCGGACTTCGTGACCTCGATGGTGATCTCCTTCGGGAGCGCCGCGCGCGCCTACCGGATCTTCGACGACTCGCAGGAAGAATTCCACTACCTGGTGGATCTGATCGACCAGATGCGCACGGCGTCGGAGAGCCCGCAGGCGGTGGCGCTCGGCGTGGACAAGGTGTTCGGCGAGGTGGCGCGCCACTTCACCGGCGTGCGCACGTCCCTCAACCTGCTCTCGGACCGGTACATGTGGCCCGGCGGGGGCGACCCGGTGAACCGACTGCTGCGCGAGGTCACGCACCAGATGGAGCGATGAGCGGCGCCAACGCCCGCCCCGGCCACTCACCTCAGTCAGCGGCCCCCACGCGCAGGGGCGCCCCGCCCCTGCGTCCACTGAGTGCGCCGCTAGGCGAGGATCCCTCGGTGTGCCCGCACTGCTGGATGGTGAACCCGGGCCCGTTCCGCCTGTGCGCTCGCTGCGGCGCGGCCATGGACACCTTTCTCCAGGAGAGCGGCGGGCTCCGCCGCACCGCGCCGGTGCAGAGCCCGGTGCCCGTGACCGGCCGGCTATCGCTGGTGCAGCGGGCTGTGATCGCGCTGTTCCTGGCGGCGCTCGCGCTCACCTACCTCGCGCAGCTCCTGCCCCGCGGAGCGCCGGCTTTGCCGCCGCGGCTCCCCGCAGGCGCCGCCCGCCCTTGAGAGCCGGCGGGTCAGCTATCCCAGCTCCCCGGTCCGCTTCCGCATGCACGCGGGGCAGTAGCGCCACTGCGGCTCGAGCGTCCCTCCGCACGCGCACCGGCGGTCGCGCGCGCGGCCGCACCACGGGCATCCCGCGGCGTCGGGCGGACAGGGCCGCGCGCACTCTGGACAGGGGAGCGCGGCACCGGGCTCGGTGTGGAGGACGCGCGCCACCTCGTGCGGGGTCGTGACCGCTTCGGCGACCTTGCGGCGCGCATCCTCCGCGAGCGTACCCATGCCTGCCTGGGCGGCGAGTCGGCGCAGCTGCCCGGTGGACGCACCCCGCACGATCTCGTCCCGCAGCGCGTCGGTCATCACCAGCACCTGGAAGACGCCGGTGCGTCCGCGGTAACCCTCCCGGCAGCGCCCGCACCCGCTCGCGCTCTTCCCGCCGCACCCCGCGCACAGGCGGCGCACGAGGCGCTGCGCGACCACCCCGGCGAGGCCGCCCGCGACCAGGTAGGGCGGCACGCCCATGTTGAGCAGGCGGGTCACGGCCCCCAGCGCGTCGACGGTGTGGATGGTGGAGAGCACCAGATGGCCGGTCACCGCGGCGGCCATCGCGATCTCCGCGGTCTCGCGGTCGCGGATCTCGCCGACCATGACGACGTCCGGGTCCTGGCGCAGCACGGCGCGCAGCGCGATCGGGAAGGTGAGCCCGGCGCGGGGTCGCACCTGCACCTGGCTCACACCGTCCATGCGCCACTCGATCGGATCCTCGAGCGTGACGACATTGAGGCGGCCCCGGTCCACCTCGTGGAGCGCGGAGTGCAGGGTGCTGCTCTTGCCGCTTCCCGTGGGGCCGGCGGCGAGAAGGACGCCCTGGTTGCCCTTGATCAGCGCGCGCACGCGCTCGAGGTCATGCCCGCCCAGGCCCAGGGCGGCCAGCTCCGGCGGGGCCTCGCGCGGGTCGAGGATGCGCACCACGGCTTTCTCGCCGTCCTCGACCGGGAGGGTGGAGACGCGCAGGGTGAGGTGGCGGCCCTCGATGTCGAGCGGGATCGCGCCGTCCTGAGGGCGCCGGCGCACCGAGATGTCCATGCCGGCCATCACCTTGATGCGCGAGAGCACCGCGCGGCGCGCGCCGTGCGGCAGCTCCAGCACCTCCTCCAGCACACCGTCCACACGGAAGCGCACGCGCACGTCGCCCGCCCGTTCCTCGATGTGGATGTCGCTCGCGCGCTCGTCCACCGCGCGCTGGAGCAGGTGGTCTACGAGTCGCACGACCGGTGCCGAGCGCGACGCCTCCTCGAGCCCGTCGCGCGGCCCGCGCACGGCGACCGCGCCCGCGACCGGCATCGTCTCGACCAAATTCATGAGGTCCTCGCCGTAGGCGCGGACCAGCCCCCGGTCCACCGCGGGCGCGCTCGCCACCACGGGCTCGATGCGACGGCCGGCGGAGAAGCGCACGTCGTCGAGGGTGCCGAGATCGAGCGGATCCACCATCGCGAGGCGCAGGGTGCGCGCCCCCGCGGCGAGCGGCAGCACGCGCCGGTCGCGCGCGAGCCCGGCGCGCACCAGCGCCCGCGCGGCCGGTTCGGAGTCGAGCGGGGGGCCGGCGTACTCGAGGCCGAGCTGCGCCGCGAGCGCACTGGCGACCGCCTCGCCGTCGGCGAGCCCACCCTGGATGAGCAGCTCACCCAGCCGGCGCCCACTCCCGGGCTGCTGAGCGAGGGCGCGGTCCAACCCATCGGCGGTGACGGCACCACGGTCGAGCAGGAGGCGGCCGAGGATGGCGGGGCGGGCGATCACACGCGCAGAATCGCGCGCGCGGCAGGGCGGGAGGATGGACCGCTGGGCCTAGCCCGCGGCAGCCCAGCGCAGGAGCGCGCCGGTCACGTCGGCGATCGAGCCGAGCTCCCCCGCGCGCCGCTCCGCGTCCGGTCCCACCACGAGCCCGAGCGAGGGATTGAGCGTATGGCCCTGACCGACGTCCTCGATGTTGCCGTGGTCGCTGGCGACCAGCAGCACCGCGTCCGCCGGCGCCGCTTCGAGGTAGCCGCCCAGGAACGCGTCCACCCGCTCGAGCGCGCTCACCGCCCCGTCCATGCCGCCGCGGTGGCCGGCGATGTCGGTCGCGTAATGGGCGAAGAACGTCAGGTCGTGCGCGGCGCCGATGCGCGCGAGGACGCGCCCGGCGTCGGCCGCCGAGACCTCGGGCAGATCCGCGAAACCCAGGTGCACCCGCCAGCCGGTGTTCAGGATCTCGCTCGCCACCGCGTCGCCCCGCGCGAGCGCTTCTTCGTGGCGGTCGAGCAGCCCGGCGGCGCGCGCCGCGAGCGGCGGCGCGGCCAGGCGGCGGCGTTCGTTCGGCCAGCCCTTCGGGTAGGCGTTCGCGAACGCGACCCGGAGCCCGGCGTCGAGCCCGCGGCGGAGCACGCTCCGCTCTTCGACCAGCGGCTGCAGCGCCACCGGGGTCCAGGGACCGAAGTGCCGCCCGAACCGCTCGGCGGCGTTCTCGCCGGTGAGGAGCGTGGTCTGGCCCGTCCCGCTCTGCGGCATGCCCGGAACGCCCAGGCAGGCGTCGAGGGGAAAGGCGACGGCGCGGAGGCCGGCCAGCCGCGGTCGGTCGAGCGTGGGGATCCCTCCCACCAGCCCGGTGAGCGCGGGCATGCGGGCGCTCATGAACGGATTGACGGCCGGGTCGTCGGTGCCGATTCCCACCCCGTCGAGGAACATCAGCACCACGGGACCGGTCATCGTGAGCGACCGAATCCCCGGTTCTTCCGGAAGTCCTCGAGCAATCTGCGGGTGGATTCGCCGCGTGAGACGTGGATGCCGTCCCACCAGGCGCGGAGCAGGGAGTCGCGCCCACGCAACAGATCCGCCCCGGCGAGCACGACGGCGAGCAGGAGCGCCGACCAGAGCAGACCCCGCCGGCTGGGCGCCCGCCGGTCCGCCATCGGCGCTAGCGGGTGGGCGGGAACTCCAGCTCCCGCCGCTCCCCCAGTTGTCCGCCCCGCATCACCGCCTCAACCCCGCGCGGCGCTCATTCGGCCGATCGCAGCCCGACCGTGATCGTCACGCCCACGTGGCCCATGTCGGCGCGCTCCCGGAGCCCCTCACGGATGCGGGGCTCGAGCTTCTTGTACGCCGACAGCACGCCGGTGCGGAGCGCGGTGCGGAGCACCCGCATCGCGTTCACGTCGGGGCGGCTTGTGCGCGTCTCGCGCTTCTGGTCGGCCACCACCTCGGGCTTGACCTCGAAGGGGACCACGCCGACGTCGTCGCCGCGTGGGTGATCGAGATACTGCACGCTCACGCTCACGTCGCCGTGCGCGTGGTGGTGGTGCAGGTCCCCGACCGCCTGGAAGCGCGCCGCGAGCGGACCGAGTTCGACGCTCTGCGCGACCCGCATGTAGGTGCGCTCGACCAGCCGGAAGATGCGCCGCATCCGCTCCGGGTTGGTGGCGTCCACGGCCGGCACCTCGGCGTCCATCTCGCGCGTGCTCGCCTGGAGGTCGGTTCCCGAGCGGGGTGCGTCGGACTCGCGACTCCGGGCCCGGTCGATGTTGTCGAGAATGCGGTCCGGGTTGGTCCGGAAACCCATGCCCCCTCCGTCGCGGTGCGTTCGCTCGCCCTCGCCCGGGCTCTCGCCGGGCGTCATCCGGTCGCCAAGGGCACAGGATAACCGGGGGGCGGGGGGAGGCCAAGGGTGCTGCCGCGGCATTCCCGGGGGAGAGACGGCGAGGTAAGCTATCCAGATGAAGCTGCGACGTTGGACGGTCGCGGCGCTGCCGATCCTGTCGGCGTGCGCCACGGGAGGCGCGCCCGGGAGCGCGCGCGCCCTCGCGTACGGGGTGCCCGCCGCGGCGACCGTCGGGTACCTGGTGGGCGATACGGCGCGCGTGGAGCTGCAGGCGGCCGGCCAGAGCTTCGCGCTGAGCGCGGCCGCGCGGGAGGGCTGGCGGATGGAGTTCACCCCGGCCGGAGATGGGCTGCGGGTGACCGCCACGCTGGTGGACCTGGACGCCCGCCTGACCAATCCGATGACCCCTCCTGCCACCGCGGACGAGTCGGCGGTGACCGGCCCGGTGGTGTTCACGCTGGACCGCCGGGGGAAGGCGACGGTCGAGCGCCTCCCGCAGATGACGGCCGTGGTGAGCCAGTTCCTGAGCGGGACCGGGGTCGCCAACTCGTTCTTCCCGCGCCTGCCGGGCCGGGCCGTGGCGCGCGGAGAGTCGTGGGTGGACACGGTCGAGTACACTTCCGACGAGGGGGGCGCCGCGAGCACCACGCGTACGGTGACCACCTACACGGTCGCGGGGGACTCGGTCGTGGACGGCGAGACGCTGCTCCTTGTGCGCTCGACCGGGACGTCCGCGCAGTCCAGCGCCGGCACCATCGCCGGCACGGATTTCGACCAGAGCGTCGAGGGTACCACCTCCGGCCACTTTCTCTGGGACCTTGCCGGCGGCGTCCTGCACTCGGTCGCCTACGACAGCGAGATGTCGGGCTCGATGGAAGTGGCGATCGCGCCGGTGGCGCTCGCGGTGCGCGTGCTGAGCAAGGTGCGCGTCCGCAAGACGCCGTAACGCCGACGATGGAGACGCCTTCGGCCAGTGGCCCGATCACCCCGCGCCGACCACGAGCCTGGCCCGGTTGCCCACGCGCACTCCGTGGGCGGCCAGCCAACCCCTGGGGACCTCGAGCGCGTACATCGCCGGGCCCTTGCTGTCATGGTAATCGGTGCTCCCCGCCTCCATCTGCTGGATGTCGATCACGCGCAGCTCGGAGTCCAGGAAGGCGATGTCCAGGGGAACGAACGTGTTGGACATCCAGAAGGTGTGGTATTGCTCGTCGGGGAACACGAAGAGCATCCCGGTGCCCGCCGGCAGATCGGTCCGGTACATCAGCCCCTTCTCTCGCTCCTCGGGAGTGCGGGCCACCTCGGCGACCACCGTGTCGCGGCCGAAGATGACCAGCGCCTTGCCGGCCGGGGCGGCCGCGGGTGGCGGTTGGGTGGCCGTCGCCGGCCCGGTCGCAGCGGGGGGCGGCATGGGGGGGGTGCCCTCCCCCGCGCCACAGCCGGTCGGGAGGAGAAGCGCCGCCCCGACGACCCACAGCCGGCCGAGGGCCCTCCGGGATCGGTAGCTCGTCATGGCCCGCCTCCGCGCCCGGCTCGCCAAGTCCCGGCGCCGTGTTTAGCTTTCCCGCTCTTCCTCCCTGGAGCACCGACTCCGTGGAGGCCGCCGGAAGGAAGAATGATGCGCGCACACCCCACATGGTAGACCCCGAGCTCCTCGAGATCCTGGTGTGCCCGGAGACCCGACAGGCGGTCCGGGAAGCCGACGGTGACCTGCTCCGCCGGCTCAACGCCGCCATCGCGGCGGGCTCGGTCCGGACCCAGGGCGGAGACGCCGTCCGCGAGCCGATCGGGGGCGGGCTGGTGCGGGAGGACGGACAGCTCCTGTACCCGGTGCGCGAGGGCATCCCGATCATGCTCGTCGACGAGGCTATCGGTCTCGCCGGACTCGCGTGACCCCCTCGCGATGACGCTCCGGACGGCTCTCCCGGCCTTCACGCTCCTCCTCGCTCTCCTGCTGGTGGCGTGCGGCGGCGAGTACCCGCAGTCGAGCATCGACCCGAAGAGCGACTTCGCGCACTCGATCCACACCCTCTACGTGGCGATCTTCTGGATCACGCTCGTGATCCTGGTGCTGGTGTGGGGTGTGATGGCGTACATCCTGGCCAAGTTCCGCGACCGTCCCGGATCTCCCCGGCCTCGCCAGATCCACGGGCACCTGGGGATGGAGGTGCTGTGGACGATCCTGCCAGCGCTGATCGTGATCGGCATCGCGGTGCCGAGCGTGCAGACGGTCTTCCGCACCCAGCGGACCCCCGCCGTGTCCGCGCTCACCGTGGACGTGATCGGTCACCAGTTCTGGTGGGAGTTCCGCTACCCGGGCGGCCGCGTGGTCACGGCCAACGATCTGCACCTGCCGGTGGGGCGGCCGATCGCGCTCCGCCTCCAGTCGGCGGACGTCATCCATTCGTTCTGGGTGCCGATGCTGGGCGGAAAGCGTGACCTGGTCCCCGAGCGTGCTCGCCCCGAGGGCGCGCGGCCGGACCACGCCAACTGGCTCTACTTCACGATTCAGGAAGCGGGCGTCTACCGCGGCCAGTGCGCTGAGTTTTGCGGGTCCTCGCACTCGCTTATGGGAGTTCGCGTGGTCGCCGAGAGCGGGGCCGAGTTCGCCGCCTGGCTGGCCGACATGCAGCGGTCGGAGGGGTCGGCCGCTGACAGCGTCGTCGCGGATTCCGCCCTGGTCGCCGTGGCCGGAGCCCCGGGCGGCGCCGCCGCCGCCCGCATCGAGCTCGGGCGGCGCACTTTCCACGCGGCCTCGTGCGTGGCCTGTCACGCCATCCAGGGAACGACCGCGGCTGGTCGGGTCGGGCCCAACCTGACCCTGTTCGGTCGCAGGCAAACGGTCGCGGGATGGCTCGAGAACACCCCCGACAACCTGGTGAAGTGGATCACGTTGCCGGGGAGTGTGAAGCCGGGCGCGAAGATGCCGGGCGTCGCCGAGGCCGGTGGCAACTTCCCGCCCACCAACCTGAGCGAAGAGCAGGTGCGCGCGGTGGCCGAGTATCTGTGGAGCCTGGGCAAGCCGTGAGCGTCGCGACGCCCGCGCCCCACCCCACCGGCGTGTGGAGCTGGATCACGACCGTCGACCACAAGCGGATCGGGATCATGTACTTCGTCACCTCGATCTTCTTCCTCTTCGTGGGGGGGCTCGAGGCGCTGATCATCCGCGCGCAGCTGTGGAAGCCCGAGCAGGCGCTGATCTCGGCCGAGACGTACAGCCAGCTGTTCACCATGCACGGCACCACCATGGTCTTCATGGTGGTGATGCCCATGGCGGTGGCGTTCTTCAACTACATCGTCCCGCTGCAGATCGGCGCGCGCGACGTCGCGTTCCCGCGGCTGAATGCGCTGTCGTACTGGCTCTACCTGCTCGGCTCCCTCTACATGAACGTGAGTTGGCTGTGGGGCATGGCGCCCAACGCGGGCTGGACGGGATACGCCAACCTGACGTCCACCCAGTTCTCGCCCGGACAGAACGTGAACTTCTGGGTGATCGGACTGTCGATCCTGGGAATCAGCTCGATCCTGGGCGGCGTCAACTTCATCACCACGATCGTGAACCTGCGCGCGCCCGGCATGAAGCTGATGCACATGCCGCTGTTCACGTGGATGACGCTGGTCACGAGTTTCATCCTGGTGACCGCGATGCCGGTGATCGCGGTGGCGCTCGTCCTCTTGGCGTTCGACCGCTTCTTCGCGGCCACCTTCTTCGTCCCGACCGCGGGGGGCGACCCGGTGTTCTGGCAGCACCTGTTCTGGATCTTCGGGCATCCCGAGGTCTACGTCCTGATCCTGCCCTCGTTCGGCGTGATCTCGGACGTGATCCCCGCGTTCTCCCGCAAGCCGCTCTTCGGCTATCCGGTGGTGGTGTACGCCGGCGTGCTGATCGGCTTCATCGGCTGGGGGGTGTGGAGCCACCACATGTTCGCGAGCGGCCTCGGCCCCATCGCGGACTCGTTCTTCCTCGCCAGCACGATGATCATCGCCATTCCGACCGGGGTGAAGATCTTCAACTGGCTGGCCACCATGTGGGGCGGCTCGCTCCGGCTCACGACCGCCATGCTGTTCGCGGTCGGCATGATCGCGGTGTTCACGGTGGGCGGTCTGTCCGGGATCATGCACGCCTCGGCGCCGGTGGACCTGCAGCAGCACGACACCTACTTCGTGGTCGCGCACCTCCACTACGTGATCGTGGGCGGCGCCATGATGGGGCTGTTCAGCGGCTTCTACTACTGGTTCCCCAAGGTGACGGGGCGGATGGCCGACGAGGGACTGGGCAAGATCCATTTCTGGCTCGCCATGATCGGGTTCAACCTGACGTTCTTCCCCATGCACATGTCGGGGATGTACGGCATGCCGCGCCGGACCTGGACATACGCGGCCGCGCTCAACGTCGACATCTACAACCAGCTCTCCACGGTGGGCGGCGTCATCTTCGGGGTGTCGGCGCTGGTGTGGGTGTGGGTGATGCTCAAGGGCGTGCGCAGCGGCGCCCCCGCATCGCCCAACCCGTGGGAGGCGCCGACGCTGGAGTGGTCGATCCCGTCCCCGCCCGCCCACTACAACTGCCCCGCGCTCCCGCGCGTCCGGCATCGCGATCCGCTGTGGCGCGAAGAAGACCGCGCCGCGATCGAGGCGGTGACGCTGAGCGTGCCCGAGGTGGAGCCCGAGATGCCGAACAGCTCGTTCTGGCCGATCGTGGTGGCCGCGGGCACGTCGGCGACCTGGATGCTGGTGATGACCGGCCGCTGGTGGGCGCCGCTGATCGGCCTCGCGTTCACCGCCTTCGGCGTGTTCGCGTGGGCGTTCGAAGACCCGTTCCGGAAAAAGTCGTGAGCGACGCCGGCGACCACCACTACACGTCCACCGGGCTGCCGTCCTGGAAGATCGGCTTCTGGACGTTCATCGCGTCCGAGTGCCTGTTCTTCGGCACGCTGATCTCGACCTACATGGTCTACCGGACGTCCAGCGTGCAGGGCCCCTTCCCGCACGAGGTCCTGAACATCCCGCTCACCAGCATCTCGACGTTCGTGCTGCTGATGAGCTCGCTGGCGATGGTGCTGGCGCTGGACGGCGTGACGCGCGGCAACCGCAAGCTGGCGATGGGATGGCTGGCCGCGGTCGTCGTGCTCGGGCTCGTCTTCCTCGGCTTCCAGGCGTACGAGTTCACCCATTTCGTGCACGAGGGGCTGACCATCCAGCGCAATCTGTTCGGGTCGAGCTTCTTCGTCCTGACCGGCTTCCACGGCGTCCACGTGAGCGTCGGCGTGATCTGGCTCACCACCCTCCTGATCCTGTCCGCGCGCGGCAAGCTGCCGCCGGAGAAGGCGCTCTCGGTGGAGATCGCCGGCCTCTACTGGCACTTCGTGGACATCGTCTGGATCGCGATCTTCACCCTGATCTACCTGATCCAGTAGGCGGAGCGCGCCATGGCCTCGAACCACGAATCGCACGCGTCGGTCGGGTTCTATTGGATGATCGCGGGCATCCTCGGGGTGATCACCGCGATGGAGGTGGCGATCTTCTACATTCCGGCCATCGGCGGCGCGCTGGTGCCGACGCTGCTCCTGCTGTCGATCGTGAAGTTCATCCTGGTGGTGATGTTCTTCATGCACCTCAAGTTCGACTCGTGGTGGTTCACCGGCCTGTTCCTGGCCGGGCTCATGCTGGCGGTCTTCATGGTCACCGCGCTGATCGTGCTGTACGCCTACCTCCCCCGCTTCCGCACCTAGCGGGGTCCCATGGCGCTGCTGCACGGCGAAGCCGGGGCCCTGGCGGGTGGGTTCGAAGTTCATCCGAGCGTGGCGATCGGGTGCGCGGTGTTGGCGGTCGGCTACGGGCTCGCGGTGGGGCCGCGCGGCCGGCGGCGGCTGGCTTGGTCGGAGGCGCCGGCGGCGCGCTGGCGCGTCGCGTCGTGGGGAGTCGGGGTGGCGCTCATCTTCCTGGCCCTGAACGGACCGCTCCACGAGCTGTCCGACCGCTTCCTGTTCAGCGCCCACATGGTGCAGCACATGCTGCTCATGATGGTGATGCCCCCGCTGCTCATCCTCGGGGTGCCGCCGGCGCTGGTGAGCCGGGCGGTGCGCCGTCCCGGCGTGCGGCGCGTCGCGCGCTTCCTGACGCACCCCGCGGTCGCGTTCGTCGCCTACAACGCGGTGTTCATCGGCTGGCATGTCCCCGCGGCCTACAACGCGGCGCTCGAGAACCACGATCTGCACATCGTCCAGCACCTAATGTTCATGTCGGTTGCCGTCATGATGTGGTGGCCGGTGGTCGCGCCGGTGCCCGAGCTGGAGCGCATCCCCGACGGTCCGCTGCTCATGATGTACGTGTTCGCGTTCGGGGTGCCCGCCACCATCCTGTCCGCGATCATCACCATGAGCGACGGCGTGTTCTATCCGTTCTACGGGGCCGCCCCGCGCGTGAGCGCGCTGAGCCCGATCGAGGACCAGCGTCTGGGCGGGCTGATCATGTGGATCCCGGGCATGCTCATCTTCTGGATCGCGATCACCGCCGTCTGGCTCCGCTGGACGCGTGAGGAGTACGTGGAGTGGAGGCGCGAGGCCCGCGAGGCCCGCGGCGCAAGCATCTGAGCCCGAGGCCGATCCCATGTCGTTGATCTCGTTCCACCGCTTCCTGATCGGGGCCGCCATCGCCTTCTGCTTCGGCTTCGCGGTGTGGGAGCTGATGACCTGGTGGGTGGGGAGGGCCCCCGGGGCCCTTCTCCTCGGCGTGACGTTCCTGGTGCTGGGGGCGGGGTTGATCGTCTACCTCGCCCGGCTGCGCAGCTTCCTCGGGGTGGACGAGACCGACCAGCCCTCCGCAGGCCGCTGAGCGGAGCTCCCGTGCCGGCCCGCCACATCATCGGCACCCACCCCGTGGACAACGGGGGAATGGACATGGCCGTCCGCCGCTCGGCGGGGGCGGGCATGGGCGCCGTCCAGATCTTCACCGCCATCCCGAAGTTCTACGGCGACAAGGCGACCGTGCGGGGCGAGCGCGTCGAGCGCTTCAAGCGCGCGCTGGCGGACACCGGCATGCGGGCGGAGCACGTCGTCGTCCACGGCGCGTACGTGCTCAACGCTGCCACCGAGGACGCGGAAAAATGGGGGCGCACGGCGGCGGCGCTCACCAAGGAGATGGAGCGCTCGACCACGCTCGGAGTCGGGGGTGTCTGCTTCCATCCCGGCGCGTCGCCGCGCACGGATGGACCGGAGCCCGCCGCCGAGCGGGTCGCGCGCGCGATGGCGCAGGCGCTCGCGGCCGTGCCCGGGGAGACGCGCCTGTACGTCGAGAACTCCGCCGGCGCGGGCACCACGTTCGGCAAGGATGCGAACGAGGTCGGGCTGATCCTGGCGGCGCTGCCGCCGGAGCTGCGCAAGCGTGCGGGCTACGGGCTCGACACCTGCCATATGTTCGTATCCGGATACGACGTCGCGTCTTCCCGCGACGCGCTCACCCGCGTGCTCGACGAGTTCGAGCAGGCGGCCGGAGAGCCGCCCTCGTTCTTCCACCTGAACGACTCGGTCGGCGCGCTCGGCTCCAACCGCGACCGCCACGCGCTCATCGGGGAGGGCGAGATCGGCGCGGAGCCGTTCGGCTGGCTGCTCGCGGATCGGCGCAGCCGGGGCATCCCGCTGGTGCTGGAGACGCCGCAGCAGCACACCGATGTCGCTGATGACAACCCGGCGGGCGATCCCTACGACGTGCGCATGCTGGCGCTGCTCAGAGAGCTGGGCGCACAGACGTGACGTTGATCGTCGCGCGCGCGGCCGCGGACCAGCTGCGCATCGTCGGAGATTCCCGCATCACGGACCGAAGCGCCATCCAGCGGGGCGCCTTCATGGGCGCGCTGCGCCTGGTCACGCTCGGTCCCGACCTGGCGTTCTGCTTCGCCGGAGACGCGGGGCGCGGACAACAGTGTCTCCAGAAGCTGGCCGCGTTGTACAAGGCGGGAGAGCCGTTCGAGGCGATGATCGAGGCACTGAAGCGGAGTCCGGGCGACCCCACCGCGGTGCCCGCGATGCTGCGCGCGTTCAAGCGCCTGCTCGCTGTGGGAGCCGCGGGAGGCGGTGGGCCGCCGGGTGGACCCGCCCTGCATCGCGATCGTCACGCTGTCCGGGGGCCTCGCGTACGCGCCCACCGCCGTGCTGCCCGCGTCGGCGCGCCGGGGCGCCGCCGGCCTGTGGACCGAGGAGGGGAGCGCCCACGGGTACGGGATCTATGTGCCCCGGCGGCCGGGCACGGGGGCGCTCGGCATCTGGTTCAATCCCGGCCGACTCGGTGCGCTCTTCTTCCCGGAGCGGCGGGCCGATTCGATCGTCTACCGCAACCTGTCCGCGGAGGACTTCAAGCGGGCGCTGGTGTTGGACTTCGGAGTGGAGGTGGAGGAGCTGGGGTTCGACTGAGAGGGAAAACGGACAGGTGCCTCAGTCCGTCCGGTCCAGCGGATTCGCCGCCAGCGCCGCCCGCAGCCGCGGGTGGTGGGCCCACAGGTACCAGCCCATCACGAACGCCGCGAGCACGTTGCCCACTGCAATCGTCCACCAGGCGAGGGGGCCCAGGAGGAACTCGGCCACCATCGCGAGCAGCCCCATGAAGAACGCCTCGAACACGGCGAAGAACATCACCGCGCCCAGGATGAGCGGCGGGGTCTCGTCGGCCGCCGTGACAATGGCGGCGGCGAGGAAGCCGGTGACGACGAATGCGAGTACGTGCATGATCGAGTAGCCGATCACGGTAGCCGGGGCCACCACCACCGCCTCGACCGTGCTGGCGCCGAGGAAGAGCGCGGAACCGAGCGCGCCCGGGGTGAAGAACGGCCGCCCGTTGGCCAGGTCGAAGACGAAGAACCAGACCGCGACCACCCCCGCCCCGATCAGCCCGGTGATGATCCCCTCGTGCACCACCTTGTTGGCGCCCAGCGTCTCCCACCATGTGACTTTTCGGGTGGGTCCGCTCCAGTGCAGGATGCCCATCAGGCTGGCGCCGGCCAGCAGATTGCCGGAGAGCACCTCGGGCCAGCCGAGTTGCTGCACCACGTTCACGCCGGTGATCGCCACGCTGCCGTAGAAGACCAGGTCGAACAGGAGGAAGCCGAGCACCAGCCCGAGCAGGATCGGCGACGCGGTCTCCACGTGCTGGAGCACCCAGGCGGCGATCAGGCCCACCGCGATCCACACCGCGTAGTGGATGAACGTGTAGAGCACGATGAGGCCCGCGCCCATGCGCAGGTCGTCCATTCCGAGCAGCGATCCGGCCACGAAATTGGGGGTGCGGAAGGGCACGCCTTCGGAGCTGTCCACGACCAGGAACCAGAGCGCCATCATGGTCGCGGCGACGATGCCCGCGGCGACTCCGCGCGCGACGATGCCGGTCAGGAGCGGTCGGGCTGGGGTGGGAGACGGGGAAGGAGCGGTGGTGGTTTGGTTCATGCGACCTCCTCAGGATGCGGATCGGCTGCGGCCGCCCGGGCGCGGATGCCCCGCTGCCGCTCCTTGAACGCCCAGATGGCGATTCCCACCGAGAGCGAGATCGGCACCATGGCCATCAGCAAGCCGCCGAGGAACATGCCGAGCTCGAGACCACCGTCGTGCTGCATGCGGACCTCCCCGCGGATCGGTTCCGGTCAAAACTCCGTCAGGACGGCGACGATCAGGATCACGACCAGTGGGAGCGGCACCGCCACCAGCACCCACAGGCGAGGCGGCTCCCAGCGCAGGTGCATGTAGTAGAGGGCGACCAGGATCGCCTTCCAGATCGCCATCACGCACAGGCCGACGGCCAGCCAGACCTTGGGGAGGCTCAGGAACGCGTAGCCCACCTCGGCCAGCGTCATGACCAGCAGCACCCCGAAGATGATCATGTAGGGCGGATCGTGGTGCTCGCCCTGGGTGTGTGCCTCGGTCGTCATCGCGCGCTCTCCTCGAGGACGGCGGCCGCCTTGGCGCCGCTCAGATCAGGTAGACGATGGTGAACAGGATGATCCACACCAGGTCCACGAAGTGCCAGTACAGCCCGATAAGCTCCACCCCGCGATGGTCCGCCGCCGTGTAGCTACCCCGCATGGCGCGGATCAGGACAAAGATCAGGCAGAGCACGCCGATCGACACGTGCGCGCCGTGGAAGCCGGTCATCGTATAGAAGGTGGCGCCGTAGAGCGGGCCGCCCACGATCGGCGCTTCGGCCCCCGCTGCTCCCGCCGCACCGGCCTCGTGCGCCGCCCGCCCCACCGCGTGGTACTCCGCAGCCGCGGGGACGAATCCTTCCTCGGCCAGCGTCGCGTACTCGACTGCCTGGATGCCGACGAAGGCCGCGCCGATCACAATGGTGGCGAGGAGCCAGAGCTTGAGACCCTTCTGGTCCCCTTTCTGGATCGCCGCGAAGGCCTTCACCATCGTCACCGACGAGCAGATCAGGAAAAAGGTGTTGAACGCCGTCAGCGTCACGTTCAGCACCACTCCGGGGTCCGCGAAGTGGTCCGGGTGGGCGAAGCGGAGGATGATGTAGGTGCCGATCAGCGAAGTGAAGAACATCACCTCGGAGAGCAGGAACACCCACATCCCCAGCTTCATATTGTAGATCCGCATCCCCGGCTCAAAGGTCTGGTCGGGGACCATCATGTCGCCGTGAACGGCGTGCGCGTGGCTGGTCATGGAGATCTCAGTCGCCGGTCACGAGGGGGCTGGGCTCATGGGGCACCGCGGGGCGGAGCACCCGATCGGGCGGCACGATCTGGGGCAGGAAGTCGTCGGTCGATTTGGGCGAGCTGTATTCGTACGGGCCGCGGTGCACGCGCGGAGTGCCGCCCGGGAAATTGCCGTGTCCCGGCGGATGGCCCGCCGCGGTCCACTCCAGCGTGTTCGACTTCCACGGGTTCTGGACCGCCTTCTCGCCCGCGTACATGCTCCAGAAGAAGTTGACCGCGAAGATCAGCTGGCTCGAGATCAACACAAAGGCCGCGATCGTGATGAACGTGTTCAATCCCTGGAGCGGCTGCAGGAATTCGTACTGGTTGGGGTCGTAGATGCGCCGCATGTGGCCCTTCAGCCCCAGGTTGTGCATGGGGAAGAAGACCGCGTTGTACGCGACGAACGTCAGCCAGAAGTGGATCTTCCCGAGCGTGGGGCTCATCATCCGCCCGAACATCTTAGGAAACCAGAACGTAATGCCGGCGAAGATGCCGAACAGGCTGCCGCCGAACAGCACGTAGTGGAGGTGCGCGACGATGAAGTAGGTGTCGTGGATGTAGATGTCCACCGGCGCCGAGGCCATGAAGATCCCCGACAGCCCGCCGATCACGAACATCGACACGAACGCCAGCGCGTGCAGCATCGGCGCGTCGAAGTGGATGTCGCCGCGCCACAGCGTGCCCATCCAGTTGAACGTCTTGATGGCGGACGGCACCGCGATGACGATGGTCGAGATCATGAAGGTGGTGCCCAGCAGCGGGTTCATGCCGCTCTGGAACATGTGGTGGCCCCACACCACCCACCCCAGGAACGCGATCGAGGCGATCGCGATCACCATGGCGTGGTAGCCGAAGATCGGCTTGCGCGACCGATTGGAGATGACCTCGCTGACCAGCCCCATCGCGGGCAGGATCAGGATGTAGACCTCCGGGTGGCCGAAGTACCAGAAGATGTGCTGCCACAGCAGCGGCTCGCCGTCGGTGGGTGCGTTGAAGAACCCGGTGCCGATCGTCTGATCGAACAGCAGCATGATGAGGCCGCCGGTCAGGATCGGGATCGCCAGCAGCAGCAGCCAGGAGGTGATGAACAGAGCCCACACCGGCAGCGGCAGGCGGAACCAGGTCATCCCCGGCGCCCGCATGTTGATCACGGTCGTCACGTAGTTGACGGCGCCGGTGATCGAGCTGAAGCCGAGGATGGTCAGGCTCACCAGCCAGAGGATCTGGCCCATGTGCACGCCGCTGTACTCGGAGTTGGCCGACAATGGCGCGTACGCGGTCCAGCCGGCGCCGGCGGCGCCGCCGTCCACGAAGAAGCTGGCCAGCATGAGGAACCCGGCCGGCACGCTGATCCAGAACGAGGCCGTGTTCAGACGCGGGAACGCCATGTCCGGCGCGCCGATCTGGAGCGGGATCAAGAAGTTCCCCCACACGCCCACCAACAGCGGCATGATCGCGAAGAAGATCATGAACGTCGCGTGCATGGTGACGAGCGCGTTGTAGAACTCCGGCAGGACGATGCCGCCCGGCGCGGTGGTGTCCGAAAAGAGGCCGCCGATGAACGGGATCGGCTGTCCGGGGAAGCCGAGCTGCCACCGCACCAGACCCGCCAGCAGCCCACCGAGGAGCAGGAACAGCAAGCTCACGATGAGGAACTGCTTGGCGATCATCTTGTGATCGGTGGAGAAAATGTAGGTCCGGATGAACCCGAGCTTGTGGTGATGCTCGGTGTCGGTATCGTGGTGTCCGGACGTCGCCGCTGTCGTCGCCATTAGGTCCTCGTCAGGGGGCCGGCGGGGCCGGCGGGGCCGGTGGAGCCGGCAGCTGCTCGTTCACCCACGTCTGATAGTCGGCCGCGGCGTGCACCGTGAGCGTGCCCCGCATGCGGGTGTGCCCGATTCCGCACAGCTCGGCGCACCCGATCGGGAACACGCCCGTGCGGGTGGGCTCGAACCACATGTGGGTGTCCATGCCCGGTACCACGTCCTGCTTGAGCCGGAAGAGCGGCACGAAGAACGAGTGGATCACGTCCTCGGACTGGAGCAAGAGCGCGGTGGGACGGCCCATCGGGATGTCGAGCCGGTTGCGCACCGTGAAGTCGTCACCCGTCCCCAGCTCCTCGTCCGGCCCCGGGTAGGTCACGTTCCACTCGAACTGCTTGGCCGTGACCAGGACACGCATCGAGTTGGGCGGGATGTGCGCGGGATCCTTGATCTCCGCCCACAGGCTGCGGCTCGCGAGCGCGATCCACAGCACGATCACCGCGGGGACCGCGGTCCATACGATCTCGACCTTGGTGTTCCCGTGGATGTATTCGGCCTTCCGCCCCTCGCGGTGCCGGTACTTGACGAGAAACCAGACCAGCGTCACCTCGGTGGCGACGAAGACGATCCCGGTGATCCACAGGATCCAGTAGTACAGCCGGTCGATCTCGGGACCGACCGTCGACGCGCTCTGGTCCAGGAGCCAGGACCAATTCTCCATCGGGGTGTCTCCTCTACCAGCAGGGGTGCATCAGAGAGGGCCCCGGGGCGCGCCGCGCGGGATGCGCGCCCCGGGGTCCGGATCCGCTTACTGCTGGGAAGCCCGGCGCGCGGTGCCGGCGTGCATGTCCAGCACGAGCTCGGGACCCATCGGCACGGGCCGGCCGGCCATGCTGGCGTCGAAGGTGAATGCGACGTCCACCATGCCGCTCGCGGGAACGACCACTACTTGCGTCTGCGTCCCGTACTTCTCGTGCCACGCCTCGAGCGTGTAGGTGCCCGCGGGGAGTCGGTCAAGCGTGAAGGTGCCCGCCTCGGGCGTCACCGTGCGGTACGGGTGCGCGGTCACGCCGATGTAGGCCTCCATCCAGCCGTGCACGTCGCAGCGCACCGGGATCATCACCTCGGGCGTCGTGAAGGCGACGTCGAATTCCATGTTCTGCTGCGGCTGGCTGCGGTTGAAGCCGCGGTTCAGGGTCGGCGTGGCGTTGATGTTGTGCAGCAACGCGTCCGAGTTCTTCACCTTGAGCGACTCGCCGGCCGTGAGGCCCATCACGTGCGGGCGGTACTCGCAGCCCTGCTGGTCGAGCACCACCTGCTCACCGGCCGGGAACTTGAGCGCCGGGTCGAGCCCTTCCTTCACGTAGACGAACACGTTCCCCAGCCCGCCGTCGGCGCCCACCATGACCGTGTGGCGGACCGCGTTGGCCCCCTGCGACGACGCACAGGTGGGCTCGTCGGACATGTCGATCTTCTCCGCCGCCGGCGCCGTGCCGGTGAACTTGACCGTGCCGCGAATGCTTCCCGCGGTCGCCGCGTCCACCGGGTGCTCGATGACGGCTCCCGCGGCCGGCGAGCCGCCCTCGGCCGGGGCCTCGTCGCCGCCACCGCCGCAGCCGGCCAGCACCAACGCCATCAGCGAGGGGGCGACGAGCCCCCTCAGTCCACGCGCTTCCACCATGATCGATCTCCTATCGGGTTGTTTGTTTCCGCTACTCAACCGACTGAGCCCGCTCGCGCTTCTGGGCGCGGGCCACCACCACCATGCCCAGCACGGCCGTCAGCAGGAAGGCCGCCACGGGCAGCACGTACACGGTTGCCGGGGTCGCGTCCTCGAGCGCCAGGAAGTACCAGGTGCTCACCGCCGCCTGCTTCCCCGCCTCCCCATTGTCACCGTCCCACGCCTGGAACGCCACCGGCACCGCGGTCGCCCGGGGCAGCTGGAGGTCGGCCGTGGAGTCGGGGGTGGCCAGTGGGCGGCGGAAGAGCACCCGCCATTCGCCGTCCACCCAGCTCGAAACGGCGGTCACCTGCTGGTTCGGGGCGCCCTGCTCCTGGCCCGTGCCGAGGCCGCGCGCGACCAGCTCGACGGCGCGGTCCTGGTCGGCCCGCCAGCTCCACAAGTACGCGGGCCGGCGCGCGTCGCCCTGGAGGAAGTACGGCCGCTCGAGACCGGTGGTGAGCGTCTGGGGGAACTGCACGACGAGCTGGTCCGGAGCGCCCGGCGCCCAGGTGGACCCCTCGTCCTTCGGCTCCATCGTCTGCACGATCTTCTGCGCCAGCTCGGTCCACTGCCCGTCCGGGCTCCGCGACGGGTCGGTCCAGCTCACCAGCAGCGCCACGTCGGTGCCGTCGTGCAGCGCCCGCACCCACAGGCTGCGCACGCGCGGGTTGAACCAGCGCGGCTTCTGCACGATCTGGCCGACCAGCGGGACGAAGAAGCGTTCCACGCTCGCCCATCGCTCGTCGGTGGGGGAGGTGGGGAGGGCGCCGTCGCTGAGCAGCTCGGCGGTGATGACCTCGCGCGTCTCGGGCGGATCCTCCGGGGAGAGGCTGCGCACGTAATGGGCGAGGCTCCACAGGCCGTCGTCCGTGACCACATTGGCGGCGATCAGGTCGTCGAAGGTCGGCATCGGCGTGCCGTCCAGGCCCGTGCGCAGCCGCCGGTAGATGTCCTCGACCGTGGCGCCGCCGTTGAACTCCCAGCTGTGGGTGAGGTCCGTCGGGTAGATCGGGAAGCCGGTGTCGTCGTCTAGGGTGGGGGCCGACTGCCCGCCGCCGCGGCCGGCGTCGCCGTGGCACTTGGCGCACTCGATGCGCTCGTAGATCGCCGCCCCTTCCGCGATGCGCTCCTCGCTCGATCCGGGGGCGCTCGAGAACTCGACCACGGCGGGCGCGGGCGCGTCGGTGAAGAAGCGCGACATCGACTTCAGATAGGCGACCAGCTCTTCGCGCTCGGTCCGGCTGAGCAGCTCCTCCCACCCCGGCATGCCGGTCTGCGGCATGCCCACGTCGATGACGTGGAGGATGTCCGCGTCGGTCGGCAGCTCGCCCGAGCCGGTGGTGCGGATCTGGTACTGCGCGCGCGTGAAGTCGCGCGGGCGCGGCAGCATGTAGGCGGCGCCCGGGCCGTCGCCCCTCCCTTCCACGCCGTGGCAGCCCGCGCACCACTGATCGTAGGTCGCCTTCCCGGGCACGGCCGCGGCGGCCTCCTGCGCGGCGGCTCCGCCCACGGCCGCGAGCGAAGCAGCCATGACGAGTCCCAGCGCGCCCATCGTCCGCCGGGCGCGCATCAGTGGGCCTCCCCTTCGGCTTCCCAGGTGCGCGGCGAGTGGCCGGCCTGCTGGTAGAGGAAGATGATCACCGCCCAGATCTCCTCCTCGGTGAGGAAGTCCTCCCACGCGGGCATGGCCGAGTTCCAGGGGCCGCCCTCGTTGGGGAGCCCCACGCCGCCCTTGGCGATGCGCCAGAACACGTAGCTCTCGGTGAGCTGGGCGATCGTGCCCACGTCCTCGAAGTTCGCGGGCACGGGGTTGAGGCCGTTTGCGTAGTGGCCCCGGCCGTCCATCAGATCGCCGTGGCAGGCGAGGCAGTTCTGGTAGTAGATCCGCTTTCCCTCCTCGTAGTGCTCCTCGAGCGAGCCCTCTTCGCGGAGCGGGTTCTCCAGGCCGGTGAGGTTGATCGTGCGGCCCTGGAACGCGATCGAGCTGGGCGGCGCCGGATGGATCGCGCGGAACGACGGGGGCGCGGCGAGCGACGGCTTCACGCGGCCGTAGGCCACGAACGCTACCAGCGCGGGGAGCAGGACCATCGCCGCCAGGCGGATCGGCTTCCTGCGGTCGTCCACCATGACGCGGTGCATCGGGCGCTTGAACGCGGCCCAGCGCGCCTCGTTGTCGCTCACCCAGAGCAGCGCGCCGACCAGCACGGTGACCATGTACTGGAAGACCACGCTGATCGGCACCGGCGCGCTGGGGAAGCCGAGCAGCGGCGGGATGTACGGAATGCCGAACACGATGAGGAAGTACGCCACCACCATGATGACGACGACCTGGCCGAACGGCTCCTCGAGCCATCTCTTCATGGGCGTCCCCTCACTTGCGCGCGGCCAGGTAGCTCACGACGGCCTCGAGCTGCGCCGCGGTGAGGGACTGGCCGAAGGTGGTGGGCATGACCCCCTTCACGGCCTCGTACCCGGGGGGCGCGGTCGCGTTGGGATCGACGATCCCGCTGCGGATCTGATCGGCGGTGCGCTGGGAGCCGATGCCGTCGAAGCTCGGGCCGAGCGGCGGCCCCGCGCCGTCGAGCACGTGGCAGCCGAGGCAGAGGTTGTCCTGGAGCAGCTGCTTGGGATCCATGGTCTGGCTGGCCGGGGCGGCGGTCATGGCCACGCCGCCCGCGGCCGGGGCGGCGTCCGCGGACGCGCCGATGTCATTCCCCGTGACCGTGACCTCGCCTCCCTGCGACTCCAGGAAGGCGACGAGCGACCAGATCTGCGCGGCGGAGAAGGTGCGCGCCTGGAACACCATCGGATCGAAGCCGGGGACCACGTACGCGGTCGGCTCGACCAGCGACTGATGCAGGTACGCCTTGCAGTCTTCGCCCGAGACGCGCGTGCCGCAGCGCTGGCCGATGGTGCCCTCGCCCGCGTGGTCCGTGAGCAGGCTGGGTGCGCGCGTGCCGAGACTGTGGCATGCGGCGCAGCTGCCGGCGCCGTTGAAGAGCTGCTCGCCGGCGGCGGCCAGCTGCTCGGGGCTGACGTTACCCGAGAACGACAGCTCCTCCGGCACCTCAGAGGCGATCTGAGGGATCGAGTTGGCCACGAGCGTGAACAGCCCGAGCGTGCCGAGCACGGTCAGGAGGATCTTGAGGTTGGTCTGCCACATGCTCGGGCTCCGGTCAGTCGCCGGCCGGCGCGGGCGCCAGGCGGGGGTCGGCGGGGGGGAGCGGATCCTGGCGCGGGTGGGTCAGGATCGGCTTCTCCGCCAGCCCTCCCACCCAGAAGATGAACGCGACCAGCGTGAGGAAGATGAGCACGCACACGCTGATGATCTGCGCGGCGTAGCCGAGCGGCGGCGTGGCCGCGTACTCGCTCGTATCGCGCATCACCTCCCAGATGTGCCAGTGCTGCCGAATGCCGCTGCGCGCGAAGCCCATCAACCCCATCAGCCAGGTGAACGTCACCGCCAGGATGAAGAGCGCGTACTGCGAGCGCGGGGGCATCTGGCCCCACTTGATCGTGCCGTAGCTCTCCGCGCCCTTCATCATGCGAATGTCGATCGCGGTCACCGCGACGATCGTGAACAGCACCGCCAGCACCTGGTAGACCGAGAAGCCGATGCGCACGATGGCGGTGACGAAGTAGCCGTACACGCCGTAGAACAGCACCACCACGGCGGCGAGCGCGAAGATCGCGCCCTGGATCATGGTCCCCGTGCGCGCCCACGACACCACCGCGCGCTTGTTGGCGCGGCGGTAGAGCAGGAACGACAGGAAGGTGGTCAGGATCATGATGTTGACCGCGGTGTTCTTGGCGCTCATCACGCCCAGCACGCCCAGGAACGGGTGGTGGGCGCCGCCCATCGCGGACAGCTCCTCGCGATTCGCGATCATGGTGTGCGGCGTCGCCCACACGATGACGCCGATCACCAGGATGACCAGCATGTACTTGGTGTAGGACTGGAACCGCTCGGCGCCCGGGATGCGGCCCATGCCGACCCAGAGGTAGTAGTTGCCCGCGAGGAAGAGCACGCCGATGAGGAAGGCCTGGATGATCCACAGCCAGCTCATGAAGCCGCCCATCATCGTGATGCCCATCTGTTGGTTGAACTCGTAGATCTCGCGGCCCAGGTAATAGCCGGCGAACGGCAGGACGATGAGCGCGCCGATCGCGATCGTGTTGCCGACGTAGCCCATCCAGTCGTAGTGCGCGCGCTCTTCGTCGGTCCTGGCCGTCAGGAAGCGATAGGCCGCGTAGGCGCCCACGATGGCGCCGCCGAACACCACGTTGGCGATCACGCGGTGGATGTTGATCGGCATCCAGGTGGCGTTCGCGAACGCGCTCCAGAACTTGACCATCCCGGGCGACGTGTCCGGGGTGACCTCGGCCGGCGGGCTCATCATGAACGTCAGCCAGGAGTTGGCGATGAACATGACGGTGGTGCCGAACACGTTGAGCAGGATGCCGAGCGTCCAGTGCACGATCTTGGCGCGGCCGTCGTGCCAGCGCTCCCAGCCGTAGTAGTACAGGTAGAGCGTGAACGACTCGAAAAAGAACAGGCTGACGTAGGCCCACATCGAGGGCGCGAACACCTCCGCCAGGTAGTTCCACACGCCGGGGTAGAGGGTGATCAGGCCGAACGCGAGGACGGCGCCCCAGATCGCGGTGGCCGAGTACGACACCAGCAGCAGGCGCGTGAACTCCTTCGCCAGCTTGTCGTACTTTTCCTCTTTGCCGAAGATGCCGATCGCTTCGGCCACGACCGCGAACATCGGCACCCCGAGCACGAACGCCGCGAACAACAGGTGCACCTGGGCCGCGATCCAGATCGCGACGCGCGGGCCGGGGCCGGGAAAGCCGCCGTACATGCGCACCGAGACCATGCCCTCGGCGCCCGCCGCGGCCTGTTGCAGAACCGCTGCGATTACGCTCACGCGTCGCCCTCCTTCCTGAGGAAGAACGGCAGCCGTCCGGAGAAGTCCACCGGCATCGCCCGGCGCACTTCGGCCAGCAGCTCCAGATCCACGCGTGCGTGGCCCCGCTCGCGCGCGAAGCGCTCCACGCGCTCGGTCACCACCCCGCGCACGAAGCTCGGGATCGCCCGCATGCGCTGAGCGGCTTCGGGGGCCCACTCCATCTCCTCGCGCGCGGGTGCCCCGTAGGTCACCGCCCGGGCGGGCTCGATCAGCGCCTCGAGCCCCGTGGGCTCGTACGCGCACGACTCGTCTGGCCCCATCAGGTCGCCGCTCTGCGCGAAGGCGCGCGCGCGGCAGCCGCCGCACACGCCGCGGAACTCGCAGCGACCGCATTTCCCGCCCAGCGCTCCGGCGCGGATCGTCGCGAAGACCGGAGACCCATCCCAGATGTCGCCGAACGACGTCGTCGTGAGGTCGCCCGCCACGGTCGGGGTGTAGGGGCAGGGCGTCACCTTCCCCTCCGGTGTGATGCGGCAGTACTGAGTCCCACAGGGACAGCGCGTCTCGTAGTTGAGCAGCGGCGAGGCGGGGTCGCCCGCCGTGGCGCTGGCCAAGACGTGTCGCATGATCTGCGGCTGGCACTTGGAGCGCACCATCATGCGGCCGCGGTAGAGGCGCTCGAGCTCGACCAGCTCCTTCAGCACCGCGTCGTTCTCGGCGGGCTCCATGCCGGTCATCTGCTCGGCGCGGCCGGTCGGCACGACGAAGTAGACGTTGAACGCCACCGCGCCGCGCTCGGCGGCCCACGCGGCGATGCGCGGGAGCTCGTCCCGATTGCCGCGCGTCACGGTGGTCTGGACGATGAAATCGAGCCGGTGCGCGCCGCAGCGCTCGACCGCATCCATCGTCTGCTGCAGCGAGCCCTCGCCGTGGCGGAAGCGGTCGTGGTAGCGCTCCTCGAGCGAGTCCACGCTCACCGCAACACCTTTGACGCCCGCCGCGGCCAGGGACTCGATGCGCGCGTCGGTGAGGCGGGTCCCGTTGGTGCCCACCACGACCGTCGCGCCGGCCGCGCTGCCGCGCTCGGCGATTGCCTCCAGGTCGTCCCGGAGGAGCGGCTCGCCGCCCGACAGGATGAGGAGAGGGGCGGGGTTCACGGCCAGCAGCTCGCCCAGGATGCGGTGGCAGGTGGCGGTGTCCAGCTCACCCGCCGCGGCGTGCCAGGAGCCGGCCGAGATGTAGCAGTGCGCGCACGCCAGGTTGCAGCGGCGGGTGAGGTTCCACGCCACCACGTGCGGCACGTGGGTCCGCGGCCCCAAGGCGGGGCTCGCGTCGGAGTGCTCCAGGAGGCCGGCGGACGCCCTCATCGCGTCAGTCGCCCGCCTCGGTCGCCATGAACTGCTCCACCGCGGCCTTGGCCTGCGCGGGCGTCACCGTCTTGAAGTCCACCGGACACTGGTCGGCCTTTTCGGCCACGTCGCGGATCGGGCAGCGGGTGACGCCGGAGGCCTTCGCCTCCTCGATGAAGCGGCGCATCTCTGGCGACAGCCCGTCCACACCCTCGGCCTGGGCCTGGATCTGCTTGGTCTGCAGCTCGCGGAACATGACGAGCATGGTGTCCATGTCGAACTCGTCGGCCTCGATCATGGCTTGCTTGTTTCCGTCCATGACCATGGTCGTGACCCGCCACATGTCGTGCTCGCGGGCGAAGCGCTCGACCGTGTTGCGGGCGAGCGGGCGCGCGATCAGCGGCACGGCCCGGAGGCGATCGAACGCCTCGGTGGACCACACCACCGCATCCTTCTCGGTACGAATGCGGGTCGTCGTATGTCCCGTGTAGGGGCACTTCACGCTCACCATTGCTTCCTCCGGCAGTGGATCGGCGTCGTGGCCCTCGACCGCGGTGCGCTTCATCGCTTCCTCGGCCTTCACCTCGGCGAGCGCGAGCTCCTCGGCGGTGCCGATCCCCATGATCAGCTGCATGTGCGTGGGGAGGAGCTTCCTGATCGCCTCGTCGAGCCGGAGCCCGGTGACCATCGGCAGCCCGTCAGCGCTGGTCGGGGGCACCGACCCGGTGCGCTGCTCGGCGCCGCCGCTGTTCTCGGTGTACGTGCCGTTCGCGCCGGGCCCGTAGTTGTCGAGCGTGAACTCCTCGACCGCCTTGCGCGCGATGCCGAGCGCGAAGGGCGGCACGCGCAGGATGCGGACCTCGGCGTCGGGGGCCCACTCCAGCCCCTTCTGGCCGTCTTCCTCGATCCACGGGATGTCGTCCGGGCGCACGTCCTGGGTGCCGATCAGGAGCACGTTGGTCGCGGCGAGGCGGACCAGATTCTCGGCCTGCGAGCCCAGGTCGGTGCCGTCCACGCGGTGGTTGCCGTGGCGCGCCACGATCATCATCGAAGGGTCGATCTCCGCCACCCACTGCAGGATGCACTGGAACGGCTTCCCGACCAGGACCTGCGTCTCGATCTCGACGTCGGGATACTCCTCGGCCATCACCTGCGCGCGCTTGAGGTTGGCCTGGCAGAGCTTGAGGAGCCCCTTGTCGATGATGTTGTTGTGGAGCTCTTCCTGCTCTTCGAACTTGAAGACCTTCGAGGCCTGCACCGACAGCACATCCTTGATGTTGTTGAACACGGCATGGTGGTACTCGACGTCGAAGGCGCTGCACACGTACAGCTTGGCCTTGTACGCGCGTGCCATCTCGAGCGCGACGCGGAGCGCCTTGTACGCGTAGGACGAGCCGTCCACGCACACTATCCAGCGGCCTTCGGCGAGCGGGCGGTCGTTGCGCACGACCAGCACATCCTTCTCCACCTTCCGTAGCACACGCGCGGTCACCCCGCCGAGCTGGCTGAACGGCTGCCGACCGATACCGTGCGCGCCCATCACGAGCAGGTCATAGAGGCGTCCGCTGGATCCGGCCAGCTTTTCGTCCTGCTCCTCGTCTTCGGCCACGATGCGGCCGTCGGCGCCGAGACGGACGTCGCTGCGGACGGTCTCACCGCCGTCGTACTTGTGCGCGATGTTCGGATCGAAGCCGATCAGGCTGGGCAGGCGGCCCGCGCCCCCGTTGGCCTCGCGCACGATCTCCTCGTAGTTGATCCCCTCGAGGAGCTGGCGGGTGAGCGGGACGCCGGCGGCCTTGCAGCGCTTGTCGGTCTGGTCCAGGAACGAGTCCGAGATGAGCTGGAGGCCTTTCTCGATCAGCTTGTCGTGGACTTTGCGCTGGCGCTTGATCTCGGCCGGTGTCTGGAACTGCGCCGGGAGCCCGGTCTCCAGCTGGCGAAAGCGGACGTCGTGGAGGCGGGCGGCATAGACATGGTTGCCGGTGATGCGACCCCCCGACGGGCGGCACAGCTCGATCGCCCGGTCCACGGCCCAGTTGGACGGATCGGAGTTGTCTACGGGGACCAGGACTTCTCGGTACATCGGCACCTCGCTACGCGGGTCCGCAGGTAGCCCCCGCTCGACCCTCCGCCACGGCCGCCTGCGCGCTCCCCTCTCGGGGCCCCCGGAGGGTCCCGACGCCCCTGTCGGGCGATGGGGTTGTACGCGCTAACCGAGCAGCGCCGGCCCCGGAGGGCCGGTGCGAAAGGCGTCACCTGAATCGGAGCAGGGACGTCGCTCTGGGAAATGGACGGGCCAGTATATCGGCCCCGCCCGAGGCGCGTCAACTAAAAATTTACGGCCCCGCGCTGCGCCCGCGGTCAGCCTTCCGGCCGGGTCAGCCGAGCCACCATCCAGGGGGCCCCCAGGACCGTGATTCCGGCGGCGAGGAGGGTCACTGCCACCCCCGTTCCCCAGAGGACCGGCCCCGGCGGCGGCCCGCCCCCGGCCACCGCGAGCAGGCTCTCATGGAGGAGCCGGAAGGGGATCCATCCTTCAACTGCCGCGCCCAGCGAGCCGGGGACCGGCGTCCGGAAGGTGCCGGCCCCGTGCAGGAGAAGGAGAGCCGAAACGGCTCCGAACAGGGCGGCCTCCGCGACCGAGCGCGCCAGCGCGGCCACCCAGCAGCCGAGCAGGTTGGCAAGGGCCAACGCCACTGCGAGCGCGCCGGCCAGCGCGGCGACCTGGGCCGGGCCGGCGCGCGAGACGCCCGCGATCAGAACCGCCGCCGGCGCGAGCTGGAGGAAGTCGAGCGCCGCGGCCGCAGCCGTGCGCCCGAGCACGAGCGCCGCGGGGGGCAGGCCGCGCAGCGCCAGCCGCTCGAGCCAGCCGGACTCGCCGTCGCGCACCCACGGGATGGCGGCGCCAAAGGTCGCGAAGGTGACGAACAGGACCGCGTAGACCGCGGCCGCGTGCTGGGTGGGCGCATCGGCGAGCGCGACCGGACCCACCAGGACGAGCGGGACGAGGACGTTGAGGACGAGCAGCCGGCGGCGCCGGAGAGCGATCCGCCATGCCAGCGCCCAGGCGGCGCTCACCGGGCGCCTCCTCTCACGCCAGCGTCTCCCCGGTGAGCGCGCGGAAGACGTCGCTCAGGTCGGGCTCCCTCACCGCCACGCCGCGCACCGAGGCACCCGCCTCCTCGACCGCGCGGAGGAGCGCGGGCAGGACGCCCGCGCCGGCGGGGACGCGCGCGGTGAGACGGGCCTCGCCCTGCTCCACCAGCCGCACCCCGGGCGGCGGGCGCAGCGGCCGGCGCGCCGGGGCGGCCAGCTCGACCGCGACGACCGCCTCCGCGCCCACCTGGGCGAGCAGGGCGCTCGGCGTCCCCTCGCCCACTACCAGCGATCGCCGCAGGAACGTCACCCGGGTGGCGACCCGCGCGGCGAACCCCACGTCGTTGCTGGCCACGACCGCTGCGGCGCCCGCGGCGACCGCCGCAGCGAGGAGTCGAGCGAGCGCGTCGAGCCCGTCCGGATCGAGGCCGAGCGTCGGCTCGTCGAGGAGGATGAGGCCGGGGCGGTGGACGAGCGTCTCAGCGATCATCAGCCGGCGCCGCATGCCGAGAGAGACCGAGGCAACGGGTGCCTCGGCGTCGGCGGCGAGGCCGACGCGCTCGAGCATCGCGGCCCCGCGCGCCGCGGCGTCGGCTGCCGCCAGACCGGAGGCGCGGCCGAGGAGCGCCACGCACTCGCGGGCGGTGAGCGCGCCGGGGTGGACGGGGGCGTCTCCCGCGAAGCCGATCCGGCGCCGGAGCGCGGCGCGCGGGCCGGCGGGCTCTCCGAGCAGCTCCAGTGAGCCGGCCTGGAGGGGGGACGCGGTGGCCAGCAGGCGGAGGAGGCTCGACTTGCCGGAGCCGTTCGGCCCCAGCACCGCGACCACCTCCCCGGCGTGGGCGTCCAGATCCACGCCGCCCAGCGCCACCCGGCCGCCGCGGTGTGTGAAGCCCAGCCCGCGGGCGCGGACCGCGGCTACAGGTCCCAGCCCGCCCGCGCCAGCATCCAGAGGTTGAGGAGCACCACCGGCAGCGCGACCAGATACAGCGAGGGGGGCACGCGCGCGTCGGGCATGGGGAAGAACGCCCCGCCGACCAGCGCCGGCAGGCGAAACAGGCCGATGGCCCAGATCGCGCGCGCGGTCCACACGCTCTCCTTCTTCCACAGCGCCCAGAAGACGACGGCGACGATCGCGCCTCCCGCGAGCAGCCATGCCCAGGCCGGCCCCGAGCGGTCGGCGAGCAATCCGCGTCGCGCCGCGACGGCGACCGCGCTCTCGTACAGGACGCCGACGTGGAGGTAGACGAAGGCGGCCTGGCGCAGCTTGCGCCGGCGCGGTGCGTCGGCTGTCTTGTCCACCGCCGCCGTGTCTATCCTACATCTCCTCGAGGCCCAGCTCTATGCGCGCGCGGTTCATGACGTCGGGGGTCATCTCGCCGATGCCGCGCTCGTGGGCCCATTCGGCGTAGATGCGCTTGACCATCCCGCGCACGAACGACGGCACGCGCTCGAGCCGCTGCAACGCCTCGGGGCTCCACACGAGGCGCACCGACCCCGCGGTCGCGACGGCCGCAGCAGCGCTCTCCTCCCGCGGGATGTCGCCGGCCAGGTTGGGGCCCGCGCGGGACGCATCTCCCGGCGCGAAGGCGTCGGCGCGCGCCCCGTCGAGGCTCGTGCGCAGCAGCTCCATCGGCTGCTCGGGCACGGTGCGGCCGCCGATCTTGATGCCGAGTCCGCTCACCAGCTGGGTTTCGTACTGATTGGCGAGCATCGCCATCTCGCGCTCGCAGCCCGGGCAGCGAAAAACGGCCGCGAACGTGCCGTCGCCCGGCATCTGGCGCTCGGCGAATTCCATCACCGTGTCGCACGGCAGGCAGAGGAACTTCATCGCGGCGACCTCACAGGCCGATCTCGGCGCGCACCCGCGCGGCGAGCTCCTCCAGGGCGCGCGCCGCGGGGGCGTCCGGATGCGCGAGCACGAAGGGCTTGCCCTCGTCGGTGCTGCGCGCGAGCCGCGGATCGAATGGGATCTGACCCCAGAGCGAGCCGGCCTCGCCCGTGAGCTCGGGCCCGGCGGGCTCGAACAGCTCGGTGCGCACGCCACACTCGGGGCACACCCAGCCGGTCATGTTCTCGACCAAGCCGACCGCGCGCAGCTTCGCCTCGCGCGCGAGCCGCGTGGAGCGCGCGACCACGCGGCGGGACATCGCCGACGGGGTGGTGACGAGCAGCAGCGCGGCGGGATCGGGGACGAGGTCGAGCAGGCGGGCGATGCGATCGGTGCCGGGCGCCACGTCCACCAGCAGCACGTCCAGCTCCCCCCACGCGACGTCCGAAATCAGCTCGCGCAGCGTGCCGGTCTCGAGCACGTTGCGCCACACCCAGCCGTCGGCCTCGGGGCCGCGCCAGCGCAGCGGCGCGTCGGCGCCGTCCTGGAACAGCTCCATCGAGACCACGCTCACGCCCGCGGCGCCGACCGGCGGCTCGATACCGTCCTCGCCGTCGCCCAGCCGCGCCCCCACGACGCCCAGCATGCGCGCCAAGGAGGGGCCGTTCAGATCGGCGTCGAGCGCGCCTATGCGCAGTCCCTGACTGCTGAGGGTGGCCGCGAGGTTGGCGGTCAGGGCGCTCTGGCCGACCCCGCCCTTGCCGCTCGCCACGCCGACCACGGCGCGGATGCCGGCCAGGCGCCGCGCGAGGCGGTCGCGCTGCGCGCCGACCTGCTCGGGGATGGAGGCGCCGCCGGGCCCGACCTCGTTGTACGTGCGGATCTGGCGCATGGGGGTCCGGTCAGGGAGCCAGTTGGACGCCGTCCTCGAGGACGGCGATGGCGTCCACGGGACAGGAGCGGCAGACGGCGAGCAGCCGCTCGCGCGGCAGCGCGTCGGCGGCGGCGGTGAACGTCGCGATTCCGTCGTCGTCGAGGACGAGCGCCCCGGGCGCCTCGTCCAGGCAGTCGCCGAAACCGACGCACAGGAGGCGGTCGATGCGGACGACGAGCCCTCCGATCACCCTCTCTTCGATGTCGGCCACCCGCTCAGTGCGCTCCCAACCGGTCGCCCGCGATCGCCCTTTCCATGATCGGCGAGCCCATGGTACCGCGCGCGATCGTGATCGCGCGTCCCAGCAGCACCACCTCGTCCCCGCGCAGCTCGACGCCGACGTCGCCCGCGCGCGCGGAGAGCTGCCGCGCATGGAGTCGGTCGCGCGCCAGCAGACGCGCCCAGTACGGGGCCAGCGCGGTGTGCGCGAGTCCGGTGACCGGATCCTCGGGCACGCCCACCCAGGGAGCGAAGAAGCGCGACACGAAGTCGGCGCCCTCCATGCCGGGGGCGGTCACCGCCACCCCGAGCATGCCGTCGCCGATGTCCACGTCGAGCAGGGTCGACACGTTGGGCTGGAGCGACTCGACCTCTTTCTGCCAGGAGAGACGCACCACCCAGATCTGGCGCGAGCGGAGCACCGGCACGGCCTCGTGGCACCCGAGCGCGCGCAGCAGCCCGGAGGGGGGGAGGTCGATCTCGGGAGGGTCGACGGGAAGCGCCATCGACAGGATTCCGTCGTGACTCTCCACCACCACTTTTCCAGCCGACGACTCGAACCGCACCGGCGAGGGCACGCCCTTTTCGGTCATCAGGATGTGGGCGGCGGCCAACGTCGCGTGGCCGAACACCGACACCTCGACCATCGGGGTGAACCAGCGGATCTCCCAGCCGTCCCCCACCGGGGAGACGAACGCGGTTTCCGACAGGCTCATTTCGCGGGCCATGAGCTGCATGGCGCGCGGGTCGAGGGGCTCCTCCGGAAGAAACACGGCGGCCGGGCTCCCGTGGAAAGGCCGGTCGGTGAACGCGTCCACCTGGAAGAACGGGATCTGTGGTCCTAGCTCCATCTCGGCTCCTGTCCAGGCGGGGGCGGCCCCGGTGCGGGCCGACCGTCCGCGGAACGATACGGAAGCCCGGCCCCGCCGGGAACCTCCCGGCCGTCGGCCCCGCGGCTCGGCCCGGTGGTGCGCAGCTTGCTCTTGACTGGAGGTCGGCCTAGGCTGACCTCGACCACGAGGCCGCCCGAGGGGCCCCCAGCCGGAGAGTTGACGATGGTGCCGACCACGCAGCGATGGACCCTCGCCCTGGCCGCGATCTGTGCCCTGGCGGGATGCAGCCGGGAGGGCGCGGACTCCGAGATGGCCGCCGACAGCACGGCGCAGGCCGCCGAGCCCGTAGTGGCGACGGCGACCTGGGACCTCCGCTTCGATGACCCCGCCGCGGACGCCGGCGGCTTCCAGATGGCCGAGCAGCCCGGCGGCGGCTGGACGGTCAAGACCGGTCCGGCCGGCTCGGCGATCACCTGGAAGAGCCAGGACATGGTGGAGGGCGGGGCGTTCCAGGCCGCGGCGTCGTTCGAGGAGCGCAGCGCGCCGGCGGACCACCGCGAGAGCTACGGGCTGATCTTCGGGGGCCGCAACCTGCAGGCGCCCGACCACACCTACACGTACTTCCTGGTGCGCGCGAGCGGGGACTACCTGATCAAGCGGCGGGAAGGCGCGAACACCCCCACCTTGGTGGATTGGACCGCGTCGGACGCGATCCAAAAGGTCGTGAACGAGGGCGACGTGACCCAGAACCGGCTCGAGGTGCGCGTCCGGCCCGACAGCACGGCGTTCGTCGTGAACGGAACCCACGTGAAGATGCTGCCCACCGACCAGGTGCAGCCCTACGGGATCGCGGGGCTCCGCGTCAACCACATGCTCGACATGGTGGTGACGGGCTTCGAGGTGCAGGGCGGGTACCGGCAGTCGACCGAGCCGATGACCGATTCGGCGGGGGCACCTTTGAAACGCTGAAGCGGGCATTCGTTCGAAGCCTTGAGATCATCGGGGAAGCGACGAAGAAGGTTCCCGACGCATACCGGGTTCAGAACGCTCGCGCCGTATCTGCATCCGCACGTCCTCATCATCGACGAGATGGGCTACCTGTCGCACGCCGCCGACGCGGCCAACGTCCACCAACAAGCCGCTGGCGGCCGGGGGCGACGTCGTGCATGATGGCCACCTGGCCGAAGCGATCCTGGATCGCTTGCTCGAGCGAGGCGTACACTTCGCGCTACGCGGCCGCTGGTATCGCACCCGTCACAGTTCGGCGGGACTTCAACTCTCCGGAACTCCGATCTGCTTCAAGCGAGCCGTTCAGCAGTGTGCTCCCGAAGCCAGTTGCCTAGGGCAGCCTCGTCGAGGTCTCCGCTCGCAAGAGCCAACATCATACGAACGACCTCAGGTTCGTCACTTTCGATTCTCCAGCCGTTGAGCCCCAAGAAGACGTACGTCGATTGGAAGGCCGCGCGCTTGTTGCCGTCAACGAACGGATGATTCCGAGCGATGCCGAACCCGTAACTTGCGGCCAACGCAAAGAGATCAGAATCCGGCTGGTAGTGGAGCAGGTTGAGGGGTCGTGCGAGTGCGGACTCAAGGAGACCCCGATCCCTCAACCCTAGTGAACCACCATGCTCTCGAATCTGATCCACGTGGATGGATAGAGCCACCGTCAGGCTCAGCCATCGGGGTTCAGTCACTTAGCGAGCTCACGCATCGCATTGCGATACGTCTTTGCCCCTTCTTGGTAGATGGCCATGGCCTCGGCGAAGGCCGGATCGAAAGGCGTAATCAGGATACCTTCCTCGGTCTCGACCAGATGCACGCGATCGCCCTCCGCGATGCGGTACCGCTCGAGCATCGCCTTGGGGATCGTCGCGCCCGCTGAATTGCCGATCGCGCGGATGGTGGTTTCACGGGTCATACCGGGCCTCCTGGGTGGTTATAACAATAGTAACTACATACCCAGAATCGCGTAAGGCCAGAGCGTAAGATCAAGCGACTAAAGCAATTACGTATAACGCGAACCAGGCAGGCGAGGCGCGCCGACTAGGCGCCTGTGCCGCCGGCCCGTCTGTACGAGGCCGCTACCCAATTCGCGACCCGGTGGCTGCTCGGGCTCTTGGGCCCGAGCCAACGCTTCCAGGGGTTAGACGGCGTGCTGGGTACACGAATCGCTCACCTATTCCTCACGCTCAGGGTTTGGTCGATCAGCCGTTGAATCCCTCAACTCGGATCCGGCATCTGCCTCGCGGACGGGAGAGCTAGCCGACTGAGTGTGCACGACCTTCCACACCCCGTCTATCCATCGGAAGAGATAGGTACCGTGACCCTGGTTGTGGATGGCACGCCCGTCGGGAGTAGTCAGCTGGATGTCGGTATCGACCAAAGCCCAAGCGAAGTTCCCTTCGAAGTGGGTTTGGATGTTCGAGAATCCGAGCTGCAGGCCGAGTTCTGCCTCCGGCTCCACATGGTTCTCCACGAGGTCGCGCAAGCCGACGTTCTGTCCACCACCTTCGAGATACCGAGCGCCCTCCCAATCGAGGAAATGTGTGTAGAAAGCCGCGCCCCGACCCTGCTCCCAGCCGACTCTTATGTCTTCCAGGATTCCCTCGAGAAGTGCCGGGTCGTGATCGGGCGTGTCCGAGGGGGCTCCGTTGCACCCAATCACCGTAAGGGTCGCCAGAATGACTACAACACGAGCTTTCCGCATCCGCGTCTCCAGAGCTGGGTTCTTCAAGAGTAGACTGTTGACTCTAGACTAAGACTAGGCACATGTCGTATAACGCGAACTAGGTCCGAGACGTGCGCCGACCAGGCGCATGTGCCGCCGGCCCAACTGTACGAGGCCGCTACCCAGTTGTCACCCGGTGGCTGCTCAGGCCCTTGGGCCCGAGCCAACGATTGCCGGAGGTTATACGTAGTCAGAGTCCTGGGCGACTGCTCAGGTCTGCGTAGACCATCTCCATCGGCAAATCGTGTCCGTCGCGTTCAGGCGACGAGGGCAGAGTCAGTAGCGGCACGCCGAGGACCCCCGTTACCGCAGCGCAGAGGGCATCGAGCACGTCGTCGCGGGCTACGCCTCTCGGCAAAGGGTGGCCGATTCCGGCGAGGATGTCGGTAGCGGGCGCGTAGAGCCCAGCCAAGAGAGCCGAGCGCTCAGCTGCCCCTTCGGGCTTCTTCTTGTTGTGTTGCATGGGCTGGCCGGCATTCAACGCCGTGAAGCAGACTTCAGGATGAACCTCGCGAATCTTGAAGCGAGCCTCGGCGCTGAAGCGCATCAGCAGGTCAACCTCGAGGATCTTCGGGGAGATTGCCCAGCTCTGCTTCGAAAGGCTGCGCCCGGTTAAAGTGCGATTCAGAGACGAGGCCTCGAGATAGGACGAGGCGGACAACGCAAGCCGAGACGGGGCCGGGAAGACGCTGGAACCGCGGCGACCCAGAACCTTCCTCGCTTCTTTGTCGCAGAATCGCTCATCGACGCCAGCATCTCTGAGGCCGACCGGAATATCAATGAGAATCAAATCGGCCGTACGATGCTGGGCCAAGAGGTCGGCCGCGGTGGAGCTAACTCCCCACCGAGGCTCCCCGTCGCCGAGGCGGATGAAGAACCATCCAGTCTTGCATCCATCGACGCCGACGATGTCCATGAAACCGAGGAAGTGAGGACTCTGATTACGTATAACGCGAACAAGGCAGGCGACGTGCGCCGACCAGGCGCGTGTGCCGCCGGCCCTTCTGGTCGAGGCCAGTTCCCCGCTCGCGATCCGGCGACTGCTCGGCGCGCAGCGCCGAGTTAACCCGGATTGGTGGTTATACGCCGTGATTGCGCTCAAAACACGATGATGATTTTGCGCATCCCTATT
>CAXNGW010000006.1:0-37978 GCA_964201975.1 Longimicrobiales bacterium | reverse complement strand
CCACCGCCTTGGCCGGGTCCATGACGCGGAAGTAGACGACCGCGTTCACCTTGAGCGTGACGTTGTCCTTGGTGATGGTGTCCTGCGGCGGCACGTCCAGGGCGATGATGCGCAGGTCCATCTTCTTCAGCCGGTCGATGCCGAAGGGGATCAGGAAGACCAGCCCAGGACCCTTCGCGCGCATGAGCTTGCCGAGCCGGAACACCACGCCCCGCTCGTACTCGAACATCACGCGCATCGACGAGACGAGCGCGATGACTCCGACGGCGGCGATGGGGATAAGGATCTCCATGAGTTTCTCCCTGAGGTGGGATGGACCGGCCCGCAGACGCTAACATAGCACGCCCCGCGCTGGGTACGACGTTGTTGGGCAGGTGATGACGGCCCGTCATGGCTTGACACTCCCCTGGTGGCCGGAGACTTTTCGGGTTCTCCCGCCGGAGTAGCTCAGCTGGTTAGAGCAGCGGAATCATAATCCGCGTGTCGGGGGTTCGAGTCCCTCCTCCGGCACTTATTGAAAGACAAGGACTCGCGGCCCCTACGGCAGTAGCCGGGGGGCCGTTTTCCTGCCCTGTGGGTGCCTCTCGGGTGACAGCGGCAGGCCAGCGAGTGCCGAGAGTGGGGTACTCCCCTGAAAGCCCCCAGGGCGATGGGGCCCCCGGAGCCCGGGGGGACGAAACACCGGATCCGGACATGATCCCGCAATCAAACGGCGGCGCTTTGAAACGGGGGAACTCCGGCAACAGGGGCGGAGGCTCATCTCCGAGCGAGGCTACGGCCGCGTAGCCGGTTGAGCTTGATGTGAGAGGCAGCCTCGGCGCGCCTGGGCGCCGCCCGGGGCGGTTTTGCGAATGTCCGCTTCGACCACGGCCTCGCCGAGTCCCTGCCGGTGGCGGACGGATGGGCCGATGAGGTCGCCACTTTCGACCACCGACCGGAGGCTCTCCTCAAGACGACCTGGTGGGGTGACCTGGCCGGCCCCCCCGGTTACGGAGCCAGCGTAACAGCTTCGGTCATTCGCGCCTCCGTCAGGAAGGTCACGGTTGGGTGGGCAAATCTGGGCTCGATCCGACTTCGATCCCGACGGGCCGGCGCTCGAGCTCGATCGGGCGATCCAACGCCGCGCCCATGGAGACCAGGAACTTGAGGCCCTCCTCGATGCTCATGTCCACCGGATAGATGTTCGATTGGGGAACGAGAACGACGTTCCCCAGATGCAGATGGTTCGAGGGCAGGAGCACCGAGCTCAACATGCGTCCGCGCGCATCTCTGCAGGCCTCCGGTTTGACCAGGAATCCCAGGGCATACAGATCTTCGCTGGGCCATTCCACCACGACGACCCGCTGCAGCTGGGCCGACTCTTCCGGTGAGAAGGGTGACAGGAGCTGTTTCACACCCGAGTACAGCGTGCGAATGAGGGGGATTCCATACAACAGGTTTTCGAACGCCGTAAACAGCCTCTTCACGATGAAGGTCGTCGCGACCGCGCCTGCCAGGATGATCACCGCGAGAGTCCCAACCACGCCGATGCCGGGAAGAGCCGCACGCGGCAGTACCGCACCGATGAGGGTGCGCAGGGGCGCGTCGAGATGATTGAAAAGCCACAGGATGACGATGACCGTGACGTAGGTCGGAGCGAGCAGGACGACGCCTGTGATGAACCAGCGCCGGAGATTCTTCAACATGGGAGTCGTTGGCCTGCTTGATGTTGCGAGGGCCCGCGTCGATGGGGCCGAATCCTAACGGTATGGTAGCGGGATCGCAGCCGCCACGCTGGATGACACCGTGGAGTTCTTCAACCTGGTGCTGGAGCTGACGCGAGGGGCCGCAAGGTGTTGTCCTACTTCCGTGCCGGAGGAGGGACTCCTACCTTGCTCAGCGGACCGTGAGGAAACGTGGATTCCCTATCCGCTATCATCGTTCCCTCCCCCCACCCCGAACGGGGGTCGCGGAGTTCCTTTGTGCCCTCCGATGGATATCAGTAGAGTGCGGGCCCTTCCTGATCAATCTGGTTCGGCAGAAAAGGGCGTGAGCCCATCAAAAAGAGCAATCAATCACGCAACCAGGAAAACCCTCATGACCGCCAAGGTAATTCCCCTCGTTGGCCAGCGCGCCGCCAGCCGCGTGCCGGTCATTCCGGCGCACGCGCTTAGCCCCGGCGGCGCGCTGGCGGACACCCGCGGCCGGCTCCTGCGAGACCTGCGCATTTCGGTAACCGACCGCTGCAACTTCCGCTGTACCTACTGCATGCCCAAGGAAGTATTCGACAGGGACTACCAATTTTTGCCGCAATCCGAACTGTTGAGCTTTGAGGAAATCACGCGCATGACGCGCCTATTCATCGCACACGGCGTCGACAAAATCCGCCTCACCGGCGGCGAGCCCCTGCTGCGCAAAAACCTCGAGGTTTTGATCGGGATGCTCGCCACCCTCAAGACGCATGCCGGCAAACCATTGGATCTGACCCTCACCACCAACGCCTCGCTGCTGGCCAGGAAAGCCCAGGCGTTCAAGGCCGCGGGTCTGCAGCGCGTCAGCGTCTCGCTCGATTCTCTCGATGAAGCTGTATTCCGCGCCATGAACGACGTCGCTTTTCCAGTGGCCGATGTGTTGAAGGGCATCGACGCCGCGCACGACGCTGGCTTTGCGCCGATTAAAATCAACATGGTGGTCAAGAAAGGCGTCAACGATCAGGACATAGTTGCGATGGCGCGGCGCTTCAAGGGCAGCGGCCACATTGTGCGCTTCATCGAATTCATGGACGTGGGCTCCTCCAACGGCTGGCGCATGAACGATGTCGTGCCCTCGGCCGAGATCGTGCGCATGATCAGCGCCGAGATGCCGCTCATCGAAGCCGAACCCAACTACACCGGTGAAGTCGCCGGGCGCTGGGCCTATGCGGATGGCAGTGGCGAAATCGGCGTCATCTCCAGCGTGACGCAAGCCTTCTGTTCCACCTGCACCCGCGCCCGGCTCTCGACCGATGGTAAGCTGTACACCTGCCTGTTCGCGCAGTCCGGCCATGACTTGCGCGCGCTCATGCGTGCGGGCAGGAGCGACGAGCAAATTGCCGCCGCCATCGGGTTGATCTGGAACCAGCGTGAAGACCGGTATTCAGAAATGCGTACAGAAGAGACTGCGCGGACTAAGAAAATCGAGATGTCTTATATCGGCGGCTGACCATTTCATGCGCACCAAAGCAGAATGCGCCCATGGCGACCGTCAGGCTTCCAAAACTCGAGATGCCTTACGTAGCCGTCTTCGCCACAGAGCCGAACTGGCTCTCGGTTGGCTCGGCTCAGCAGAACCAGGCTTCAGTCAGCCGGGGCGGTCTTGCACCTCGATGGCCGTACCGCGGCCGCGCTTCAGTTGTCCGGCCGAGCATGGCCATAAGCGTCAACTCTTTGATCCGGTAAAAGGTCGTTGCGGCGTCTTCCCCCGAGCCGGCTGCTTCTTCAGCTACCCGCACCACCTGTCGTTGGAGTGAGTCCACACGGGGGTCCGGATGTTTCCACGTGTACACGAAGGCCTCCTGAACCAGGCGCCCCAGATGGGGCTGGATCTCGGGGATGTCGAGGAGCAATGACCCGGGAGGCAGGAGGAGCTTTATGGAGTACTGAACCGGATCAAGGTGATAGACCAGATCGTGGTCCTCCACGAACTCGAGCAGCTTCAAGTACTCCGACAGCGTTGTCCAAGGAGTAAACGGCATCAGCGAGGGGCGAAGTGCGACCTCGGCGGCTCGGGTAATCTCCAAGGCAGCGACCACGTCATCGCGGGTGTGACCCTTGGCGAGATAGCGGAGAACATTGTCGTCCACGGTCTCCACGGCAGACTGAATGAAAATGCACCCGAGCGCCGCCAGCTCCATGACGGCCTCACGATGCTGGATCAGGTGCTCGATCTTTGCAGTGAAATCGAAGCTTAGCTCGGGGTGGCGGTTATGCATCTCCCGGACGATCCTGAGTGAGTGCTTCACACCGTTCAGGAAATCCGGGTCACCGAAGTTGATGTGCTGCGCACCCATGCGCACAAGGTTGGCGATATCCGCGAGCACAACCTCCTGCTGAACTATGCGAAGCCTCCCCTCATAAACGGCAGGGATCGGGCAGTGGCGGCACTGGTGAGCACACCCGCGGCTGGCCTCGACGTATCCGACAAGTTGGAGATCCCCTTCGGAGGTCCTCAGGCGGGCATACTTCTCTAGGGGAGGTAGTAGATGCCGCGCCGGTGGGAGAAACTGCTGTCGGGACAGGTTGGGCGTACCGCGGATCTTCGCGAGAGAGACCCCCATCGCACCGGGCTTTCCATCCCCGGCCAAATGGTCGACGTGCTGTGTGAGCGGCGTCTCAAACTCACCGCCGATCACGCTGTCGGCCGCGCTGTCGAGGAGGTAGGCCTCGTTAAGAGAAGCATAGAGGCCGAAGTAGCAGATGTGGCACTGCGGGTTCAATCCCCGGACCAGCTCACCGGCTTTGACGCCGAGTCGGATCGCCGTGTGCATCGGGACCGAGATTCCCACGAAGTCGGCTCGGCGGACCGTGGCCTCGTCGAGAAGCTCGACGGCAAGATCCAGGCATTCCACTTGGTGGCGGCCCCCGGCCAGTACGTGCGCGGCAGCGGAGGCTACGGCGAACGGCTGGTGGCCGAGCTCATAGCAGGAGATGAGGAGTACGTTCATTGCAGGGGATGCCTACCTCGCGGAAAGAATTCTGTCACCGAGACCTCACGTCCGCCCGAATTGGGTTCGACCCTGACCGCGACTCGAGAATACGCGACCCGGAGGGCGCTCTCCACGTCATCCGGCGTCTTCCCTCGGGCGAAAAGAAATCCCAGGTACCGATTGCCCTCGGGAAGCGGCACCACCGGCTGACCGAGCGGGATCGTGATCTCGAGCCCTTTGATTCCTTGCACTGCCAAAGCCTGGTCCATCCCGCCGACCTCCCGCAGAACCCCCGCCTCGGGAATCGGCAGCATCATGACCCCGGCAGCTCCCGGCTCGCGGACGAAGCCGCGGAGCACCATGCCCAGCGCATGGCGCAGAACGAGCTCCTCCAGGGTTGCATCTGGCGTGAACCGGAGGATCGCGGAGCATCGTCCACCGATTGAGCGCGGGGCGATCTCGATGAGTGAAGCGCGGCCGTGGTCCACGCGGAGCTCAGCGTGGATGGGGCCGTTATCGAGGCCCAGTATGGCCGCGGACCGCTGCACCGTGGAAACGATCTCGCTCTGAACCTTCTTCGGGAAGCGCGAGGGGGTCAGGAGAATCGTCTCCTCGAAGAATGGCCCCTCCATGGGGTCTGGCTTGTCGAGGATGGCCAACGTTAGGAGCTCGCCCCCCACCACGATCCCTTCCAGCGCTACCTCGCGCCCCGGCAGGTACGCCTCGATCAGGATCTCGGCACCCGCATCTCCGCTGCGCCTGACGGTGTCGCTATCCTTAAGGATCCTCCGAATCCGGTTCCATGCGCGGACGAACTCCTCAGGCGTGTCGGCTCGGATTACGCCGCGGCTGGCCGAGAGCGAGAGCGGCTTGAGAACACAGGGAAACGGAGAGCCCGACGCGGCGTCAGTCGGATCGCTTTGGACTGGGGCGACCCTGAACCAGGGCGATGGGAATCCGGCTGCCGCGAGTCGTTCCCGCATGAGAGCCTTGTTGCGGACGGACCGTACCGCGGCGGGTGAATGGTGCGTCAGTCCGAGAGCCTCGGATGCCCCTGCCGCCACGTGTGTGAAATCGTCCTCGGCAGCCACGATCGCGGCCAGGGGATAGTCCGAGGCGAACCGTACGATCGTGGCCACGGCTCGGTCGACGGCGGCCACACCGAGGACGAGAGTGCTGCCGGGGGTATGGCTTGCCAGCGCCTGCCGGTGGTTCGACCCCACCGTTACGTCCACGCTCAGGCGACGGGCCGCTGCCAGGAAGGCGGCGGCTCGGTAGGTGGTCCGGGAAAAGAGGAGAAGGATCCGCTGCAAGGTAGGTCCGCGCCGGCGGGCTGACTATTTGGCTGCGGTGATGTATGGATTCGTGCCGCCCGCGTGGTCGGTCACGTCCTGGATGCTCGCGATCTCCGGCACCTGTTCCTTGAGGATCCGCTCGATTCCCTGGCTCAGGGTCACCGAGGCCATGCCGCAGCCCTGGCAGCCCCCGCGCATCTGGATGTAGACGATGCTGTCCCTGACCTCGACCAGCGTCACGGAACCGCCGTGCTGTGCAACTCCAGGGTTCACGAACTGGTCGATCGCCTGCTGAACCCGGGCGGCAAGGGGGCCTTCCAAGGGCTTCGAGCCGATCGGCGCGAGATTCGGGTTCTCTATCTTGAACCCGCTCTCCTTGATGGTCTCGACCCAATCGACGCTGCCTCCGTCGAGGAGCTTCGCGCTCTCGGGGTCCATCACGACATCGAAGCCGTAGTCGTCGAAGACTACGTCTTCCGAGCCCCTCTCGTGAGGGTCAATCAGTATAAATTCGTAACGGGGATCGAGCGGGCTGGGACTCCCGACCTTGATGCGGAGCGCAGAGTTGCCATTCTCCCCCATCTCTTGGCGGAAGTGGAGGACCTGGTCCCGGGCCCGATCCGTAAACTCGACGGACGGCTTCGCGTTTTCGCTCATGGGTCCATTGTCGGTTTGTTAAAGATGCAGGGCTAAGGCTCGAGAATTCACGAGCCTACCCTGTGCGCTGCCGCGCAACCCTGGCGCCCTCCAAGCCCGATCCGCCTCCCCATCTGGTGGAGCGCGAGCGCAAGATTCGCGCTGACGGTGGACTTGCCCACGCCGCCTTTGCCGCTGCCCACCGCAATGAACCCAGCTTATTCACCCCCGTGATATGGAAATGACGTCCCCTGGCGTAGCGACGCTCAACGGCGCCTTGACAGCCATCAGCACCCCGTCCCAGAAAGACGTGCGGGCGGCCAGCGCCCCGCGCGCGACCGCCGTCGCCGTCCGCCAGTTGTCCTCGTCCGTTCCGCAGAGGCTTCCCAGCAGCCGCTTCGCCATCGGTCCGTGCTGCTCCTCGTCGAGATAGACGTGTCGCTCCAGGTAAAGGCGGTACGTGTCGCACTTCACGCCCGCCTTCTCCAGCTCCGCAAGCATGGGGCGGAACATGGCCGGCACGAGGTCCTCGCGGCCGAGGAGGAACGAGGCGGCCACTTCGAGAGTGGAGGCGGCGCAGGTGCGCAGCGTACCGATGACGAACTGCCGGGTCGTCTCGGGGATCGTGAGCGTGCGGAGTGCGCTCTCCGCAAGGATGCCCTCGCGGAGCCGGTCCACGAACTGCCGAACCGGGCGCGCGTCGGCGCCGATCTCAGTCATGGCGGCGAGGTAGAGGTCGAAATGCGACATGAACCTTCCGGGGGCGACCTCGTCGCTCTCCTCGCCCAGCACGATCTCGTTTACGAGGCGCGCGGCGGTCGCGTCGGCGGGCGGAAGCCACGGCACGTCGACGCAGGTGAGGCGCTGCTGGAGCGTCTTGAGAAGCGACATGAAGTCCCACACCGCGAACGCGTGGTTCGACATGAAGACGCGGAGTGCGGCCGGGTCGCCGACGCACGCGTACACCGGGTGCCGGACGAGCGAGTGGCGGAGCGGCGCAAGTTCGGATTCGAGGGCAGCGTAGCGGGCGGTGGTTGGGTCGGCGTGAGTGTTCATATGAGATAGTGGATCCGGGGCCGGAAAATGGCTGGGACGCCACGCCAGGCGTTGGGTGAAAGTACATGCTTGACTTTATTTGTCAAGCATGTACTTTGCAAATGAAGATGCCCATAGATGGAGATGCCCATGTACGCTACCGCTATGAGCTTTGGCGCTCCCGGCTCCGGGCGGCAACGGGTCCTCTTTCTTCTCAAGACCAAGGGACCCCAGACCGCGGCGCGAATGGCCAAGCGGCTGCACGTCACCAGGATGGCCGTTCGCCAGCATCTCGCCGTCTTGCAGGGAGAGGAACTCGTCGATTTCACGGACGAACGGGGCAAGGTCGGCCGCCCCGCCCGCCTGTGGCGGCTCACCCTCAAGGCCCATAGTCGGTTTCCCGACTCCCACGCGGAGCTCGCTGTGGGGATGCTCGAAGCAATCCAAAGCGCCTTCGGTGAACAGGGCCTCGAGCGTCTGACCGAGGAGCGAACGCGGCAGCAGGGCCAGAGTTATCGCGCGCAGATGCCGGGCTCGGATGCGCCGCTCGAGGAGCGCGTGGCCGCCGTTGCCCGCATCCGGTGCGGGGAAGGCTACATGGCCGAGTGGGGACGTCGTCGCGATGGAACGTTCGAGCTCGTGGAGAACCACTGCTCCATCGAGAACGCGGCGCGCTTTTGCCCGAAGCTGTGCGGTGGCGAGCTATCGCTCCTCCGTGCCGTCCTGGGTGACGATGTCTCCGTCGAGCGGGTCGAGCACATCCTCTCGGGAGACAGGCGCTGCTCCTATTGCATCACTGAACGACCTCCCGGTTCTTGACTCGAGTGCCTGCGGGACAGGTTTTGGATTCACGCCCGTCCCGGGCGGAACCCCTACGGAGCGTAGATGGCGTACATCATTGCCGAACCCTGCATCAACGTGAAGGACCGCTCCTGCGTGGATGTCTGTCCCGTGGACTGCATCTACGAGGGCGAGGACCAGCTCTACATCCATCCCGACGAGTGCATCGACTGCGGCGCGTGCGAGCCCGAATGCCCGGTGTCGGCGATCTTCGTTGAGGAGGACACGCCGCCCCAGTGGAAGAGCTACATCGTAAAGAACCGCGAGGTATTCCAGAGCGAGACCCCGCCCGGCAACCCGCAGCCCAAGGGGACGTGAGCGCAGGGGAGGGGCACAGGCTGCGCATTCCGGCCAATCCGTCCAGCAGTTCCGGAGGAAGTCGTCCACCTGTTGAGGTCGCGCTCGGGCTGAGAGCCAACGCACGGCAGTTCGCGCTCCTGGTGCTGGTCAACGCGTTCGTGGGCGCGATGGTGGGGCTGGAGCGCACGGTGCTCCCGCTGCTGGCGGAGCGCGAGTTCGGGCTCGCATCGAAGAGCGCCGTGCTCTCCTTCATCGCCACCTTCGGGGTGGTCAAGGCGATCACCAACCTGGTCGCGGGGCGCCTCGGCGACGTCCACGGCCGCAAGCGCGTGCTCGTGGCCGGCTGGCTGGTGGGGCTGCCGGTGCCCTTCCTGGTGATGTGGGCGCCGTCGTGGTCGTGGATCGTGTTCGCCAACGTGCTGCTCGGGATCAACCAGGGGCTGGCGTGGTCGACGACGGTCATCATGAAGATCGATCTCGTGGGACCCAAGCAGCGCGGGCTGGCGATGGGGCTCAACGAATCCGCCGGATATGTGGCGGTGGCGCTGTCTGCGCTCGCCACCGGGCTCGTCGCCGACCGGTACGGGCTCAGGCCCGAGCCCTTCTACCTCGGCATCGCCTTCGCGGCCGCCGGACTGGCGCTGTCGCTGCTCTTCGTCCGGGAGACGAAGCACCACGCGGTCCTCGAGGCCGGGCGCGCGAGCGCGCGGGACCCTGCGCCGAAGGCGGGCCGCGCGTTCTTCGCGTGGGCCAGCTGGCAGGACCCCGCGCTGGCGAGCGCGAACCAGGCGGGAATGATCAACAACCTGAACGACGGCCTCGCGTGGGGCTTGTTCCCGCTCTTCTTCGCCGCCGCCGGCTCGAGCCTGAGAGAGATCGCGGTGTTGAGCTTCGCCTACCCGGCCACCTGGGGCCTGCTCCAGCTCGGGACCGGCGCGCTGTCGGACCGGTGGGGCCGGAAGGGGCTGATCGTCGCGGGCATGCTCCTGCAGGGGATCGCCCTCCTCGGGATCGCCGTCGCGCGGTCATTCTGGCCCTGGATGGCGGGCGCGGTGCTCCTGGGAGCGGGAACGGCGATGGTCTATCCCACGCTGCTTGCCGTCGTGGGCGACGTCTCCCACCCGAGCCGGCGCGGCTTCGCGGTGGGAGTGTACCGGCTCTGGCGCGACAGCGGCTACGCCGCCGGGGCCCTCCTGGCCGGCGTTCTCGCCGACGCGCTGGGCATGGCTGCCGCGATCGGGTCCGTGGCCTTGCTCACCGTGCTCTCGGGCGCCCTGGTCGCGTGGCGCATGCCAGAGACGCTTCTCCCGCCGGGCGGGGACTTCGCCGCCGACCCCTCCGCCGCTCCAGATGAAGCATTCTTCACGTCGGCTTAACCCCGTTTTCATCGTGCACCGGTACCCTTCGACAGAGCCCACCGCCCCTGCCGCGGCCGGTGGGGCGCCTCCATGAAGGGGTGATACGTGTCCGATGCCGTCCAACTCGAACCGGGCCCGGAGCGAGGCACGGTCGTGGCTTCTGCCTCTCGGGATCTGGGGGGCGGCATTCGGCAGAGGCTCGCTTGGGATGCGTTGCGCTATCCCATCCCTCCGACCGCGAACCGCCTGCCCTACATGCTGGGCGGCCTGACCTTCGTAGGCATCGTGGTGCTGATCGTGACTGGCCTGCTGATGGATCAGTTCTACGACGCGAATCCTCTGGGGGCGCACGACAGCATCGTCTACATCAGTACCCGGGTTCCGCTCGGGAGTTGGATTCGGGCACTGCACTACTGGGGAGCGACGGTCGTTCTCGTGAGCGTGGCCGGCCACCTGTATTGGGTCCTCTGGCGCAGGAGCTACGTCCGCCCCCGCGAAGTCACCTGGTGGAGCGGCGTGCTCCTGCTGATGCTGCTCTTCGCATTGACCTTCACCGGGACCGTCCTCCGCGCCGATCAGGAGGGGACCGAGGCGCTGGCTCACGCGGTCGCTGGCGCCCAGCTGGTCGGCCCTGCGGGGGCGATCCTGTCTCCGGAGTTCGCGCGCAGCACGACTCTGTTGACCCGCGTGCACAACGCGCACGTGAGCTTGTTGCCCCTCGTCTTGGTCGCGCTGCTGGGTGGCCATTTCTGGCTGATTCGCCATCACGGCATCCATGCTCAGGAGCCGAAGAGCAGCGTATTCACCCGTCATCTGCAACGACTGAGTGGATACGCGCTCTTCCTCCTCGCCGCCGTGGGGGCGATTGCCTTGGCTTTTCCTCCCGGAATCGGTTACCCCGGCGTGGAGGGGATTGAGGTGACCAAACCGTTCTGGCCCTTTCTCTGGATCTACACGGCCGAGAATACGATCGGGCTCTGGGGCATGCTCCTGGCGCCGGCGCTGCTGTTCGGCTTCCTCATCATCGTCCCTCTTGTCGATCGCCGACACGAGGATTCGGGGGGGCGGCCGCGGTGGCTATTCGGCCTCTTCAACCTCTTCTGTGCCCTGTACGTGCTGGCGACGATCTATGGCGCGTTCGCGCCGGTCCAACAACACATCGGCATGTGAGGTCACAATGCGCAAATTGATCCGAGGCATGCGCGCTCCGCTGGCCCTTCTGCTCCTGACGCTCGCCGCGTCGGGCGTTGCCACCCGACCGCTTCTCGCGCACGAGTCGGGCACGATCCGGTTGAGCTCCCCGCAGGTCCCCGTGGGCGGAAACATGACCCTGACGGGAGCGCAGTTCACGAAGAATGCTCGCCTCACGCTCGAGCTGCGGGGCGCGCTCGCGACGCTGCCGCTGGGCAGGGTTCGCACGGATGCGAGCGGCACCTTCACGTTCTCGTTCGCGCTTCCTGCGGACGCGCGGGCAGGCGCCTACTCGCTGGTGGTCATCGCGGACGACGGCGATGTGGTCGGTCGCGCGGGTCTGGTCGTCCTCGCTGCTGCGGCCCCCGCTCCCGACCCCACGGGCAGCATGGGACAGATGCCCGGCATGGCCACGGGGCACGGGACCCCGGAGATGATGAATCTTCCGGCGGGGCAGAGTTCCTCGCCGGCGGCGCTGGTCATGACGCTGCTCGGCGTTTGCGTGGTTGCTGGGGCCTGGATGGTCCACCGGGCCCGCGCCGCGGAGGGGGGAGCCGGCAGCGGCGGGATGAAGTGGAGTGTGGCCGTCGGCCTCACCGATTTGGCGGCTGCCGGCGTATTCGATCGATCGCGCCCCGACAGCGCCGAGCCGGCTGGCGGAAGGCAGGCCGCGATGGGGCACGCGAGCACGGCAGAGCCGTCGGTGGCCCGTGAGGGCGGCGTGGTCGCGCCGTCGCGGAGCGCCGCCACGGATCATTCCTCGATGGCCGGCATGCCGAGCCCCACCCGGACGTCTCCCGCGCAGCCGATGGCAGGAATGGAGCACGGGGCCATGGGAGGTGCGGGCCAGCCCGGAGCGGCCGAGTCGGCCGCGAAGCCCGCGATGGAACCCGCCATGTCCGGCATGGCGCACGCAGCCGACGCCTCGTCGCAGGGGTCGGAGACGGATCGAGACGCGACGGAGAAGCTACGCCGCCTCGTGGCCCTGCTCGTCGAAGACAGAGTTGTCCAGGCGCGCATCGAGGCCCAGCCCGATCTGCACACGCGGTGGCAGGACGAAAGCGTCAAGGCGAGCGTTCGCGCGCGCCCACGGTAAGTCGATCGTGGCCCAGCCCATCGAGATCTTTTTTGACACCAGGAGACAGGCGTGAAGACCATTCGTAGCGCAGGCGCAGGATTCATCGTCGCTGTCGTCATGCTCACCGCCAGCGCTTGCAAGAAGGCGCCGAAGCCCGAGCAGGTGACCGTGGACGCGGCGCCAGCTCCCGCCGGGGCGGCAGACTCGGCCTCCGCCAGGGTCGCGGACCAGGAATTCCTCAAGCAGATGTCCGACCATCATCAAGGCCTGGTCGCCATGGCCCACGAAGCGATGGAGAAGACGGGCTCCGCGGTCCAGCAGGAGGCGACCACGCTCGATCAGAAGCAGGATGAAGAGATCGAGCAGATGTTGACCATCCTCCTGCGCGACTACAGCGACCCTCACACCCCCACGGTTGCTCCCGAGGCGCAGGCCATGGCGGATGCGCTCGCGTCGAAGTCGGGCGCGGATTACGACATGACGTTCCGGATGAACGTCGTCGAGCATCACAAGCAGGGCATCGCCATGGTCGATCGGTTCCTGCCGCGCCTCACCCGGGAGGACGTCAGGACAATGGCGCAGCAAATGAAGTACGACCAGGAAGGGGACATCCGCGAGCTGCAAGCCAAGATGGCCTACTGATCACCGGATGGATCCGGCTTCGTCCCACCCCAAAGAGGAATGAGCATGCGCAAGCCACGACATCTCGGCCTGGTTCTGATCGGGATGCTCCTTCCGCTGGGGGTCGCGGCTCAGCAGCCGCGGGCCGCCGATCCCGAGCGCGACGCCGTGCAGGCGGTGATCACCGAATTCGGACGCCTGGTCGAGGCAGGTGATTTGAGCAAGCTCGATTCGTTCTTCCCGCCCCGTGGACACATCCTGACCGACAACGCGACGACGCACAGCTGGGCCGAATACCGGGATGGCCATTTCAAGCCAGAGCTCGCGCATTTCCCCTCGTTGAAGTACGCACACACCGCGGTGGAGGCGGTGGTGCGGGGCACGATCGCGTGGGTCGCGTTCCGGCGTGAGATGTCGAGCGCGGTTGCCAATGGTCCGGCGGCGGTCAGCGGCCGGGGCACCGCGGTGCTCGAGAAGCGCGAAGGCAAGTGGCTCATCGTGCATCTGCACATGTCGCAATGAGGCCCGCGACGATCGCGTTTCTGATCGTGCTGGCGGGGAACGCCCGCCCGGCCTCGGCTCAGACCGATTACTACAACACGGACTCGGGGCGACCGGTCACCATCGAGGACGCCTATCCGGTGGAGCGTCACGCATTCGAGCTACAGTTGGCGCCGGTCCGGCTGGAGAGAGCCGTGGGTGGGGTGTACGGCTGGCAGTTTGAGCCGGAGCTGGCCTACGGGATCATGCCGCGGACCCAGCTCGAGGTCGGCCTCCCTATCCATCTGACGGATCCGGCGAGCCCCGGCGCGGCGCGGGGGGTGGGCGGACTCGAGATCTCGGCTCTCCATAACCTCAATGTGGAGACCGCGACCCTCCCCGCTCTGGGGGTGGCCATCGAGACGGTGCTGCCGCTGGGCCCCGCGGCACCGGAGGATGCCTATGCATCGATCAAGGCGATCGCGACCCGGACGTTCGGGTGGGCACGAATCCATCTGAACGGACGGTGGACCTGGGGCCCCGCGCCCGCATCGAGGGTCGACCGGTCGGACGAGATGTCGCGGTGGATGGTCGGTGGCGCGATCGACCGAACGTTGCCGCTGCGGTCCGCATTGTTCACCGCGGCCGTCTTCGTCGAGCAACCGCTCCGCCCGCAGGATGAGCTCCAATGGACCACCGAGGCGGGCTTGCGCTATCAGTGGTCGCCGCGGCTGGCGCTCGACGGTGGGGTCGGGAAGGGGGTGTCGGGAGAGGATCGCGCCTGGAGCGTGACAATGGGAGCGGCCTACGCTTTTGCGATCCGGTCGTTGATGCCTGGCCGGTAAATTCAGCAGCGTCCGAATACGCGGGGGGAAGCTCGATGAGAGTGCGAACGCATTGCCGATACGTTTTGTGTCTCGTGGCCTTTGGCACGCCCTTCCTGGCGGAGCCCGCGGCCGCCCAATGGTCGCAGGTCCACGAACAGTTCTACCTCCCGGCCCCCCACAACTGGAAGTTCCGCGAGAACTACCGGGTCGCCGACCGACTCTTCAACGCCTTCGATTACGGCCATGCGATTCTGTACGAGGTGCTCTACACCGAGCCCGACGCGCCGACGAGCAAGCTCGAGGAGGCCGAATACCGGTTCATCACTCAGGAGCTCCTGGTGCGGCCGCCCCGCGTGCCTCTGGAGGAAGGGGCAATCGAGGTCGCGTACGGCAAGATGGCCCCGGAAGCGAAGGCGATGTTCGAGTGGGCGCACATCCTCCACCGGCAGATCTACGACATCCTGGCGATGGAGGATCTCTCGCAGCAGGCCAAGGACGATGCGGTCGCCGAGGTGATCCTCTACTACAAGAGCAGGCCGGACCTGTCATTCAGCTCGAGCCCCAAGACCATGGAGCTGATGGAGGGTCAGTACTACTCGACCGTCTTCCGCAACCGCTATCCGAAGTTCAATGGCTTGATCTGGGCCTACCATTGGCTCCAGGTCGGGCTGTACGAGCCGCTCATGGTCGGCGAGTCCCTCGACGAGCGGCAGACGGGAGTCACCGCGACGGTCGCGCGGTTCCGGCAGATGATCGAGCGTGCCCCCCTCCACATGCCGCGGCTCATGCCCATGACCGGCGCTGTGGCGCCCACCTTTGCCGCGCGTTATCCCGAGGCGGCGATCATCTTCGACAACCTGCACTCCATGCACGATGTGGTGTCGGACATCCTGGCCTCCGAAGCGGTTCCCAGGGAGCGCAAGCGGGCAGAGATCCTGATCGCGGCGGAACGTTTTCGGGACCTGTCCTCGTTCGTGACCACGGAGGAAGGTTGGAAGGAGATGGTCGCCCGGATGGGGCTCAACAACATGGGTGGACCCGCCGTCGGTTTTCTGGCCGAATTCCCGGCGCCGACTGTGGAGCGCGGCGCCGTGATGGCGGGGATGGAGCACGGCAATATGCCCGGGGTGGCCACGGGTGCGGACATGCCTGGCATGGAGCACGGGGACATGCCAGGCATGGAAACCCCGGCAGACGCCGAAGCCCACGTCGGCATGCCCGGCATGGAACCAGGCGACCCGACCTCCATGTCGATGAATAAAATGATGGCAAGATACCAGCGCATGATGGCCGATCCGGTCATTCGCGAGCGGATCGCCACCGACCCCGTCCTGCGCGGGATGATCGAAGGCGCCCCCGCAGACTCGGCGGCCCGGGCCGCGATGGAGTTCGTGACTCTTCTCCTTGCCGACCCCCAGGTCGAGGGCCGCATTCATGCCGCCCCGGAGCTGCACCGTCTCTGGCAAGACCCTGCGGTCCAACGCTGTCTGGAGACGATGCGTGCCCTGAAGGCTGCCGGCCGCCCTCTCCCCCCGACCTGTCGGACGCCGTGACGGTCACGGGCGACGTCGCCCTGTTCACCCGCCAGTCTCGTACGACCGGACGATATCGCGACCGGGATATCGACCGGACCAGCACCGAGGCGATGGTCCTCGTGCGAACCGCCGGAGGGTGGCGGATCCGGCACATCCTGTGGGCTGCTCGGTTCCGGTCGGTTGGTTGGTATTCGCGGCGCCTTTCACTAGCTTGGTCAAGTAGACCAACCAAGGAGTCGGCCGTGGCCAAGACGGTGAATCTGTACGAGGCGAAGACCCAGCTCTCGCGGTTGATCGAGGAAGCGGCTGCGGGCGAAGAGATCATCATCGCCAAAGCCGGCAAGCCGAAAGCGCGCCTCGTGCCCCTCGCGGCGACGATCAAAGCACGCAAGCCGGGAGGCTGGGAGGGCCAGGTGTGGATCGCCGAAGATTTCGACGAAGAGCTTCCTCCGGACCAGCTCGCCGCGTGGCACGGCGAAGGCCAGGAAAGGGACTCGTGAAGCTGCTGCTCGACACTCACGTGGTTCTGTGGTGGCGCGAGAACAGCCCACGGCTTGGAGCCGGTGCGCGCAAGGCCATCGCGAAGGCGGATATCGCTTATGTGAGCGTTGCCTCGGGTTGGGAGGTGGCGATCAAGATCTCATTGGGCAGGCTGCGTATTCCCGGTTCCTTCGAGGAAGCCGTCGAAGAAAGCCGCTTCAGCAAGCTGCCGATCACGTTCGCTCACGCCGCGGGGATCGCCGACTTGCCGTTTCATCATGGTGACCCATTCGACCGCGTGTTGATTTCCCAAGCCCAGGTTGAAGGGCTCACGATCGTGACCGCCGATCGGAAGTTCGAGCCCTATCGGCCACCGCTCATCTGGGCCTGAGCCCATGCGCATCCTGGTGGTGGAGGACGACCGCAAGGTGGCCAGCTTCCTGGGCAAGGGTCTCCGGGAGGAGGGCTATGCCGTGGACGTGGTCCATGACGGCGGCGAGGGCGGGTCGAAGGCGCGCGCCCACGACTACGACCTCCTTCTCCTGGACGTGATGCTCCCGGGCAAGTCGGGGCTGGAGATCGTGCGCGAGGTGCGCGCGAAGGAGATGTCCGTCCCGATCCTCCTGCTGACCGCGCGGGACAGTCGGGCCGACGTCGTGCTGGGACTCGACGCGGGAGCCGACGACTACCTGACCAAGCCGTTCGGATTCGACGAGCTGCTGGCGCGCGTCCGCGCGCTCCTGCGCCGCGGCGGCGCCCGTCGCCCGGATCTGCTCGCCTACGGGGACGTGGAGCTGGACCGGGTGAAGCATGTGGCCTTCCGAGAGGGCGTGAAACTCGACCTCACCCCCAAGGAGTTCCAGCTTCTCGAGTTCCTCATGCTCAACCCGGAGCGGGTGATCCGCCGCACCGAGCTGCTGGAGAAGGTGTGGGACCTCACCTTCGACCCGATGAGCAACGTCGTGGACGTGCACGTCGCGCACCTGCGCCAGAAGCTCCGCGCGGGCGACGCGCCCCCGCTGCTGCACACGGTCCGGGGCGTGGGATACCTCTTCCAGAACGGCGACCCTGGATGACCCGCTCCCTGCGCTTCCACCTCGCGGCCCGCTTCACGGCCGCGATGGCGATCGCAGTCTCCGCGATCGCGGTGACCAGCGTGCTGGCCTTCCGCGCGTTCCTGGACCGCGAGCTGAACGCGAACATCCTGGAGGTGGCGTCCATACAGGGTGCGGCGGTCACCGACTCCCCTACCGGGGCCATGCACTTCCACGAGTGGGAGCTCACTCCCGACGAAGCGAAGTCGGTCCGCGAGCTGCTGCGGTACGCCCAGATCTGGAGCGAGTCCGGGCAGAGCCTGCTGCGGAGCCGCTTCATGACCGTGGACCTGCCGCTGGACCGCGAGGCGTTGGCGGAAGCGGGGCGGGGGGGGCTGGTGTGGCGGGAGCAGAGCTTCGGCGGGGCGCCGATCCGCTCGTTGTTCTATCCGCTGTCCCGCTTCGGGTCGGCCCACGAACGCCACGTCATCCAGGTGGCCGCCCCGCTGATCGCACGCAACGATCTGGTGCGGCAGGTGAGCCTCTTCTTCGTCCTGCTCGCGGCGGTGGTGACGATGGCCTCGTTCGGGGGCAGCTGGTGGCTGGCCGGCCGGGCGATGCGTCCGATCCACGAGGTGATCGACCAGGCCGAGGTGATCGGCGCCGGGTCGCTCGATCGACGCATCCACGCCTACGCCGATACGCAGGAATACCACCGGCTGGTCGCGGTGCTGAACACCATGCTCGACAGGATCGAGCACTCCTTCCAGGCGCAGCAGCGGTTCGCGGCCGACGCCAGCCACGAGCTGCGCTCCCCCCTGACTGCGCTGCGCGGGGAGATCGAGCTCGCGCTGCGTCGGGAGCGCTCTCCGGAGGAGTATCGGCGGGTGCTGGAGAGCAGCCTCGAGGAGATCGTGCGGCTGTCCCGCATCACGGGAGACCTGTTGACGCTGGCGCGGCTCGACGCGGGCGCCGTGCGCTGGACGGGCCCGCCCACGGACGTGGGCAAGGTGGCGGAGCAGGTGGTAGACCGGTTGCGCGGGCGGGCCGAAGCCAAGCAGATCGACTTGAGCGTGCACGCGAGCGAGGCGAAGGAGGCCGCGATCGATCCCGGGTTCCTCTGGCCGGTGGTGTGGAACCTCACTGACAACGCGCTCAAGTTCACGCCCGCGGGCGGATCGGTGCACGTGGAGATCGGCGACGCCGACGGCGATGTGGAGATCTCGGTGACCGATACGGGTCCGGGGCTGGGCGACGATCCCGGACGCCTCTTCGACCGATTCGTGAGGTCCGACCCGGCCCGCACACAGGTGGACGAGACGTCCGGGACGGGCCTGGGCTTGGCGATCGTCAAGGCGATCGCCGAGGGATGCGGAGGCCGGGTGGACGCCACCAGCCGCCCCGGAGGAGGCGCCTGCATCCGCGTTTCGATCCCCGGCGACCGACCGGGGGTCGCCGCATGAGCCGGCGCCCGTGGCGATGGCTGCCGCTCCTGCTCGCCGTGGCGGGCTGCAGCTCGCCGACCGAGCAGGCCGTGGACGAGCTGCGGGATCAGCAGCAGCGCTGGGAGGCGCTCGGCCTGGAGCGCTACGCTTTCGACTTCCGCAGGATCTGCTTTTGCGGCGGTGCGCTCACCCCCATGCGCGTTACCGTGCGGGACGGCGCTGTGGCGTCGGTCATCGATCCGGCCACGGGCCAGCCGCCGCGGAGCGTCGAGCTCGCCTTCGATGACACGTACCACTTTCCGACCCACGCCAGGGTCGATCGCATCGAGAATGCGATCGACGACGAGTACGAAGTCACGCTCGCCCAGCTGGCTCCGCTCCCGTAGCCGATCCCGTCAAGCGCCCCAGAGACAGGACAGGGGAGCCGCCACGAGGCCAGGAGCGGAAGGGACCACGATATCGCTGTCGTAGAGCAGGATTCCGAGCGAGAATCGGTCGCCGGATGCGGCGGCCAGCTTTCTCAGGCCGCGGAAGTCACCCGCCGCAACGGTCGCGCTGGCCTTGACCTCGATGCCGAGGATGGCCCCATCGTCTCGCTCGAGCACCACATCGACCTCGTCCTTCTGCCAGTCGCGAAAGTGGAAAGCGGTGAGACGAGGGCCGGACCACGTCATCATCTTCATGATCTCCGCGTAGACGAAGTTCTCCAGCAGCGGTCCAAACTCCGTCCGGCGGGCCTTGAGGCGATCAACGGTGAGGCCGCGGCTGGTGGCCAGCAATCCGGTATCCACGAAATGCAGCTTGGGGGTCTTCACGAGCCGCTTGACGGCGTTCGTGTACCAGGGCCGGAGCGTCGAGACCAGGAAGATCTGCTCCAGGAGTCCGATGTAGCGCTGGGTGGTCTTGTAGTTGACGCCGATCCCGGAGCCGATCTCGGTATAGTTCACGAGTTGGGCAGCGGACTCGGCCAGGATTCGCACGAACCTGGGGAGATCCGTGAGCCGTTCGATCTCCGCTATGTCGCGCAGATCTCGCGTGAGGACGGACTCCAGGTACGCGCTCGCCCAGTCCTGTCGGCGCCTCTCGCTCGGCCGGTCGAGTGCTTCGGGAAAGCCTCCAGCGAGAACCAGGGCGATCAAGTCGTCACCCAGGACGAGGTCTGTGGGTGCCTCGACCCTTCCCTCGAAGCCATTCTCGAGAAAACGCGGCCTGCTGCCGAGCACCTCTCCACGCGACAAGGGAAGCAATCGAATGGTTTCCATGCGCCCGGCCAGGCTATCGGCAACACGCGGTAATGTGGTGACGTTCGCCGATCCCGTCAGAAGGAATCGACCGGGCCGGTAGTGGTCATCCACGGATTTCTTGACCGCGAGCAGAAGTTCTGGAACCCGCTGTACCTCGTCGATGATCGCCCGATCGAGCCCTCGCACGAAGCCGACCGGATCGGCCCGGGCGAGGTCGAGCGTCGTCTGGTCATCGAGAGTGAGGTAGACGCGATCATCGCTTCCGAGCTGCCGGGCGAGCGTGGTCTTGCCCGACCGCCGCGGTCCAACCAGGAGGACGACCGGCGTATCCTCCAGGGCCTCTTCTGCCCGGGCACGGATGAAGCGCTCGTGCATGTCCGTTCTCGCGGCCGGAGTCGCTCGATTACCTTGGATGAGCAATCAGGATATAAATAATGAGCAAACAGGAATCAATATGTGAGCAATTAGTACCATATAGGGCTGACGCCCCATGCCCCCGTTCCGCCCCGCTCTGAAGACGAGACTTCCCGAGCTTCTCCGTCGGGTGGAGGGAGGGGAGCATATCGTGATCACGAAGCACGGTCGTCCGATCGCTCGTCTTCATCCCTGCCCATCCCAGCGAGGGAAGGGACGTACCGAGGATTGTCGCGAGCTGATCGAGTTCCGCCGTGGCAAATCCCTAGCGGCGCGGCCGACTGTCGACCGCCGACTCACGGCGCTTCGTGGAATTGCTGCGCGGGCTTCCGATCACCCCGCTGGCCACCGCCGCCGACCGACTCGGCGCGGCCGCGGATGCCGCAGGCGTCTCGCTTTTCGCTTCTACATCCCTCCCATCATCGACCGATGCATCTCCATCAGCCGCGTGATGCGATCATGGTGTGCGGCCCTGAACGCGTCCATCTCCGCCGCCGACATTTGGGGCATCCGAGTCAAGTCGCTCCGCAGAGAATCGGCGAGGGCGGTCCACTGCGGATCCGCCGGCTTGCCCATCCCCTGCATCTCACGGTCCATCTGACCCATCATGTTGCCGAGCATCTGGCGGTGCATTGGCATCATCTGCATGACGCTGTCTCCATGCATGGCCTGCATGCTCTGCATGTGAGCCATCATCTCCGTGCCCATCTGCATCCCGGACACGCCGCCCATACCGGCCATCCCACCCATGCCTGCCATGCTGTCGCTCGCCGCGGCGGGCTGCGCCACGGGCACCGCCTGCTCTTCGGCTTTGTCCTGCCCACAAGCAACTGACACGAGGGTAAGACCGATAACCACCAGGGACCGTCGTCGTGCTTTCATGGTGCCTCCTCGAATAGGCCTTCCCGCGGGGAACCCGGAACGGGTTGCTCCGGCCCCAACCTGATCCGCTCCCTTCTCACCTCCCCTTCCTTCCACAGCGAATAGATCGCCGGGATCACGATCAAGGTGAGCAGCGTGCTGCTCACCATCCCGCCCACCATCGGCGCCGCGATCCGCTTCATCACGTCCGCTCCCGCGCCGTGGCTCCACAGGATCGGCAGCAGGCCGGCGATGATCGCGGTCACGGTCATCATCTTCGGCCGCACGCGCTCCACCGCCCCGTACTCGACCGCGGCGTCCACGTCGGCACGGCCCTGCATGGCACCGCGCCGGCGCCGATCCCGGAAGGCGTGATCCAGGTAGACCAGCATCACCACGCCCGTCTCGGCGGCGACCCCCGCCAGCGCGATGAAGCCGATGATGGTGGCCACGCTCAGGTTGTAGTCGAGGATCCACATCAGCCAGACGCCCCCGACCAACGCGAAGGGCAGGGACAGCATCACGAGAGCGCTCTCGGCTACGCTCCTAAACTGGAAGTACAACAGCAAGAAGATGACCACGAGGGTGATGGGCACCACCAAGCGCAGCTTGCGGTTGGCTCGCTCCATCGCTTCGTACTGTCCGGACCACTCGAGGCGGTAGCCAGCCGGAAGCTCGAGCCGTTCCTGCACGAGCGCCCTCGCCTCCTCCACGTAGCCGCCGATGTCGCGGCCGCGCACGTCCACGTAGACGATGTTGTTGAGGTAAGCGTTTTCCGACTTGATCAGAGGGGGGCCCTGCACGATGTGGATGCGTGCGAGCTGCCCCAGCTCGACCTGGGCCCCGGACGGCGCGGCCACCAGCGTGCGCGCGAGTTTCTGCGGGTCGTCGCGCAGTTCCCTCGGATAGCGCACGAGCACCCCGTAGCGCTTGCGGCCCTCGATCGTCTCCCCGGCGGGCATCCCGCCCACGGCCGCCATCATCGCCATCTGGACGTCCTCGATCGTCATTCCGTAGCGGGCGGCGGCCGCGCGGTCCAGGTCGATGTTCAGGTAGCGGCCACCCACGGCCCGCTCCGCGAACACGGAGTTGGTGCCATCCACCGTGGGCAGCAGGCCTTCGATCTGCTTGCCGATGCGGTCGAGGGTGGCGAGGTCGGGGCCGAAGATCTTGATGCCGACCGGCGTGCGGATGCCGGTGGTGAGCATGTCGAGCCGATTTTTGATCGGCATCGACCACATGTTCGCGACCCCGGGTGTCACCACCGTCCGGTTCATTTCTGACACGATCGAGTCGTAGGTCACTCCCTCGCGCCAATCGTCCTCGGGCTTCAGGATCGCGGTGGTCTCGATCATGTTCATCGGCGCCATGTCCGTGGCGGTTTCCGCGCGCCCAATCTTACCGAGCACCTTCTCCACTTCGGGGATGGCGGCGATGGCCCGGTCGCGCTGCTGCAGGATCTGCTTGGCCTGGGCGCCGCCCACACCCGGGAACATCGAGGGCATGTCCACCACGCTGCCCTCGTTCAGCGGCGGCATGAACTCGCTGCCCAGCCCTCGCCAGGGCAGCACCGTCACGACGAGCACCGCCGCTGCCCCGGCGATGACCACCCAGCGGCTTCCCAGCACCCATGCGATCACCGGACGATAGGTCCGGATCAGGAAGCGATTGACCGGGTTCGCCGCTTCCGGTTTCACTCGTCCCCGAATGAACAGGCCCATCATCACCGGCACGAGGGTGATCGAGAGCAGCGCCGCGGACGCCATCGCCAGCGTCTTGGTCCAGGCGAGCGGCTTGAAGAGGCGCCCCTCCTGCGCCTGCAGGGCGAAGACCGGAACGAACGAGAACGTGATGATCAGGAGCGACGTGAAGAGCGCCGGTCCCACCTCCTTCGCGGAGTCCACCACCAGCGTCCAGTGCGGCCGCGGGTGACCCTCGCGCTCGTTCCTCTCCATGTGTTTGTGGAGGTTCTCGACCATCACGATGGCGGCGTCGATCATCGTCCCGATCGCGATCGCGATGCCGCCCAGCGACATGATGTTCGCGCTCAGCCCCAGCAGGCGCATGGCGAGGAGCGCCATCAGGATTCCGATCGGCAGCGTAAGGATCGCGACCAGCGCGCTCGGGGCGTGCAGGAGGAAGAGGATGGTGACCAGAGCGACGATGATCGATTCCTCGATCAGCTTGGTCTTCAGCGTGCTGATCGCCCGCTCGATCAGGCTCGAGCGGTCGTAGCCCTCCACGAACACGACGCCGACCGGGAGCGAGTGCTCCACCTCCTCCATCTTCACCTTCACGCCCGCGATCACGTCGAGCGGGTTGCCGCCGAAGCGCATGACCACGAAGCCGGTCACGATCTCGCCCTTGCCGTCCAGATCGGCGATCCCGCGCCGGATCTCCGGGCCGACCTGCACCTCCGCCACGTCGCCCACGGTGATCGGCACGCCGCCCGGTCCGGTGCCGAGCGCGACCGCGCGCATGTCGGCGGGGCTGGTGAAGCGCCCCCGCGCCCGGATCACGTACTCCGATCCGCCCATCTCGAGAACGCGCCCGCCCGCGTCCTGGTTGGACGCCTGCACAGCCCTCACGACCTCCGCGATCGGGATGCCGTAGCCGAGCAGCCGGGTGGGGTCGACCACCACCTGATACTGCTTCTCGTAGCCGCCGAACGAGGCGATCTCGGCGACGCCGGGCACGGCCGTGAGTGCCGGTCGCACCGTCCAATCCTGGAGCGAGCGGAGCTGGGCGAGGTCGAGTTTGCCGGTGGTGTCGGTGAGGATGTACTGCATGACCCAGCCGACGCCGGTTGCGTCGGGGCCGAGCATCGGCATCGCGCCCTCGGGCAGCTTGCCGCGGACCCCGTTCAGGTACTCGAGCACGCGGCTGCGTGCCCAGTACAGGTCTACGTCGTCCTCGAAGATCACGTAGACCGCCGACAGCCCGAACTGGCTCATGCCCCGCACCGCTTTGGTGCCCGGCACCTTGAGCATCTCGGTGGAGAGCGGATACGTGACCTGGTCCTCGACCAGCTCGGGCGCCTGGCCTGGCCACTCGGTCATCACGATCACCTGCACGTCCGAGAGGTCCGGGATCGCGTCCACGGGCGTCGCGAGCATCGCCCACACCCCCGCGATCGTGACCGCGAACGTGCCCAGCAGTACCAGCAGCTTGTGGCGGACCGACCATTCGATAATGCGCTCGAGCATGGCCCTATCTCCCTTCCGTCTGCCCGATCATGCTCCGCATCACCTCGGCCAGATTGCTCTCCGAGTCGAGCAGGTACTGCGCCGACGTGACCACTCGCTGACCCGGCTCGAGCCCGCTGACCACCTCGACCAGGTCGCCGGAGACGCGTCCGGTCAGGACCTCCTGCGGCAGGAGGCGCCCGGAGCCCAGGTCCACGAAGACCACTTCCCGCACTCCGGTGTGGACCACCGCCGCCGTCGCCACGGTGAGCGCGGTGCGGGAGGGCCCGGTCAAGCGGACGGTCGCGTACATCCCCGGCTTGATGCCGCCGTCGGGATTCAGCAATGGAATGCGCGCCTTGAGCGTGCGCGCCTGCTCCTGAACCGTCGGATAGACGTACTCGACACGGCCGGCAATCGGCGTTCCGGGGAACGCCGCCAGCTCGACTACCGCGACGGAGCCTGCCCGGACGCTGCCCGCGTCGGGCTCGCGCAGCTCCACCTCCACCCAGACGCGCGACAGGTCCGCGACCGTGTACAGCGCTTGACCAGGCTCGATCGCCTGGCCCAGCACCACCTGCTTGTCGACGACCACGCCCGAGACCGGAGCGCGCACGGTCATCGTGCGATTGACCCGGCTGCTCCTCAGGATCTCGTCGATCTCGCCGTCGGGGATGTCCCACAAGCGGAGGCGGCGACGGGCGATCTCGGCGAGGCGGGAGGGACCCCCCGAGATTCCTGGTACCGGGCTCTCTCCCAGGGTCGCGTCGAGCTTCGCGGCCAGCAGCAGCTCCTCCTGCGCGGATACCAGCTCGGGCGAGTAGATGTCCAGCAGGGGCTCACCCCGGCGCACGGGCCGTCCCGTGAAGTCCACGTGGAGGCGCTCGACCCAGCCGCCGTACTTGAGGGCCACTTGCGCCACGCGCGTCTCGTCCAGAGCGACGATCCCCACCGTGCGGATTTCGTCCTGGAGCCCGCGCTGCTCGACGAAGCCGAACGTCACCCCGAACTCCCGCATCTGGGCTGTGGTGAGCCGCACCGAGCCGTCCGTGCTCATCTCCATGCCGGCCATCTGCGCGCCGGCGGGACTGTCAGCGGCGGTGGCCGATGCGCTCTCGTTGCGGCGCGTGTTCGCGAAGAGGAGCCCGGCCCCGGCAACGGCCACCAGCCCACCGATGACGAGCCGACGGCGCGCTCGTCCCCCAGCCTGAGGCGAACGCGAAACCTCGCTCATAGGATCTCCTTGCCGACGAGGCGCTCGAGCTTCGCCACGCCGATCGCGAAGTCGGTGAGCGCCCGCTGATAGGCGGTCTCGTAGCCGTGCAGGGTGGCCTGGTTCTCGAGCAGGGTGAGGAAGTCGACGCGTCCGACCTGGAAGCTCGACGTGGCCGACTCCAGGGCTGCGCGACCCTGCGGTAGAATCGATTTGACGAACAGCGCGAGCTGGCTGCGCGCGCGCTCGCTGTCCGCGTAGGCGCGGGCCACCTCCGCCCGCACCTCGTTCGCAAGGGCGCGACGCTCGGCCTGGAGCGCCGCCAAGGTCGCCTCGGCCTCCGCGACCTCGCGGCCCTGTCGGCTTCCCCTGCGCACCGGAATCGGCAGCGACACGACCGTGGAGACCAGGTCGGAGAGCCCGTCGCGCTGCCCGTACTGGAGCGAGACGTCCAGATCCGGGAGGTGGGCCTTCCGGGCGAGATCTCGGCGGGTCGCCTGAGCTGCGATCATGGCATCCCGCATCAACAGCTCGGGGTTGTCCCGGATCGCCTGTTCCTGGAGCGCCGCCAGTGGGGGGAGGGGAGAGCCCGCGGCCCGGGAGCCGAGCGCTGCCGATGTGAAGCGAACCTGCCGCGGGTCGGCGGGAACCGCCGCCCGTGCGATCCGCTCCGCCACCCGGGGCTCGACGACCGCCGCCTCGGTCGGACGGTCCAGCGCTGCGTTCAGCCCGGCCAGGGCCGCCCCGCGCCCCTCCTGGAGCGCCACGGCCTCTGCGGCCAACCGCGCCAGCTCGACCCGCGCCTCGAGCACGTCCTGCTGGCTGCCGGTGCCCAACTCATAGCGCGCCTCCGTCACCTCGATGAAGTCACCGAGGAGGAGGTCGTTCCTCCGCAGCACCTCCATCGTACGGTCGAGGAAAGCGAGCTCGTAGTACGCTTCCTTCACCTCCTGCGCGAGCGCGCGCCGGCTGGCCTCCAGGTCGGCCTGGGCGGCGGCGAGCTCATGCTCGGCGATCGTGCGTCCCAGCCGGCGCTTGCCCGGGAACGGGATCATCTGGGTCACGCCCAGCACCCGCATCGCCATCTCCTCCATCGGGCCGCGAATCGGCTGATTCATCAGGCCGAACATCAGCATCGGATCGTCGAGCGATCCGGCGGACGCGACCGCGGCCCGCGCGGCATCCACGCGCCGCTGGGAAGCGAGAATGGTCGGGCTCAGCACGAGAGCGTCGGCGACCAGTGAGTCGAGCGAGGCGGGGTCCTGCGCCGCCAGACCGTCGCCGACCAGAGCAAGAGCTGCGGCCCCCATCAGGGCCGCCCATCGGAACGATTTCATCAGGGTGACTCCCAGTCGACGCATTCCACCCGCTCTCCGCCCAGGCCTCCGGACCGAACCGGTAGCGGCGCGACAGCGGGACTCCCGACCTCGAAGCGGTGAGCTCCGGGTCTTCAGCGATGCTTGATGCTGGAGTTGGCGCCGGAGGATTCTCCGGCGCGTGGAATTACGCCCGGGGAGGGCGCAGGAGAGCGGTGGCGAACAGGAGCTCGGGGGTCACGGCTGGAGCGGCACCCTCGGCGGACTGGCTCGCTGAGCCGAACTCGGCGGCCGGCTCGCACGCTGGGAGGGACAACGCGACGCAGCTTCCGATGGCCGCCGTAAGGGGGCAGGGGGGCGTCTCCGAGGCGTTCTCCGGAGCGGCCATCCCGTCGCCGTGAGATGCACCGGAATCCATCGATGGCATCGAGCCCATGTCGCCCATGCCGTCCGCATCCACCGACTCATCCATCGACCCCATGCCCATGCAGGTGGATGCCCAGACCCCCTCCGCGAACGACGCGGAAAAGGCGAGGAGCGCCACCAGCGCGGCGAGGACGCGGAAGCGGGGTCTCATTGGAGGACAATAACCGAGCCTACGGAGGGCGCCAAGTCGGGAAAGGCCCCCGGTGCTACGGCATCCCCACACTGTGAATGCTGACCGTACCGCAGCAGCCATCCGCCTTATCCACAACCGGCAGGCTGGTCATAGCGCGACCCGCCGAAGCCGTAGCGCGTTCCCGATCACCGAAACCGAGCTGAACGTCATCGCCGCGCTGGCAATGATCGGGCTGAGCAGCATCCCAAAGAACGGAAACAACACACCCGCCGCTATGGGCACGCCGAGCACGTTGTAAATGAACGCAAAGAACAAGTTCTGTCGGATGTTCACCATCGTTGCCCGACTGAGCCGCCGAGCCCGCACAATCCCGCGCAAGTCACCTTTGACCAGAGTGACGCCAGCGCTTTCCATCGCGACGTCCGTGCCGGTGCCCATGGCGATGCCGACGTCGGCCTGGGCGAGCGCCGGCGCGTCGTTGATACCGTCCCCGGCCATCGCCACACGCTCGCCGCTCTCCTGCATGCGTTTGACGACCGCGACCTTCTGATCAGGCAGCACGTCGGCTTCGACCCGATCGATCCCGACGGCCTTCGCGACCGCGTCGGCCGTCGTGCGATTGTCGCCGGTCAGCATGACGATTGTGATGCCGTCGCGGTGCAGGGCCTCGATCGCTTCCCGCGTCGTCTCCTTGACGGGATCGGCGACGCCGACCAGTCCCGCGGGCCCGCCATCGACCACCACGAACATGACGGTCTGGCCGTCCTGTCGAAGCACGTCCGCCCTGGCCCACAACGGACCGGGATCGACGCCGAGGGCCTCGAGAAGCCGGAGATTGCCGATGGCTACGGCGCGCCCATCGATGGTGCCTTTCACCCCCATCCCCGTCACCGACTCGAAACCGCTGACAGCTGCCATGTCCACGTTGCGACCCTTCGCCCCCGCGACGATCGCCGCGGCGAGCGGGTGCTCGCTGACGTGTTCGAGGCTCGCGGTCAGGCGCAACAGCGTGGCGTCGTCGAAGCCTGGTTGCGGCTCGATCGTGACGAGTCTCGGCTTGCCCTCCGTGAGCGTGCCCGTCTTATCCACGACCAGAGTCGTCACCTTCTCGAGAATCTCGAGCGCCTCGGCGTTGCGAATCAGCACGCCCATTTCCGCACCGCGCCCCGTGCCGACCATGATCGACATCGGCGTTGCCAGACCAAGCGCGCATGGGCACGCGATAATCAGCACTGCGACCGCATTCACCAGTGCATGGGCCATCCGTGGCTCGGGCCCGACCGTTGCCCAGATCATGAACGTGGCGACGGCCACGACAATGACGATGGGAACAAACCACCCGGACACCGTGTCGGCGAGCCGTTGCATCGGCGCGCGCGAGCGCTGCGCCTCGCTCACCATGCGAACGATCTGCGCGAGCAATGTGTCGTTGCCGACTCGCTCGGCCTTCATCACCACGGAGCCGGTCCCGTTGGCCGTGCCGCCCGTCATCCTCGCCGCCGACATCTTCTCCACCGGAATCGGTTCACCGGTGACCATTGACTCGTCGACCGAGGTGGTGCCCTCGAGCACCGTGCCGTCGACAGGAATGCGCTCGCCGGGGCGCACCCGCAGTCGGTCGCCGACCACGACATGTGCGAGCCGCACGTCCTGCTCGGTGCCGTCCTCGCCGATCTGGCGCGCGGTCTTGGGAGCGAGTCCGAGCAGCTTCCGGATGGCGGCGCTCGTGCGGCTGCGCGCGCGCAGCTCGAGCACCTGACCGAGCAAGATGAGCACGACGATGACCGCGGCCGCCTCATAATAGACCGCGACCTGACCGTCGATCCGGAATGAGGCAGGGAAGACCCCAGGCGCGACCGTAGCGACGACGCTGTACGAGAACGCGGCGCCGACCCCGAGCGCGATCAGGGTGAACATGTTCAGGTGGCGATTGGTGACGGATGCCCAGCCGCGCTGAAAGAAGGGCCATCCCCCCCACAGGACAATGGGGGTTGCCAGGGCGAGTTCCAGCCAGTTGAGCGCGCCGTGTGGGAGCAAATTCTGAAGCGGCTGTCCCGGCACCACTTCCGAGATCATCAGAGCCAGAATCGGTGTGGCGATCAGCAAGGAAGCGCGGAACCGCCGCGACATGTCGTCGAGCTCGGGGTTCCTGTCCTGCAGGGTCGCCGTGAGGGGCTCCAGCGCCATGCCGCAGATCGGGCAAGGGCCCGGCTCGTCCCGGACGATCTCCGGATGCATCGGGCATGTCCACGCGGCCTCCGCTGCGGGCGCGGGTACGACGTGTTGATGTCCGGCCGATGGCACGGCGGGGCGATCCGGTTCCAGGAATGGCGCAGGTCCGGCGCGGAATCGTTCGAGACAGCCGTCGCTGCAGAAGTAGTAGGTCTGCCCCTGGTGCTCCGCATGACCGACCGCGTCCGCAGGATCGATCGTCATCCCACAGACGGGATCAACGACAGCCACGGCAGAACGTTGCTCTATAGGCCCGACAGGTTTCCCTGACCCTGATTGCCGCGAGCGCTGAACTCGTCCGCGATCTGCCGCTCCAGAAGGCGGAGGCTGACGAGCACCTGGACGTCATCACGCACACCGTCGAGCGGATGGACCAGCTGGTTCAGGACATCCTGGATGTGAGCCGGATCGAGGGGGGGGAAGCTCGTGCTCGACCGCCAGCCGACCCTCGTGGAGGTCCTGCTCGAGGAGGCCGCTCAGCTCCTCGGCCCAGCCTCGCAGGAGGCGGGGATCGACCTGGTGTTCGAGCAGTCCGCCCCGCTGCCCGCGATCGACGTGGACCAGAACCGGATCATCCAGGTGCTGGCCAACCTGATCGGCAACGCGCTCAAGTTCACCCCGGTGGGCGGACGGGTCAGGGTGCAGGCCGCCGCCGAGCCGGATCCGCGGTGGGTGCGCTTCTCCGTCATCGACACGGGGGTGGGCATTGCGGACGACAGCATGAGCCGCCTGTTCGACCGCTTCTGGCAGGCGGATGCGGCCCACGCGGCCGGCGCCGGCCTGGGGCTGGTCATTGCCAAGGGGATCGTGGAGCAGCACGGGGGGAAGATCACGGTCGAGAGCGAGCCGGGGACTGGCTCGGCCTTCCACTTCACGGTGCCCGCGGCGGCAGAGACGGGGGAAGAGCGGCAAGCGGAGGGTTGAGCGACCGTAACAGACGGGCCGCTGCACGTCACGCGCGCGGCAAGGTCAGAGTGAACTGGGAACCAACATCGATCGTGCTCGCGACGGTGAGGTCGCCGTGCATCGCCCATGCGAGATCCCTGCTGATCGCGAGCCCGAGGCCCACTCCCTGATGCGACCCCGTCAAGCCATTCGCCACCTGGACGAAAGGCTTGAAGATGGCTTCGACCTGGTCAGACGCAATCCCGGCTCCGGTATCGCTCACCCGGATGTGGACGACGTCCTCGGTAGCGTCACACTCGATCCGGACCTCGCCATCGGGAGCGGTGAACTTGATCGCATTGGTGAGAAGGTTGAGGAGGATCTGCCGGGTGCGGTCGGGGTCGGCACGCACGGTGACGTCTGGCCCGCAGGTGACACCACCAATGCGGAGTCCCTTCTCCTTCACCAGTGGCTCCATCAGGGTGATGGCGCTGGTCAGGAGGCCGGGCATCGGCACGTCCACCGACCGATGCGTCACTTGGCCGCTCTGAATCTTCAGGAAATCGAGGAGGTCATCGATCATGATCAGCAGCTGCCCCTCGCTCTCCCGAATGCATCCCAGATCGGCCCGCTGCTTCGCCGTCACGGGCCCATGGACCTCCATGTCCAGCAGATCCACATACCCGAAGATCACGTTGAGGGGTGTGCGCATCTCGTGGCTCATGCGACCGAGGAACGCCAACATGGCTGAGCTGGCCGCCTTGGCGGCGTCTGCATCGCGTAGGGCCGCCATGAGCAGGCTTTCCGCGACCCCTCGTTGCTCGGATCCAAGCCACCACTCGGTCGAACTCGAGGCCGCCTCTGCTCCCAGCGCGCCCTCGGGCTGCCAATCGCGAACCATCATCTCAGGGGCCATGACTCCTCCCGGCTCTCCGTGGTCGCCTTTGGCGGCCTACTCTGGTCTACTTTACGGAGTTTTGGGAGTCGTTTCTGTCGGTGGGTCCACCCGGCGCCCTGTCAGGGAATCCCTGATTGATCGGCGCAAGGCCGAGCGCCGATCGCGGCGGGCCGGGGTACCCCCAGCCCATGGCCCTTCCTGCGACCGTCCACACCTTCGAGATCGAGCTCGCCGACGTGGACCGCAGCGTCTATCAGGCTCTCGTCCTCAAGGTGGCCCGCCACCCCTCCGAGACCGCGGACTACTTCGTCACGCGGGTGCTGGCCTACTGCATGGAGGTGACGGAAGGCCTCACGTTCTCGCGCGGGCTGGCCGAGCCCGACGAGCCCGCGCTCTCCGTGCGCGATCTGACCGGCGCCATCACGGCGTGGATCGAGGTCGGGGTGCCCGACGCGGCCCGCCTGCACCGCGCCAGCAAGGCCGCACCGCGCGTCGCGGTCTACACCCAGAAGGAGTCCCGGCATCTGCTGCGCCAGCTGGCGGGCGAGCGCATCCACCGGGTGGAGGAGCTCGAGCTGTACGCGCTCGATCGCGACCTTCTCGCCGGGCTGGTGGAGCGGCTGGAGCGGCGTATGACGTTCGCCCTCGCGATCGCCGATCGCCACCTGTTCGTCACCCTGGGCGACGCGACGCTGTCGGGCGCGGTCGAGCGGCTCCAGGTCCCGGCGGGGTGACCGGAGCCGTCCTCGTACGTGGGGAATTTTCCGCTCTACAGCGCTCCGCCCGGTACCGTGCAGCGGATGCCGGTCTTCTTCTACGTCAGCCCCGACAGCGCCGCCGCGGCGTTCGATGCGGTTCTCGCGTTCACCCACGGCGACCGCTTCCAGCCGCTGCCCGGGTACCAGGTCATGGCGCACCATTTCCACACCAACCTGGGCCGGCGCATCACGGAATCGGGGAGCACCGAGACGCGTTTCCCCGAGTTCGACGCCATGCAGAGCGCCGGAGTCAACATCTTCAGCACGGCCGATTCCCCCCAGCCTCTGAACGTACAAGCAGCGTTGTTCGAGGCGTCGCGCAAGAGCGCGGACAAGGACTTCCTGTTCGTACCGAGCGTGGAGATCTTCTCGAATCTGATGGGGGGGCACACCGATGTGCTCCTGTCCCACCCGGTCTTGTGGGTGGAAGGGCGGGAGGCGAATACGCCAATGGTCGAGGACGATCCCACCCTCGGCCGGGTCTATCGCGTGACCACCGCCGATGAGCTGATGGAGATGCTCACGCGCGAGAATGGAATCGTCTTCATGCCCCACCCGCGGACCAAGGGCTCGACCGGCTATCCGGACGCCATCCGCAACACGGCGCACTTCAAGCACGAGCGGTACGGAGGGGTTGGCTGGCGGTGGGGGATGGGGCTGGATCTTTCGGCCACGCGCTTGTCGGAGTTCAGGGTCCTGCCCCTCATCGACGAAATGAACAACTGGATCGCCGCTTCTCCCGGGCCTCCGAAGTACATGGTCGCGATCAATGAAATTTATGATCAGAACCCGGCCGACGACGTCTATGCGATGGGTCCAGTGAGCTATCTGAAGATGGATGTCCTACCGGGCCCCGAGGATTTCGGATCCATCGTGGATGCGCTCCGGAGCGGACAATTTTTCGTGACGTCGGGCGAGGTCCTCTTGCCTTCGTACGAAGTGACGGGGACCGCCGGACGACGATCGGTGGTCGCGGAGGTCGAGTGGACGTTTCCGCTCGAGTTCGTGGAAGCGGTCTGGGGAGACGGGGTGAACACCGACTCCCGTTCGGGCGGCAGCGCTTCGAGATCCCGGTGCCGGCAAGTGCCAAATGGGTGCGCTTCGCTGCGTGGGATGCGGCCGGGAACGGAGCCATGGCACAACCGGTGAAGCTGCCCTAAGGGGAAGGGGCAGAAGCCCGAGCCGCGAGCGGCTGGCCGACCGCGCCACGGCTCGCCATGTTGAGCTCCCCGCTCCCCGCACCGGAGGCACCGGCCGTGAACGACCGCGTCACCACCCTGCTCGGCGGCCGGCGCGAGCGCCTGGGTCAGGTGCTCGGCCGCTTTCTCGTTCCTTCGCTCGGCGTCGCCGCTCCCGAGCACGTGCGTCAGCACCTGCTCGAGGAAGCCACCGATCTGTACTGGAATGAGCTCGAGTGGGAGCACCTCACGCACGACGCGGGCGACGACGAGGTCGAGCGCGCCTTCGCCGGGTTGCTCGCGTTCGTGCGCGGCCTGCTGCTGCGCAATCCCCCGCCCGGCATGGACCCGGATCCGCGACCCGAGGTGGTCGAGGAGCTGCTCCGCTTCCTCGCCGGGCGCGTGCTCGAGCTGGACGAAGCGATCTCGGCGGGGGACGTGGACGGCGAGCCCGACAAGGTGCGCCGCGAGATCGACATGACTGACCGGCTGCTCGACCTGGTGCTGTACCGCTGGCTCGAGCTCTCCCCGCAGGAAGCCGCCCGCGCCGAGGCGGTGCGCTCCGTCCACTGAGCGTGTCCCGCGCGAATCGCCGGCCCGGGTTTCCCTACCTCGCGGGAGCGCCCCTCCTGGTGGCCCACCGCGGAGGCGCGCGGCTCGCTCCCGAGAACACGCTCGCGGCTTTCCGTCCCGCCATCGATCGGTGGCGCGCCGACATGCTCGAGATGGACGTGCGGCTGAGCGCCGACGGCGAGGTGGTGGTGATCCACGACGCCACCGTGGACCGCACCACCGACGGGACCGGCGCGGTGCGCGACCTCCCCTGGGCGGCGCTCCGCGAGTTGGACGCCGGCTACCGTTTCCTGGGCCTGGACGGCACCCCTTCCTTCCGCGGCACGGGGGTGCGGCTGTCCCGCTTCGAGGAGATCCTCGAGACCTTTCCGCGCACGCGCCTCAACGTGGAGAGCAAGACCGCCGAGGCGGCGGCGCCGCTGTGCCGTCTGTTCGAGCGGCACAGCGCCACCCACCGCGTCCTGCTCGCCGCGCAGTGGGAGCGCGACCGCAAGGACGCGCGCGGGTACCGCGGCCCCTGGGGAGCGTCGCGCGAGCAGGTGGCGGCCTTCCGCCTCATCCCCGGCTGGCGTCCGCGGGCGGATATCCTCCAGGTGCCCGAGCATTTCAAGGGCTGGCCGCTGGTGACCCCGGCCTTCGTGCGGCGAGCGCATCGGCGCAACATCCCGGTGCAGGTGTGGACGGTGAACGACCCCGCCGACATGCGGCGGCTGCTGGAGTGGGGGGTGGACGGCATTCAGAGCGACCGCCCCGACGTCCTCGCCTTGGTCCTCACCGAGGTGGCGGGCCGGGCGCCCGCGCCGGGCGCCGGGGCGCCATGACCGCGGCGGACGCGGGCGCCCTCCCCGCGCGCGTAGCGGTACGGCTGGCGGCGCGCGCCCGCATGGCCGCGGGCGACCGGGTGGTGGTCGCGCTCTCGGGTGGGCTCGACTCGCTGGTGTTGCTCCATCTGCTGCGCTTCGCCGACGCGCTCCCCCGGGTCGAGCTGGTCGCGGCCCATTTCGATCATCGCATGCGCGCGGGCAGCGCCGCCGACGCGCGCTGGGTCGTGGGGCTCGCGCACGCGTGGCAGGTGCCGATCGAGGTGGGAGCGGCGCGCACCCCGCCCGCGTCCGAGGAGGCTGCTCGCGACGCCCGCTACGCGTTCCTGGAGGCGGTGCGAGTGCGTTCCGGGGCGCGCTGGATCGTGACCGCGCACCACGCCGACGACCAGGCCGAGACCGTGCTCTTCCGCATCGCTCGCGGCACGGGGCTGGCCGGGCTGCGCGGGATCCCGGCACGGCGGGGGGCGCTGCTGCGGCCGCTCCTCCCGTTCTGGCGCGAGGAGATCGAGGCATACGCCGTCCGCGCCCGCATCACGCCGCGCCCGGACCCGAGCAACGCGGACCCGCGCTTCGCGCGCAACGCCCTGCGCGGCGAGCTCATCCCCCGCCTCGAGGCCGCCGTGTCGCCCGGGGCGCGCCGCTCCCTGGTGCGGCTGGCGCTGTTGGCCGCGCGCGAGGAGCGCGCGTGGCGCGGCCTGGTAGCCGACCTGCTGGACCAGGTCGTCATCGAGCTCGAGCCTACCCGGATCGTGGTTGCCCGGCCCGTGCTCCTCGAGTATCCAGCCGCCGTGCAGGCCCGGGTGCTCCGGGCCCTCCTCCGGCGCCTGGGTGCTGGGCTGGGGGAGTCCGGAACCCGCGCGGCGCTGGAGTTTACCAGAGCGGGGACGAGCGGCCGAACCCATCCCCTTCCCGGAGGCCTTCTGCTCTCACGGGAATTCGACCGGCTGGTGTTCGCCGGCGCGGACGATCGCGAGCCCGACGGAGTCCTGGAGATCCGGGGGGCGGGGTCGGGGGAGGGGCGGTTCGAGATGGGCGGGCGTCGCTTGGCCGCACGGTGGTCGCTCGGCGCACTTCGGACCGAGCGCGAGGCCGAGGCGTTCGCGCTGGCGCGGCTGGAATTTCCCCTCCGCTTCCGCAGCCGCCGGCCCGGAGATCGGATCCGCCTGTCGTATGGATCGAAGAAGCTGAAGAAGCTGCTGAGCGAGGCCGGCATTCCCCTGAGCGAGCGCGGCAGGGTGCCGGTCCTGGTGGACAGCGGTGAGCGCGTGCTCTGGCTTCCCGGGGTCGCCCGCGGCACGGGCATGGAGCCAGGCCCCGGGGAAGTGGTCTTCCACATCGGGATCAGGGATGAAGGTCGCGTCTGAGCCGTCCGCCCGGCTCGGGGGGCGCAAGCTCCGCCGCATCCTCCATACGGAGGAGCAGATTCGCGACCGGGTGGACGAGTTGGGCCGCGCCATCGCCGCGGCGTACGGACCGGATGACGACCTTCTCCTGCTGGGACTGCTCAAGGGCTCCTTCGTCTTCATGGCCGATCTCGTCCGCCGCATCGACCGCCCCCTCCACGTCGACTTCCTGGTCGTGTCGAGCTATGGCGCGGCGCAGGTATCGAGTGGACAGGTGCGCCTTCTGTATGACCCGCGCCTCGATCTGGCGGGCCGCTCGGTGGTAGTGGTCGAGGACATCGTCGATTCGGGGGCCACGGTGAACCAGATCTTTCCGATGCTCGCCGACCGCGGGCCGAAGAGCCTGGATCTTTGTGCCCTGCTGTACAAGCCGGGTGCCGCGCTGGACCGGGCGCCCCGTTGGGTCGGGTTCGAGGCGCCCGGCGACTTCCTGGTGGGGTATGGGCTGGACTGCGCCGAGGATCTCCGGCATCTCCCCTATATCGCGAGCCTCTAGGGCGCGAGCTTAATCCATGGCCGATCTCGACCCCACCCGGAACGACCCCTCGGGACCCTGGTCCCGCCACTCCAAGACCCTCGCTCTGTGGGTCCTCATCGTGCTCATGTCGGTCCTGGCCGTGAATTTCGTGCGCGATCAGGAGAGCCCCGCGGCGGATTTCAGCTACACAGAGTTCCGGCAGCAGCTCGATCTCAACAACGTCCACAAGGTCACGGTGGTGGAGAAGAGCCGCGTGATCGGCGAGCTGCGCGCTCCGGTTCCGAAGAACGGCCAGGACATGGTGGCGTTCGAGACCACCCTGCCGGGCGAGCTCAGCCCGGAGCTCGAGGAGAAGATGCTGGCGCAGGGAGTGGTGGTGGAGGGCAAGCGCGAGGCCGCCGGATGGGGCACGATCCTGCTGAGCGCGCTCCCCTGGCTGCTCTTCGTCGCGTTCTGGATCTGGATCATCCGCACCATGCAGAGCGGCGGCAACCGCGCCTTCCAGTTCGGCCGCTCCAAGGCCAAGATGATCACCCCCGACACCCCGAAGGTCACCTTCGCGGACGTCGCGGGCGCCGACGAGGCCAAGGAGGAGCTCCAGGAGATCATCGAGTTCCTCAGGGATCCGCAGCGATTCGCGCGCCTGGGCGGCAGGCTCCCCAAGGGCGTGCTGCTGGTCGGCCCGCCGGGCACCGGCAAGACGCTGCTGGCGCGGGCGGTGGCGGGCGAGGCGGCGCGGCCCTTCTTCCAGATGTCGGGCTCGGACTTCGTCGAGATGTTCGTGGGCGTGGGCGCGTCGCGCGTGCGCGACCTGTTCGAGCAGGGCAAGGCGCACGCGCCGTGCATCATCTTCATCGACGAGATCGACGCGGTCGGGCGCCACCGCGGCGCGGGGCTGGGCGGCGGCCACGACGAGCGCGAGCAGACCCTCAACGCTCTGCTCGTCGAGATGGACGGGTTCGAGCCCAACGAGGGCGTCATCCTGATCGCCGCGACCAACCGCCCCGACGTACTCGATCCCGCCCTCCTCCGTCCCGGCCGCTTCGATCGCCAAGTAGTGGTGGACGCGCCCGACGTGCGCGGGCGCGAGGCGATCCTGCGGGTGCACGCGAGGAAGCTGCCGCTGGCCGACGACGTCG
>CAXNGW010000005.1:0-40775 GCA_964201975.1 Longimicrobiales bacterium | reverse complement strand
CTGGTAGTCGGCGCGCGCGCGGCGCAGGTCGCTCTCCGCCTTGGCGACATTGAGCGCGTACTCGGTGGTGTCGATCTGGATGAGCGGCTGGCCGGACGCGACCGCGGCGTTTTCCCGCACCGCGACTCTCTCGACCACCCCCGCCACCTGCGCCTGCAAGCTCGCGCGGTTGACCGCCTCGGCCCGCCCGGCCGCGTTCACCGAGAGCCAGAGCGTGTCCCGGACGACCGCGATGCCGCTCACCGGCTGCGGGATGTCGCTCGAAAACGCGCCGCTCACGCCGCTCGCGACCTGGGCGGAGCTGGAATCGCCCGGCTCGGCGGCCCGTGCCTGGCCGCCCGCAGGACCGAGCCGCCAGTAGATGCCGCCCCCCAGCAGGAGGACGACGACCGCGACCGTGACGCTGGAGAGAGTCCGTCGAGAGAAGCGCATCGAGGCGTCCCGCGGGCGGAAGATGGAGGCGGTTCGGGCCGGATCGGGCAAGTTGGCCGGGCTCAGCGGGCCGGTCCATGCGCGGATCGGCCGCTCATGCCCGACAGGGTTGGGCAGCCGATCTCGGCGTGCGCGAAAGGGAATCGGGAGGCATCATCGGGCGTATGCCATCCCCCATGCCCACCCTCCGCCCCCACCCCATCGTCCAGGCCGCGGCAGTGGTCGTCGTCATGGCGGCGGCGGCCGGCGGCGTGTGGGCGGGATTGATGGGAGGTCCCCCGCGCCCGCAGCCGGTCGCCGCCGCAGCGCTCGACGCGCAGCAGGGCGCCGCGCTCTTCGAGCAGCGCTGCACGCGCTGCCACACGGTGGGCGGTGGGGACCGTAGCGGCCCCGATCTGGCGACGGCCGCGCTCGGGCGCGACCCCGACTGGCTCCGGGCGATGGTCGCCTCCCCGGACTCGATGTTCCGGATGGACAGCCTCGCCCGCTGGGTCCTCGACGTGCACGACTTCGCCCCCGCCGACACCACCGCCGACGCCGAGAATCCGGACCTGCGCGCGCTGGCGGCGTTCCTGGCCACCTTCGACCCCTCCCGTTAGGCTGGTCGCGGGCACCCGCATCGACATCGTCTACCGGCGCCCGGTCGCGCGCGGGCGCGAGCCATTCGGCGCGCTGGTGCCGTTCGGCCGCATCTGGACGCCGAGCGCCGACAGCGCCGCCCAGATCACGCTTTCGGACGACATCGAAGTCAACGGACAGCGGCTGGCCGCGGGCAGCTATGCGATCTGGACGATTCCCGGCGACCGCGAGTGGACGGTGATCTTCAGCGACGTCGCCCATGTCTTCCATCTGCTCTACCCCGACGGGCACGACGTCCTGCGCGTCCAGGCGACCCCCCAGCTGGGTGAGCACGTCGAGACGCTCACCTTTGCGCTCCCGCTCGCCGACGCCGATTCGGCCCGGCTCTAGCTGCGCTGGGGGAGCACGGTGGTCCCCCTCTCGCGCCGCGCCCTGCCCCGCTGATTTCGCCTTTTTACTGTCACCTCCAGGTGACAGTACCTCTCAACGTTTTGGCCCCACCGGCTGTCTAGGCCGTCATAGCACGGCTCGCCGGGCGCCCCGGTCGCGACCCGATCCCACTGACGACAAGGTCCGTCTTGCTCTTTTATATGCGTGTGTCTGTTCGCGCCCGTTGGACGCTGGCCGTGATCGCGTGGCTCGCCCTTCCTTCCCTCGTGCTGGCCCAGCCGGTGGCGCAGGAGCGCTCGCCGACGGGCGGCGGCAGCTCGCACGACGACGCCCCCTCGGTGCCCGCAACCCGGCTGGACGAGGCGACCGAGCTGACCATCGACGGGCGGCTCGCGGAGCCAGGCTGGCAGAGTGTGACGGCGATCGGCGGGTTCTTCACCCAGGCCGACCCGAGCGAAGGCGAGCCATCGCCCGAGCGCACCGATGTCTACGTGCTCTACGACGACGACGCGATCTACATCGGCGCACGGCTCGCGGACTCGTCCGGAGAGATCGCCAGGCCCCTCGGCCGGCGCGACTCGCAGGCGATGGACTCGGACTGGTTCACGGTGGCGCTCGACAGCCATCACGACCACTTGAGCGCCTACCAGTTCAGCGTCAATCCCGCCGGAGTCATTCGCGACGAGATCAGCAACGGCGGCTTCCGCGGCGACCAGTCGTGGGACGTGGTGTGGGACGCAGCCGCCACAGTGGACGAAGGCGGGTGGAGCGTCGAGATGCGGGTGCCGTTCAGCCAGCTCCGCTTCAGCAGCGCTGAAGTGCAGACCTGGGGCATCCAGCTCCAGCGCCGCATCAATCGCTTGCAGGAGACGAGCGTGTTCGTCTTTACGCCGCGCAGCGAGCGCGGCGGAGTCGCCCGCTTCGGGCACCTCGACGGCCTCACCGACCTCAAGGCCGGCAAGCGGCTCGAGGCGATGCCCTACGTGGTCGGCCGCGGACAGTTCGTGCAAGGAACCGCGGGCGATCCCTTCCACGACGGCTCGGAGTTCGGTCAGGGCTCGGGGCTCGACGCGCTCTACCGCCTGACCACGAGCATGACGTTGACCGCCACCGTGAACCCCGACTTCGGGCAGGTCGAGGTGGACCCGGCGGTGATCAACCTGTCCGCGTTCGAGACCTCCTTTCAGGAGAACCGTCCCTTCTTCATCGAGGGCGGCGATCTGTTCCGCTTCGGGAACGCCGGCGCGCAGGGAGGCGGTGGCTTCGGCGGCGGGTTCGGCGGGGGCGGCGGCGGGTTCGGCGGGGGTGGTGGTGGATTCGGCGGCGGTGGTGGAGGCGGTGGAGGCGGCGGCGGTGCACCGCAGCTGCTCTACTCGCGCCGCATCGGGCGCGCGCCCCAGGGCGCGCTACCGAGCTCGGTGCTGTTCTCACGGAGCGAAGAGACCGCGACCATCCTGGGCGCCGCCAAGGTCACCGGCCGCACCGCGAACGGCTGGTCGGTGGGGTTCCTCGACGCGGTGACCGGTCAGGAGTCCACGCGCTGGCTCGACGACACCGGAGCGCAGGGCCGCACGATCGTCGAACCGCGCTCGAACTACCTCGCCGCCCGGGTGATCAAGTCGCTGCCGTCCTCGGGGACCCAGATCGGGCTGATCGGGACCGCCATGCAGAGGGACCTCGCGGACGCAGGGCTCGCTGCCCTGCTCCGCTCCGAGGCGTACACCGGCGGGCTGGACCTTTCGCGCGAGTTCCTGCGCCGCACCTGGTCGGTGGAGGCGTTCTTCGCCTTCAGTCGCGTGGCCGGCTCGGCCGACGCGATGATCCGCACCCAGCGGCAGTCGTCGCGCTATTTCCAGCGCCCCGACGCCGGCCACGTCGAGGTGGACTCGAGCCTGACCTCGATGAGCGGCTACTCGACCCGTCTCGAGATCGGCAAACGCGCCGGTCTGCACTGGACAGGCGAGGCGAACGTGTTCGCGACCAGCCCCAGGTTCGAGATCAACGACATGGGGTTCCTGACGGGCGTGGACCGGATGGGATCGAGCATGAACCTGTCGTACCAGCAGAGCACCCCGCAGGGGTGGTTCCGGAACTACCGCTTCAGCACCGAACCCAGCTTCAACTGGAACTACGACCGCGACTTCCTGGGCGGCCGCTTCGGGCTCGGCATGAATGGTCAGCTGCAGAACTTCTGGAGCGCGGGACTCAACTTCAACCGGCGCATCGCCGGCATGGACGACCGCCTCACGCGGGGCGGGCCCCTGGTGGGTGGACAAGACGGCCAGTCGATCGGCCTGAATGTGAATTCGGACGGCCGCCGCAGCGTGACGGGGCGTTTCGGGGCCAACTACTCGTGGGGCGCAGAGGGAATCGGCAAGCGCATCGGCGGCAACGTGCAGATCCGGCCGGCCGAGAACTGGACCATCTCGTTCGGTCCCCAGATCAGCCGCGACATCACCCATGCGCAGTATGTCACCGCGGTCACCGACGCCACGGCGACCTCCACGTTCGGCCGGCGCTACATCTTCACCGGCCTCGAACAGACCCAGCTGTCGATGGAAACCCGCCTCAACGTCACGTTCCGGCCCGAGCTGTCCCTCGAACTGTACCTGCAGCCGCTCGTGTCGAGCGGCGACTATGGGGCGCTCCGCGAGCTGCGCACGGCCGGCAAGTACGGATTCGACGAGTACGGGGTCGACGCGGGCACCATCACGTTCGACGAGGCTGCCCGTCGGCACACGATCGACCCGGACGGCGCCGGCCCGGCGGCCGCGTTCACCGTGTCCGACCGGGACTTCAATACCCAGTCGCTGCGCGGCAACGCGGTGCTGCGGTGGGAGTACCGGCCCGGCTCGACCCTCTTCCTCGTGTGGCAGCAGCGGCGGTCGGGCACCCAGCCCTACGGAGACTTCGACTTCAGCCGCGACGCGCGCTCGATCTTCGACACCAAGGCGGACAACATCTTCGTGGTGAAGTTCAACTACTGGCTGAATCTCTGACGGCGGCAAGGACCGGGGCGCCGTAGCGGCGGGCGACGTAGTCGTCGAGGATGCGCTTGAAGTCCTCGACCAGACCCTCGCCCTGCAGCGTGGTGACGTGTTGCCCGTCCACGTACACCGGCGCCTTGGGGTCCTCGGCGTTGCCCGGCAGCGAGATGCCCAGGTTGGCGTGCCGGCTCTCGCCGGGACCGTTCACCACGCACCCCATCACCGCGACGTCGAGCTCCTCCACCCCGGGGTAGAGCGCGCGCCACTCCGGCATCTGGTCCCGGATATAGCTCGTAATATCCTCGGCCATCTGCTGGAAGAACGTGCTGGTCGTGCGCCCGCAGCCGGGGCAGGAGGTGACCTGGGGCTCGAAGCTGCGAATCCCCAGGCTCTGCAGGATCTGCTGCGCGACTCGCACCTCCTCGGCGCGGTCGCCGCCGGGGCGGGGCGTGAGCGAGACGCGGATGGTGTCGCCGATCCCGTCCATCAGCAGCGGCGCCAGTGCGGTGGTCGTCGCCACGATCCCCTTCATGCCGAGCCCGGCTTCCGTCAGCCCCAGATGGAGGGGCAGGTCGGTGCGCTGCGCGAGCATGCGGTAGACGCGGATCAGGTCGGGGACCGACGACACCTTGGCCGACAGGATGATGCGGTCGCGGCCGAGCCCCGTCTCTTCGGCGAGGGCCGCCGAACGCACCGCGGACTCCACCATCGCTTCCAGCAGCACCACGCTCGCGTCCTTGGGGTCGGAGCGGCGCGAGTTCTTGTCCATCAACTCGGTCAGCAGACGCTGGTCGAGCGAGCCCCAGTTCACCCCGATCCGCACGGGCTTTCCCTGGTCCACCGCGATGCGCACGATTTCCTGGAAGTTCGCATCCCGGTGCTTGGTGCCGACGTTGCCGGGGTTGATCCGGTACTTGGCGAGCGCCACCGCGCACTCGGGATGGCGCTTGAGGAGGAGGTGTCCGTTGTAATGGAAGTCGCCGATGATCGGCACGTCCACGCCGGCGTCGCGCAGCCGTGTCACAATCTCCGGTACGGCGCGGGCGGCCTCGTCGGTGTTGACGGTGACCCGGACCAGTTGGCTCCCGGCGCGCGCGAGCTCCGCCGACTGGGCGGCGGTGGCGGCCGCGTCGGCGGTGTCGGTGTTGGTCATCGACTGCACCACCACCGGCGCCGTCCCTCCGACCATCACCCCGCCGACCGAGACGGGGACCGTCTTCTTCCGGATCCAGAGGCTCACCGCCCCCCTCCTTCCTGCTGGCGTTCCCGAGCCCGCGTGACACCGCGGGGGAGCATCCAATCTAGCCCTTCCAGGGCCGCCGCTGAACCGTCTCGATCCGGTTTCCGGCCCAGAATTTGCGATCGCCGCTGACGAGCGTGGACCGCCCCGCGGGCGATTGGCCCGCTTCGCGGATGGAGTCCAACCAGAGGAGGAGAACAATGCAGAACAAGGCCTGGCTTACACGCCTCATGGCCCTGACCCTCGTGCTGCCGCTCGCGGCGGCGTGCAGCAAAGAGGAGGAGACCGAGGCGAACATCGAGGTCGAGACCGAGCCCATCCCCCCCGGCGCCGGTCACGATCCAGATCATCCCGCAGGGCGGCTCGACCGTCGCGGGTGAGGTGGTAGCGACGCACGGCCCGGACAACGTCAACGTGCGGGTGTCGCTGACCGGGCTCACCGACGGCGAGGACTACGACGCCGACATCCGTTACGGCGATTGCACCATGGCCGCGATGTACCTGATCGATGAGGACGCGGCCGAGGACGCCGCGGAGGAAATGCAGGACAGCATGAACCTCGAGCATACGCCCGGGGACAAGATCGCGGACATCGATCTGACGACCACCGGCATGACCGCCACCGGCACCGCCGAAGTGGACAGCAACAAGCTGCGCGCGGGCGAGGCGGCGTACTTGGTGATCAAGCACGACGACGCGCTGATGGCCTGCTCGGACCTGCGTGGGCACGACATGGGCGGCATGGGTGCGGGTATGCCGGCGATGCCGGCGGATTCGACGCACCGCTAGAGGACGCTCGACCCGGCGCGCTCGACCGCGCAGCCGAGCGGGGCTTCCGGAAGGTCCGGGAGCCCCGCTCGGCTTTCAGCACATGGAACCGCACCCCCTCTCGTGGGGTCTGTGCCGGACCCCGCGCTCTCGCCCCAGCGGGCCACCGACTTCCTGGAGGAACGACGTGTCCGATGTGAAGATCACGATTCGCGAAAATGGCCCCTACCGCGTGGAGGGCGACGTGCCGCTCTTCGACCACCAGGGAAACCGCATCCAGCCGTCCAAGCCGGGCGGCTACTCGCTCTGCCGCTGCGACGGCTCCACCAACAAGCCGTTCTGCGACGGGACGCATTCGAAGATCGGGTTCATCGGCGCGCGTATGGCGGTCGAAGCGGCCGACGCCGACAAGAAGCCGGGCGCGACCAGCTGAGGTAGCTGTTCCGGCGACTGCCCGCCCCACACCTCCCGGGAGGGGAGCACCCACCATGACTCGACTCCGGCACCGCACCGCTACTCTCGCGACCGCACTCCTGCTCGCCCTCGTGGCCTGCGGAGGCGAGCAGGAGGCCGCCGCGGCTCCGTCCGCCAGCACCGGCGTGCCCGCCTTCGAGGTCGATCCCGGCTGGCCCCGGCTCCCCCCCAACTACAGGCTGGCCTCCGCCATCGGCCTCATGGTGGACCGACAGGGTCACGTGTGGGTCTCGCACCGCGCGGAGCTGCTCACCGATTCGATGCTGGCCCTGGCCAAGGAGCAGCCCGGCATCCCGGCGCCCCTCGTCATGGAGCTCGACGCAGACGGCAACGTCGTCCAGGCGTGGGGCGATCACGGGCACGTGCAGGACTATCCCCCCGTCCTCCACAGCCTGTTCGAGGACCACAACGGGTTCATCTGGACCACCGCCCGCGAACAACACCAGCTCATCAAGTTTACGCGCGACGGAAAGCCGGTGCTCACCATCGGCAAGTTGAACCAGAGCGGCGGGAGCGACGACGTCACCACGCTCGGACGCCCCGCCGACCTGCAGGTGGACCCTGAGACGAACGAGCTGTTCGTGGTGGACGGATACACCAACCGCCGCGTCATCGTCTTCGATGCGGAGACGGGCGCGTACAAGCGCCATTGGGGCGCCTACGGCGAGCCGCCCGACGACGCATACCAGCCCGACACCCTCGCCACCACCCCGTCGCGGCAGTTCAATCTCGTCCACAGCCTGGTGCTCTCGAACGACGGCCTCGTGTACGTCGCCGATCAGAACAACAGCCGGGTCCAGGTCTTCGATCTGAGCGGCAAATTCGTCACGGAGAAGATCGTGCGCGCTGGGGATGGTGCTGCGACCGCCCTCGCGCTCTCCCACGAGCCCGATCAGCACTTCCTCTACGTCGGCGACGGCACCGAGGACAAGATCTGGATCCTGCGACGGAGCGACCTGGAAGTGCTCGGGCAGTTCGGCTCGCGGGGGAGCGCGCCGGGTCAGTTCGGCCGCCCCCACAACATGGACGTCGACACGCAGGGAAACCTGTACGTGACCGAAGCCGCGCCGGGGATGCGGGTGCAGAAGTTCAAGTTCATGGGATACGCGCCATTGGCGGCGGCGACCCAGCCCTGAAGCACGGCGGGCCCGTCAGCGACCCAGCAGGCCTCCTGGAACCGGCACGGGCAGAATCACCGAGGCGAACACGCCGAACGATATCTGGTCGTCTTCGCTGGCGAACGGGAGGTGGACCAGCGGCTGCACGCTGATGCGGTTCCGGTAGGCCAGCCCGACGCCCAGGTCGACGACGCCGGAATGGAAGGTGTCGGTCACGGAGCCGACCTCGAACTCACTGACCTTCTGGGACAGGTACTCGTACTTGACCGCGATGTTCGGGATTACAATCACAAAGGGAACCGCGACCTGGAATCCCAGCGCGGCGCCCGCCGACGCGCCGCGCGACGTCACCTTGATGGCCCCCCCCTCGGGGTCCGGTCCGGCCCCGAGATACCCGCCGGCGACGGGACAGAGCTGGAAGCGGCCCGCGGGCAGCTGGAACCCCAGCTCGGCGAAGCCGAAGGTCGAACGCTCGTCGAGCCCCTGGTACTCGACCCGCCCGCCGCCCAGGTTTGCGAACAGCCCGCTCGGCGCCCCGGCGCCGATCCCGATCGCGTAGGCCGTCGCGGAGTCGGGGAATTCCCCGGACAGATTCAGGTGAATGGAGGCGTCCGTGAAGGGAGGCAGACCGAGGCAGGCTTGCGCGCTCGCGCCCGGTGCACGCACGAGCACCGCGAACACGAGGAACAGAGACCGCATCACTGTGCGCATGAACATCCCGGTAGCGAGGCTTCTGGCGGTCGTCTGGCTGGTGCTGCTGGTCGCCGCGTGCGGCGGGGACGACGGCGCCGGCCCGGGTCCGGCCGCATCTGCGACCGTCTCCATGCCCGGCTTCTCCTTCACGCCCTTCACCACGACCCTCTCCATTGGCGGCAGCGTCATCTACGATTTCCCGGCCGAGCCCCACAATGTGATCTTCGCCGTGGTGACGGGCGCGCCGACCGACATCCAGCAGACCACGAATCGCCAGGTGACCCGCGCATTTCCGGTCGCCGGCACCTTCCCCTACGACTGCACCATTCACCCGGGGATGAGCGGCGTGGTGATCGTCCGCTAGGCGACCTTTCTACCGCGTCACACCGCGCGCGATCGGCTGGTAGTCCGGAAACACGGCGGCAACGTTCGCATTGGCGAGACGATTCTTCACGATCTCGGCCAGCACGTCGCGGTGGTCCAGCGTGACCTTCAGGTCCTGACCGTTCTCGAGATTCTCGCGCGCCAATCCGGGCCAGCCGTTCACGAGCACGCGGCCGCCGGCGAGGCTCCTGCCCATCGCGAACATGCAGTTCCCGCGGCCGTGATCGGTGCCCTGGCTGCCGTTCTGCCGCGCGTTGCGCCCGAACTCCGACATGACCACGACCGTGACGCCTTGGGCCAGACCGCTGGCGATCACGTCGGCGTGGAACGCGCCCAGCGAGCCGGCCAGGTTCTGCATGGTGTTGAACATCGAGCCCGCAAGGGGATCCTGGTTGGTGTGCGTATCCCATCCCCCGAGGTCGACCTGGATCGCCTCCACCCCCACGTCGGCCTTGATCAGCGCCGCGGTCGAGCGGAGCCCCCGGCCGAAGCTCGTGTTGGGATACACCGCGCCCAGAGCGGGCCGATAGGCGACGAAATCGATCAACCGGAGCAGATCGATCGTGTTGAGCGCGTCGAGCGCGGCCGAGCGGACCGGCTCGGCGCCGACGGTGAAGTCCTCGCGCAGCCAGCTGGCGCGCTGCGTCCGGGTCGCGGTGGCTCCGCCGATCGCGAAATTGGCGGGATCTGGGATGGGGAGTGCTCTGGGCGCGCCGACCAGCGTCTTGGCGAGGCCGCTGGACAGCCCGAGCGCCCGCAGGGGCGCGTTGGTGCGCATGGGCTGCACGCTCGCCAGATGCCGGCCTAGCCAGCCGGTCGCGATCCTCGGGTCGCGCGGCTTGCCCACCTCCATGAACCGTTGTGCGTCGAAATGCGACCGCGACGGGTCGATCGAGCCGGTGGCGTGCACCACGAGCAGGTGGCCGGCCTGAAACGCAGGCACCAGCCCGCTCATCGCCCGCGGGAAGGCGAAGTTGTTGTCGAGCGCGATCCCCCGGTTAGCGGCGGCGCTGTCCGGCCGCGGAATCGCGATCGTCGGCCGGCCGGAGTAATAATTGGCGTCGGAGAAGGGCACGCACAGGCTCAACCCGTCGGCACCGCCGCGCAGGAAGATCGAAACGATGACGTCCCGGGTCGAGTCGGCGGACTCGGCCAGAACCACCTGCGGCAGCCAGGCCGGAAAGATCGGGAAGAACGAGGTGGCCGCCGCGGTCGCCGCTCCCGCGACGAACTGACGCCGCGACAGCTCACGGTACTCCGGGCAGCCCCTGTTTTCGCAGTCGTTGTCACTCATTGACGCACCCAAGGGGTGGAGGGGCGCACCGAGCAGCCCGCCGCTCGTTCAGAACCACTGGAAGCTGGTGGAGCTCAGCGCGAGCGCGAAGGTTTCGCGCACCCGCGCCGTGGTGATGGGCGCGGCGTCGAGATACGCCTTGACCCGGGTCTTGAGCGCGGCCGGCATGTCGCCCCCGAACGCCCGCTGGCCGATCGCGTCCGTGATCGCCGCCGCCGTGGTGGTGACCATCAACGGGGCCACGTCCACCACCACCGCGCCGGTGGCGAGGCCGGTCAGGAAGCTGCAGAAGTTCCACCGCTGGAGGACGGTGCCCGCCCACCAGTCCACGTCGTCCGGGTAGCCGTCGGGATCCTCCCAGCGGAACAGCGCCTGGCCCAGGATCTCGAGCTGGCGGGCGGACACCGGCGTCATCGCGGTCACCGTCGGCTGCGTTGCGCGCAGGGCCGCGATCAGAAGTTGATAGGGCTGGCGGTATTTCGCCGGCGCGGCCATCAGGTTGGCGGGGGTGATGATGTCGCGGATCATCGACGGGATGTCGCCGCCGGTCTTGGTGTACGTCGCCGCCACCTTTGCCACCAGCGCGGACGGCGGATCGTACTGGAGCAGCCATTGGATCATCTTGGTCGAGATGAACCGCGCCGTGCTCGGATGCTTGACCAGGAGGTCGAGCACCATCTCCCCGTCCTGAACGCCGGCGGGGCCCTGCGTGGACGCCGGGATGGCCGTGCCGAGCACGGTCTTGGCGGTGAAGTCGTGGCCGGTGGCGTCGAAGTTGAAGTTGCCGCGTCCCGCGATCGTCCAGCCGGTCAGGCAGCGGGTCACCTCTTCGACGTCCGTCTGCGTGTAGCCGCCGTCCACGCCGAGCGTGTGCAGCTCCATCAGCTCGCGCGCATAGTTCTGGTTCACGTTGCGATTGCGGCTGCGCGTGTTGTCGAGGTACTCGAGCATGGCCGGACTGTGCGCGCTGGCCCGCAGCAAATCCGGAAACTTGCCGAGCGCGTGCTTGCGAATGACCTCGCGGTCATCGATTACCTGCAGGTACTGCACCTTCGGGTAGTAGATGTTGAAGTGGTCGCTCCAGAAATGGACCATGCGCTCGTAGAGCTGCCGCTGCGAGAAGGCGGCTCGGTAGAGCGTGGCGTCGCTCAGCTGGGTGGCGAGCGGGCCTTGCTCCAGCGCGTAGAGACCGAGCCCGTCGAGTCCGAGCGAAGGGTAGGTGGTCGTGACGAAGGTCTCGACCGCGCCGTCGTCGATCGCGCTGGGCTTCAGGTGGTACTCGAGATACCGGTGGAAGCCGAGCGTCTGCGCGCGAACGACCTCTTCCTGCGTCAACCCGTTGGTGAGCCGGCGGACGAGCCGGATCAGGGAGTCACCGAGGGCCGGAGGCGCGGGCGGACGCCGCGTCTGGGGCCGGACGACGTGCTGGGCCGACGCCGAGCTGGGCGTCGCCAGCGCCGCCGCGGCCAGCGCCGCTCCGGCCGCCAGGAAGCGGCGGCGGCTCGCGCCGGTACCGGACGGGGCCGCCTCGAACAGCTGCTCCTGCTCCGCCTCGGCCGGCCCGGTCAGCTCCAAGGGCATGCCCATCCGTCGCCTCGCTGGTGGGGGGTCCCGGCTTCCGACGCCTTCAACTACGATATCGTTAGATCGGCCCCAGGAGTAGTCGGATCGTCACCCGCCCTTCAGGTCCGCGTCCTCTCCCTCGCCGCCGGGGACCCCGTCGCGACCCAGAGTCGCGATCTCGAAGCCCCGCTCCTCTCCCGGCCCGGACCCCCGGTAGAGGTAGGGGCGCTTCCAGGGGTCGAGCGGCACCGGCTTGCGCAGGTACGGGCCGCGCCAGCTCGACGGCACGGGATCACGGGTCGGCCGCACCCGCAGCGCCTCCAATCCCTGCTCGGTCGTGGGATAGAAGCCGTTGTCGAGCCGATAGCTGTCGAGAGCGACGCTCAGCAGGTCGATCTGCGCGCCGGCAGTCGTGATCTTGGCTTCGGAGACGCGGCCGAAGATCTGGGGCGCGACCAGCCCCGCCAGCAGCCCGATGACCAGGACGACGACCATCACCTCGAGCAGGGTGAAACCGGAGCAAACGGGGCGGCTCACAGGAGGGTCGCGTTGACGCCGTAGATCGCCTGCAGCATGGCGAGCGCCACGCCACCGACGACCACACCGAACAACAGGATCAACGCCGGCTCGACGATCCCGACCAGCGTGCGCAGGGAACGGCGCACCTCCCGTTCGAACGTTTCGGCGATCATCAAGCACAGATCATCCAGGCGACCGCTCTCCTCGCCCACCGCGATGAGCTCGGCCGCGAGCGGGGGCAGCACGGGAGCGAGCGCGGCGTGCACCGTCTCGCCCTGACCCACCGCCTCCACGGCGCGGTCCAAACGCATGCCCAGGTCGAGATTCCCGACCGCGCTCTTGGCCGCCCGCAAAGCGGGGAGCGTCGCCTGGCCGCTGCCGAGGAGCATCCCCAGCGCGCGGGTGAACCGCGCGGCGGACTGTTTGGCCTCGATCTCCCCCACCAGCGGCCAGGTCAGCCGCCAGGCATGCAAGCGGCGCCTGTGCTCGGGGCGGGCGAGCCAGGAGCGCGTCGCGGCCGCGATCCCCACGCCCGCCAGCAGCAGCCACCACCAGCCTGCGACGAGCATCCCGCTGCCGCCCACGAGCAGACGGGTCGAAAGCGGCAGAGCCGCCCCCTCCTCCCCCATCATCGCCGCGAAGCGCGGCACCACGAACAGCAGCAGCACGGCGATGCCGGTCCCCGAAACCGCGGCCATCAAGCACGGATACAGGAGCGCGGACCGGATCTGGGAGCGGAGCTCGACGAGCTCGTCCAGGTAGTCGGCGACGCGCGCCATGGCGTCGTCGAGAGCCCCGCTCTCTTCGCCGGCCGCGATCATCGCGGTGAACAGAGATCCGAACACGCGCGGATGGCGCGCCATGGCCTGCGCCAGCGCCGCTCCCCCCCTCACTTCCTCGAGCACCTGGCCAGCGGCGGTTGCGACATCCGGGTGCCCGGCCTGCCTCGCGGCGAACGCGAGCGCGCGCTCCAGCGGCATCCCAGCCGCCAGCAGCGTCGCGACGGTGCGAGCGAAGAGCGCCAGGGCGGACGCCCGTCCGAGCGTCGCGATGCGCGGCGCGGGCGGCCCCTCTGCGAGCCGTTCGACCTGCACCGGATAAAGGCTCCGCCGGCGCAGCTCCGCGAGGGCAGCTCTCTCCGAGGGGGCCCGCAGAACCCCTTCGATCAGGGCTCCCTCGAGCGTGGCAGCGCGATACTGGTAGGCCGACGTCACGCTTCCACCTCGGCCCTGGTCACGCGCAGGACCTCGTCGCGGGTGGTGATGCCGGCCTCGACCTTCTGCATCCCGTCCTGATAGAGGCTCGTCATCCCGTCCCGGCGGGCGGCCGCGCGCAGCTCATCCAGGCTCGCGCGCGCCACCACCAGTCCGCGCAGCTCCTCGGTCATCGACAGCAGCTCGAAGACCCCCGTGCGACCGTCGTATCCGGTGTGGGCACAGGCCTCGCAGCCGACGGACGCGGCGTCGGCGAGGCGGCGTCCGCGACACGCGCGGCACACGACCCTCACCAGCCGCTGGGCCATGATGCCCTGGACCGTGGCCGCGACCAGGTAGGGCTCGACGCCCATGTTGACCAGCCGCGTCACGCCGCCGGGCGCGTCGTTGGTGTGGAGGGTCGCGAAGACGAGATGACCGGTCAGCGCCGCCTGGATCGCGACCTCGGCGGTCTCCCGATCCCGCATCTCACCGACCATGATGACGTCGGGGTCGTGCCGCAGGATAGACCGGAGCGCGCTCGCGAAGGTGAGCCCTGCCTTCCGGTTGGCCGGCACCTGGGTGACCCCTTCGATCTGGTATTCGACTGGATCCTCGACGGTCACGATCTTCACACCGGGGCGGTTTACGCGCGCCAGCGCTCCGTAGAGGGTCGTCGTCTTCCCCGAGCCGGTGGGGCCGGTCACGAGGACGATGCCCCCACCCCGGCGAATGACCCCCTCGAACCGCTCCGCCACGTCGGCCGGCATCCCCAAGGTCGACAGATCGAGCGCCGCCCGGCCGTGATCGAGGATGCGGAGGACCAGGCTCTCGCCGTGCAGCGCCGGCAGCGTCGACACGCGCAGATCGACTTCGTGGTCGTCCAGCCGCAGCCGAGCCCGTCCGTCCTGAGGCAGGCGCCGCTCCGCGATGTTCAGGCCCGCCATGATCTTGATCCGGCTCACCACCGCTCCCTGATACGGCCGCCCGAGCCGCGAGATCTCCTGCAGCACCCCGTCGCGCCGAAACCTGACGCGCAGGCCCGAACCCGTCGCCTCCACGTGCACGTCGCTCGCCCCGGTGCGCAGAGCGTCGGTCAGGATGGCGTTGACCAGCGTGATCACCGGCGCCTGGCTGGCGAGCTCGTGCAGATCCTTCACCGGGTCGGCGTCGCCGACCTCCGACTGAGCGAGGCCGTCGCCGAGCGGGACCGGGTCCCGCTGCGCCGACAGGATCGCCGCCTGGATCTCCCCGGCCGGCATCTCGATCAAGCGCAGCGGCCGGCCGAACAGGCGGGCCAGCTCGTCGGACACGGTCGCGTCCACCGGCCCCCCGACCGCGGTGGCGACCGATCCATCGGGGTCGATCCCGAGCGGCAGCAGGCAGTGCTCGTCCAGATACCGGGGCGAGAGGCGCAGTGCGAGCGGACCGCCGGCCGCCTCGCGCAGATCCCTTCCCTGATCGGCGCTCACCGTCTCAGCACACCCGCCGAATTGGGCAGCTGTTCGTCCATGCGGCCGCGGATCCGCTCGCGGATGACGTCAGCGTCGGCGTCGGAGCGCACGATGTAGGGGGTCACGAAGATCGCCAGCTCGGTCCGGGTCCGGGTTTCGCTCCGGCGCTTGAACAGATTCCCGAGGAGCGGAATGTCTTTCAGGAACGGGACCCCGGTATCGACGTAGTCCCGCGCGTCGCCGATCAGGCCCCCGATCACGACCGTCTGCCCGTCGCGAATGATCGCCCTCGTCGAGGCCTCCCGGGTGGAGATCACCGGCGCATCGAGCGCGGCCGCGATCACCTGGTTGGTGAGGCTGTTCACCTCCTGCAGGATCTGCACGCTCACGTAGTCGTCCTGATTGATCGTCGGGATGATCGTGAGGGTGGTGCCCACGTCCTCATACTGGACCGAGCGATCGACCGCGAAGTCTCCCAGCCGCGTGGACGCCACGAAGGGGATCCGGCTCCCCACTACGATGCGCGCCTCGCGGTTGTTCGCCGCCATGATCTGGGGAGTGGAGAGCACGCGCACGCGGGAGGTGGACGCCACCGCGCGCAGGATCGCCCGTACGTTGGCGCGGTCCAGCGTGACGACCCTGACGATGAAGTCCTGGATCGGCGTCAGGCTGTCGACCGCGGCCGGCGTGCCCGAGCGCACCGTCGTGCTGCCGCCGATGACCGACCAGTCGATACCGAAGTCCTGTGCCTCGCCGAGCGTGATCTCCGCGACGGTGACCTCGAACAGCACCTGGGGCGGTCGCGTGTCGAGCGCCTCGATCGTCTCGCGCAGCAGCGGAAAATTCGGAGGAGCGGTCCGGATCATGAGCGAGTTGGTGGGCAGGTCGGGAACGACCGTCGTGCTGCCGATCAGCCCCCCCGCGAGGGTATCGGGACGGATTGCCGCCGGCGCGGACTCCTCCTGTCGCAACCGGAACGCCTCCGCCTCCCGGTCGCGGAACGAGTCGAGGCTGCGCGACAGGCTGCGGTCGAGCAGCGAAGCGCTGCGATAGGCCCCAACCCCGATGCCGAAAAGCTGGCCGAGAGAGCCGGCCAGATCCTCCGCATTGGCGTACTTGAGCGGCACCACGTAGGTGCGCAGGCCCGCCTCTCCCTGCGGCCGCTCGTCGAGCCTGCGCAGCAGCTCGAGGTACCGGGTGACGTTCGACGCCAGGTCGGTGATGAGCAGGGCGTTGGACCGGGACACGGGCTCAATGCGGGCGCGCGGGCCCGCCACCTGTGCGAGCGCCTGAGCGGCCTCGTCGGCCCGGATCGATTGGAGCTGGACCAGCTGCGTGACCAGCCCGAGCGCCGGAGGCTGATCAGCCTCCAGGCCGAAGCGGATGGAGCCGGTGGTGGGAGCGCTGGCCGCGGGCATCACCTGAGCGACGGCGCCCTTCTGAACCAGCACCAGGTCGTGGGCTTCCAGAATGGACTCGAGGACCCCGCCCAGGTCCTCCGCGCGCACCGGCACGCTGGTGGCAAACGTGATGCGCCGCTCGGGCACATCGGTCAGGACCACGTTGACGCCGAGGGAAGTGGCGAGCGCCCGGATGACGTCCGCGAGAGGCGCGTCGACGAAGTTGAGGTTCCGCGGCGGGGCTTGGGCGAACAGCTGGACCGGGAGTGCCAGCAGCCCCCCGAGCATGAGCGCTGCGACCAGGGCGGTGAGGCGTCGCATCACCGCAGGGCCCCGTCGGGGTGAGGGAGGCGCAGCTCGATCCGTCCCTGGGGGCCAATGAGGACGACCGCCTGCTCCGTTATGCTCTCCACGCGATATCTACCGCCCCTCTCACCCACGCGATAGAGCCGGGAGCCGGGGCTCGCCGGGTCGAGACGCAGGAGGGCGGCGGGTCCGCTGCCATCCACCAGGGTGCCGAGCAGCCGAGGCACCTCGTCGCCGCCGCTTCCCACGGGCGCGGGGCCCACGGCCTCCCCGGCTGGGATCGCCGGACCGAGCGGGCGCCAGCGAACCGCGGGCGCGGCGCGCAAGTGCGAAAAGATGTTGCCCTCGACGATCTTCCGCGCGGTCGCTGCGTCGCCGGCCGCGGCCGGGCGCGCCGCCGGACGCGCGCCCGGCGGGGGCTCGAACCCGGCGGGGGCCAACTCGACCTCCGGCACCGTCGTAGGCCAGAGTATGGCCCCGAGGGCGACCGCGAGCGCGACCGCGGTCAACCCCCTCAAGATCGGTTCGACTCTCAGTCTTCCCTTCACAGCGCCTCCTCTAGCTTCCGATGTAAGCGCCCCGGAGGACGAGCGTCATCTGCAGCGGCTGGCCTCTGAGCGCCGGGTTGGGTCTCACGGTCAGCTCCGAGATCTCGAGGGACAGGGGCCCGTTCTGCAGGAGACCCAGCAGCTCGACGATGCCGTGGATGTCCCCGATGGCCGCAACCGTCGCCGGGATCATCGGCAGGTCCGCGCCGGTGTCCGGTGCCCCAGCCACGTCGAGCCGCGACACCGTCACCTGGCTCTGATCGGCGTACTGCTGGATCGCCGCCTGGAGGGTCGACGCCGCGAGCGCCGCGGTGCGTCCGGCGAGCAGACGCTGCCGCCCCGACGCGAGCGACCTGGCCCCCTCGTCGACCGCGCTGCGCAGGCGGTCCTCGCTGGCGACGAGCCCCCGCAGGCGCCCGAGGCGGTCGGTCTCCGCAGCGATCACGTCCTCGCGCGCGTGCCACCGGCGCGCGAAGGGGACCACCCCGTACGCGAGTGCCAGCGCGGCCACGCTCACGGCGAACCCGAGCGCGAGCGTCCGCCGCTCGCGGGCGCTAACGCGCGGGGAGAGCACGGAACGCGATGGAAAAGGTCTCGTAGGTGCGGTCGCCCTCGCGGAAGCGCGAGCTCGCGGAGAGGAAGTGCACGTCCTGGAGGCGGGCGTCCCCGTCGAGCAGGGGCACGAGGGCGGCGGCGTCCCGAGCGGTTCCGTCGATCTGCCAATCGGGTCCGTTTGCCCGTGCGCTCAGCACGGTCGCCCCCGCCGGCAGCCGCTCGCTCAGCGCGGCCAGAACGGGCAGCGGATCGGCCCGGGCCACCCCGGCCGCGGCCAAGGCCGCCGCCTCGCGGTCGAGAGCGGCCAGGCGGTCACGAAGCTCGAGCGCAGGGCCGGCGCGGGGAGTGATACGAGCGATCTCCTCGCCGATCCGGTCGAGTGCGCGCTCGCGCGACCCGTCGACCGCCCCCAGCGCCACCATCACGGCGGCGGCGCAGACCAACCCGGTGAGCACCACCCTACGCCGGCGACGAGCGCGCAGCCGGGCGGCGCGCGCATCGGAGAGCAGCATTGCGTCCACCGCTCCGTCCACGCCCAAGGCGGCGCCGAGCGCCGTCGCGAAGTCGCCGGACAGCCCCCGGACGACGGGGATCGGCTGCGCCTCGGGCGCCGGCATCGACGCGGGCACACGGCGGGCGTGGCGCAGGGTCCCGCCTCGCACCTCCACGACCCCCCGCTCGTCGGGCCCGGCAGTCAGCGCGAATTGGCCCTCGGCTCCGGCGCTGGCCAATGCCCGAGCGAGCGCGAGCGGCGCAGCCTCGACGCTCTCCACCGGCGCCCACGCCTCGAACGCCCGTATCCAGCGCTCCAGCAGGTCCCCGCTGACTGCGAACGCAAGGCTAGGCTCATCTATGAGGGAGACGACCAGCGCCCTCTCGGACACGGAGAAGAAGCGCTCGGGCTCGACCGTGAGCATGGCCCGTCGAGCCGCCGGCGGCGCCGGCGGGAGCTTCACTTGCTTCGGGTGGAGGAAGCCGAGACCGACCGCGAGCGCGACGCGACGCGGGGCCCCCATGCGGCCCGCGATGAACGCGACCAACTCCTGGGGCCGCGCCGGATCCCATGCGGTCACGAGCGTCGCCCGCGGCGCCGACCCCCAGCTCCCGAGCGCGACTGCGCGCGCGACCCCGGTCCCGAGCTCTACCCCCACCACTTCGCTCACAGGTCTCGCTCTCGCCAGTGGATGAGGGTCAGCTCCAGGCCGACGATCGCATACACGGCCTCGATCTCGTGGGTGAGTGGGTGTCCAGCCATCCAGCCTCGGCTGACGACGACGATGCGCGAGGGCTCGTCCCTGAGCTCGCCACCCGCTGCGGCGAGGACGGCCGCGGACGCGGTTGCACGATTGATCGTACCGTCTCCATCGACGGTCAGAAACCCGGACGCCGCTTTCGCGAGTGCCCGCGGCAAGCCGGGAACGTCGAAGAGCTCGTCCACGCTCGCAAGCGGCCGCGAGGCCTGGAGACCCAGCTCCTCCGGCCCTCCCATCGGCAACGCGGGATCGATCGCGGACCGCACGCCGCCGATGTACGACCGGACCGCCTGAGCGGCCTGGGCCGCCTCCACCGGATCCGTGAAGAAGGAGAAGAATCGCGTCAGGGCGCGCGCGTCCGCGGCATTCAGGTCGAGGCGGGAGCCGACGTCGATCAAGGCGACCGCCATCCGCGCCTCGCCCAGCGACTCCGGAACGCGGGCGGCGCGGCCCAAGTGGTTCAGGAATTCACGGCGCGCCTCCGGGGTGAGGGCGTTGGCCAGGCTGTCCTCGAGGCTCGCGACCGCCCACGTGACCCCGCTCTCGGCGGCATAGCGCGCCGCCACTCCCGCCCTGTAGTTCACGGCGATGCCCGTGGTCGCCCGCGTCGAGCGGACGATGCCGGAGCTGATCGCCGCGAGCGCGACGATGATCCAGAGCACAAGGATCAGCGCGGCCCCCCTGCGACCCCTCACCGCACGTTCTCGAGCGCCGCGTCCACCACCAGGCCGGGCCCGGCCGCGTCCCCGGCCGCGGACAGGAACTCGATGGCGACGGCCGCCGGGGTGCGGCCCGGTTGGTCCCACCGGTCGGTCCAGGTCCCGTCCGCGCCGCGCGAGAGCACGCGCACATCGAGCCCCCGCACGTCCGGCAGGAGGGCATCGAGCGGTAGCATGGAGCCGGGCTGGATCGGCGCCGCGCGCAGCCGCACGCCGTCGTCTTCCGGAGCGAGGCTGACCGCCCACATCGCCGAGGTGCCTCCCGAGGGGCCCAGCCCCCGCGACAGGAACTCGACGCGGTCGCTGGGCAGCCCCGCGGCGCTGGTGCGGTCGTCCAAGCTGAAGAGCACGTCGTCCATCGCTGCGCCTCCGCCCTCGGGGAGGTGGCGGAGCGCGCCGATGAGCAAAGCGCGCACGATCACCTGTGTCTCCGCGCTCCCCCGATGCCGATCGAGCCGCTCGTTCGTCTCCAGGCCGGCGTGCGCCGTCGCATACGCGAGCAGCGCGACGACCCCCGTCACGACCAGCGCCACCATGAGCTCGATCAGCGTGAAGCCACCCCGGCGGCTCATCGCGCCCGGCTCAGCCGGCGGAGCACGAAGGCACCACCGCCCGGCATCGTGACCGTGACTGTGACCAGCTCCACGTCCCGGGCGCCGAGCCAGGGGCGCACGTCGATCGCGCGCGTAAAGCCGCCCGGGAGCGAGGCGTCGCCCGCACCCGGCACCGGACCTCCGAGCTTGCTCTCCTCCATGGACGCCTCCGCAAAGGCCACCGCCTGGATCCAGGTGGATGCGTCGCCCGTGGAGCGAGCGCTCCCCTGGAACACCTCCAGGAATCCCACTCCCGCCAGCCCCAGGACGACCAGGGCGACCATCGACTCGAGGAGCGTCACGACCCGCTGCCCTCCAGCCGGCAACGCACCGGATCGAACATGGGCGGCGGCATGGGCGGCGGCGTGGGCGTCTGGATCTCGAGGAGACAGGCGCCCAGAGGAGACACGTGCAGGCGCAGGGGTGTCGCGGCGGCCCCCGCGAGCGTGCCGGTGAGCAGCGGGACCGAGTCGGTCGTGCCGCCGCCGGCGACGGTCCACCGACCTCCGCGCTCGACCGCGAGCGTCACGGCGCGCGCCTGGTGCACGGCGACCCGGCGGGCTCCATCGATCGCGGCCTGGAGGTCGGCGGCGGGAACGTCGGGGCCGGTGCGCGAGGCGGGGAGGGTCAGCGTCATCGCGAGGCCGAGCAGAACGAAAACGACCACCATCTCGAGCAGGGTGAACGCGCCGCGGCCAACGCGTCCCATCGGCAGACGGGCGATTGCTTCTGGGCGCATGACCTCAAGATGCCCCCGCACGTTCGATCGTCGCCAGTTCCGGCGACGCGGGGGAGGCGGCCCCCGACAGTTCAGGGGCCGCCTAAAGGAGCTTCGCCACCGGCGCTACTTGTCGAGCATGAGCGGCCCGCCGACCAGCCGGTTCGGATCGGCCCCCGGCTTGGGCGTGTACTTGGTCACGAAACCACCGTCGTAGTTGGCGACGTAGAGATTGCCCGCGTTGTCCACCATCATCTGGTGCGGGCGCGAGAAGCCTCCCACGAAGCCGCCCCGCGTACAGCAGTACGAGCCGAACTGATACTGGAGCTCACCGTTCAGGTTGAACTCGAGGATCTGGTTCAGCGTGGTGGAGAGCACCCAGACGTTCTCGCGCTCGTCGATGTAGATCCCCGTCGGGCCCTTGATGTCGGGCCACTCCTCGACGAACTCGCCGTTTTCGGTAAAGACCTGGATGCGGTCGTTGTCGCGGTCGGACACGTAGATGCGCCGGTTCCTGTCCAGCGCGATGCCGTGGATAAGGTCGAACTGTCCGGGCCTGTCTTTGCCGATCTCGCCGAACTGCGAGATGAACTCGCCCTTCTCGTTGTACCGGGCGATGCGGCCGTTCTGGTAGCCGTCGCCGAGCAGGAAATCGCCGTTCGGCAGGAAGGCCAGCACGGCGGCCTGCCCGAAATCGAGCGGACCGGGCGGCTGGTTCGCCTTCACCTCCTCGTCGGACTGGCGCGGCTTGGGATCGGTGAGCCGCATCACGAGCTGCTTGCCGTCGTTGGTGAACTTCAGGATCTGCTCGTGGATGTCGTGCGGACCACCCCCGCGGTCGACGATCCAAATGTGGCGGTCCGCATCGTACGGGCTGATGTAGAGCTGGTGGGGGAACCCGATCACGGTGTCCCACTGCGTCCAGTTCTCGGTGATGTCGCCGTTCGCATTCACGGCCACGACGAGATTGCGGGCCAGCGCGTCACCCTCACCGTCGCGCCTGCGGGCGCCCGTGACCCCGACGAGGATGCGGTCCGGGCCGTCGGCCACGAGGCCGGACGCCTGACCCCACATCCAGATCGAATCGTGGCCCGGAGCGTCCTTCCACCAGTCAGCAGGCGCCGACACGTACTCGCCGGTCCGGTTGTCGCCACCCTTCTCGACCGCGGAGTCGGCCGCGGCTGCCTGGTTCTCGCCGACGCATCCGACGAGCGCCGCCAGCCCAGCGGACAGAAGGGTCCAGCCCGTGCGCTTCAGCTTCATGATGCGTGGCCTCCCTGGTGGCTTCCGTGAAAGCCGGCGGATGGTCCTATCGGTCGAGACGGAGCGGCTGGCCGATCAACTTGCTCGGGTCGGCCCCCGGCTTCGGCATGAACTTATTCAGCCAGGGACCATCGTAACTGGCCACGTAGACGTTGCCTTCTTGATCCACCGACAGCTGGTGCGGACGCGCCAGGCCGCCGGGAAAGCCTCCCAGAGTGCCGCCGTAGGCGCCGAAGCCGCTCTGGAGCACGCCTCGGGTGTCGTACTTGAGGATCCGGTTGAGAGCGGCGGAAATCACCCAGACCCCGTCGCTCTCGTCGACGTACACGCCGACCGGGTCCTCCACGTTCGGCCACTCCTCGATGAGCTCGCCGTTCTCGCTGAAGACCTGGATGCGGTTGTTGTTGCGGTCGGCCGTGTAGATGCGGCGGTCGCGGTCCACCGCGACGCCGTGGACGAGATCGAACTGTCCGGGACCGCTCCCGACGGAGCCGAACTCGGACACGAGTTCACCCTGCGCGTTGTAGCGGATGATGCGGCCATTCTGGTAGCCGTCGGCGACCAGGAAGTCGCCGTTCGGCAGGAAGGCCATCGTCGAGGCCTGACCGTAGTCGAGGGGTCCCGGGCTCGGGTTGTCGCGCGCGACCGGCCCGCCCTGTGTCTGGGTGGGATGCGGGTCCCGGAGCCGCAGCACGAGCTGCTTGCCGTCGTTGGTGAACTTGAGGATCTGCTCGTGGACGGTCTTCATGGTGCCGCCACGATCGACGACCCAGATGTGGCGCTCGGGATCGTAGGGGCTGATGTAGAGCTGATGGGGGAAGCCCATCATCGTGTCCCATTGGGCCCACCGCTCGACGACGTCGCCGCTCCCGTTGAGCACCACGAGGTAGTTCGAGCTGTTCGGCCTTTCCTCCCCCTCCGGAGTCCGGTCGCCCCTGATCCCGACGATGATCCGGTCGGGACTGTCCGCCACCACCCCGGAGACCTGAGCGTACCGGTATCCTTGGGCGCTGTCTGGGTGGGGCTTCCACCAGCCCGCCGTCGCCGTGTATTCGCCGTTCACGTCGGTCCCGCCCTTCACCACCGGTCCCTCGGCGGCCTGGTTCTCGGCGACGCAGCCGGTGAGCACCGCCAGCCCAAGGGCGAAGACAACGGCCAAACTTCTGCGCTCCGCTCTCATGATGCTCCCCTTCCCGGTTCTGGGCTTCCGCGGAAGCCAGTGAAGCTGCGCAATCCATGCGTCGTCCGACGGCCAAACTGGGGCCCGGAGGGGGTGCCTGCCAGCCGCCCCCCCCTTGCTCGATCGATTCGCCTTGGCAGATGAGAGCGGAAGGGGTGGGATTCGAACCCACGAGGGCTTGCGCCCGCCGGTTTTCAAGACGGAAACCAGCGGTAGCGTCCCCGTTGACCCCTGTTGCTTCATGTTCGGATAAGCGTTGCTCTGCAAAGCACTTACGCGGCGCAGATGTTGCCTCCTGTTCTTCGCTGTATGCGCCCTTCATGTATGGTTGGCACGCCGCTGGCACAGCAGGTCGCTCGGCGTCGAAGCAGGCACCGAGAGGTCACACGACCGGCCAATTCCAACTCGAGCGGTAGACGGTCATGCCGCTCCAGGTGCGCTTCTCCCACATCAACTGGCGCGGATCCGCTCGCGACCTCGCGTCTGCGGCACCCTCTTCCCAATAGTTGGGCGTATGTGGCTGCCTAGTCAACGCCATCGCGAGGCCGAGTAGCACCAGCACGATCACCATCTCGAGCAGGGCGGACGCGCCGCGGCCCATGCGTCTCTTCGGCGAGGGGGCGAAGGCTCCTGGGTCTATGACCATCAGCGACCCCGCATCCGTGAATCCGACCGGGCAGCGCGTACGGTCCGCGGCTTCAACATGGGCCTTCGCGTTCGGCCGTCGCCAGCGCGGGCCGGCGGGATCGCGTGGGAACGGCTACGGAAGGGGTGGGATCGGGCCCGATGTCAGCCTGGTCACTCAGCTTCAGACGAGCGATTTCTCGAACTGCCTCCTCGTCCTCTTCCCAGCGGCTGAATTGGCGCCCACGTAGGTCGCAGTCTGCGAGTGACAATTGGGGCAAAGGAGGCGGAGATTCTCCCTTCGATTGTCCGTGCGTTCGCCGTTCATGTGGTCCAGTTGCAGGCGGAGCTTCTTGCCTTGCCATTCAACGATGCCGCACTCGTCGCATTTCGGTTCAAGCATGCCGGATCGGACAAGGCGGATGGTCAGGCGCGGCATGTTCTTGTACGTGCTGTCTTGGACCAGGATTCGGTGCAGAGGCACGCTGATCTCGGGACGGAGCCTCCCCTTCAAGTGGCTGCGGCCGACAAAATGGCCGATATCGAGCCCCAGCCGCTCCCGGTGACGATAGAAGGTGTGATAGTTATGTCCTCGCGGGACGAGACCAAGTTTTTCGAGCACTTCGGAGATGCTTTTCGAGTTTCGGACCGCTGCCACGAGCTGTTCGTCGCTCCAGCTACGGGGTCGGGGCGGCATACTGGTCCTGGCGGTGAGCGGAGGGACGGGGACTCGAACCCCGAAGCCCTTGCGGGCGGCAGCTTTCAAGGCTGCTGACTTACCAATTAGCCTATCCCTCCAAGGTCGCTCTGTCGTCGAAAGCTGAGCAGCCAGGTGGGCGGCGTCCAGGCCAGTTTGGGCCGCCCCTACCCTCCCATTCCGCAGCGCGCGCTACGCGTTCGGACGCCGCCCCGGCCTACCCCGTCAGTGCCGGAAGAGCCGGCGCCCGGTGAAGACCATCGCGACGCCGTGCTCGTTCGCCGCCGCGATCACTTCCTCGTCGCGCACCGAGCCGCCCGGCTGCACGATCGCGCGCACCCCAGCCGAGGCAGCCGCGTCGACGCCGTCCCGGAACGGGAAGTACGCGTCCGACGCGAGCACCGCGCCGGCGAGCGGGAGCTTGGCGTCGCCCGCCTTCTGCACCGCGATGCGCGACGAGTCCACCCGGCTCATCTGGCCCGCGCCGATGCCGAGCGTAGCGCCGCCGCGCGCCAGCACGATCGCGTTCGACTTGACCCCGTACACCGCCGCCCACGCGAAGCGGAGGTCCTCCGCCTCCTCGGCGCTCGGCTGCCGCGTCGTGACCACCTTCCACTCCTGGGCGACATCGCCGAAGAACGGGGGCGGGGCGGGCGCCTGCACCAGCAGCCCGCCGTACACGCTCCGGTAGGAGAACGCGAGGGGGCGCCGTCCGTGCTCGGCCAGGAACCGTCCGGCGGCACGCACTCCCTCAGGGAGGGCCGGCCACTCGCCCCGGTCGGGCTCGCTGGCGACGCGCTCGGCGATCCCCGGATACGTGAGCAGCCGCAGGTTCTTCTTCTTCTGGAGCAGGTCGCGCGCGGCGTCGGCGAAGCCCGGCGCCACGATGCACTCGACGAACATCTCGCCTATTGCCGCCGCGGTGTCGGCGCCCACCGTCCGGTTGACCGCGATGACCGAGCCGAACGCGCTCACCGGATCGGTGCGCAGCGCCTTACGGTACGCATCGACCAGCGTCTCCCCGACCGCCAGACCGCACGCCGTGGTGTGCTTGATGATCGCGACCGCGGGCCGCGCGGAGTACGCGAACGGCGCCAGCGCGAGCAGCGCTCCGTCCATGTCGAGGTAGTTGTTGTACGACAGCTCCTTGCCGTGGAGCTGCTCGAGCCCCGCGAGGCCGGCGGGCTCGGGGTAGGCGTAGAACGCCGCCGCCTGATCCGGATTCTCACCGTAGCGGAGCGGCTGCTTGCGGCGGAGAGAGAGGCGGAAGCGCTCGCCCAGCTGGCCGTCCTCGGCTCCGGTGCCGGCCGCGGCGGCATCCTGCCCCTCCAGGTAGTCCGCGATCGCGCCATCGTACTCGTTGGTGTGTCGGAACACCTTGGCCGCGAGCGCGCGCCGGAGCGCTGCGCCGTCGCCGCCCGCGTCCACCGCGTCGAGCACGCGCGGGTAGTCGGCCGGGTCCACCACCACCCACACATGTCGATGACTCTTGGCGGCCGCCCGGATCATCGTGGGTCCGCCGATGTCCACCTTCTCCATCGCCTTCGGCACCTGCACGTCACCGGCCGCGACCGTCTCGCGGAACGGATAGAGGTTCACCGCGACCAGGTCGATGGCGCCGTACCCGTGCTCCGCGAGCGCGGCCATGTCGTCGGCGCGCTCGCGGCGCGCGAGCAGACCCGCGTGCACGGCAGGATGGAGCGTCTTCACCCGGCCGTCGAGCATCTCGGGATGGCCGGTGATCTCGGATACATCGGTCACGGGAAGGCCGGCTGCGCGCAGCGCCGCGGCGGTTCCCCCGGTCGAGAGGAGCTCCCACTCCCGCTCCACCAGAGCCCGACCCAGCTCCACGATCCCCGTCTTGTCCGTGACGCTGAGGAGTGCCCTGCGCGTGCTCATGGAGTCTGGAAGGCTCCCTGGGTCAGTTGGAAAAGGGTCGCATTGCCGAGGTCGTCCACCATCGCGAACCCCTCGCAAGGGGGCGCAAGAGGCGCCGGCCGCTCACCCGCGGCAAGGGCGCGGCAGAGCTGCTGCGCGGCGAGCGGATACAGGAGGTGCTCGACGCCGAGGACGCGCGCCGCCAGCGCCGCCGCATCGTCGCCGGTGAGCACCGGCACCGGCCACTGCGCGAGGATCGCGCCCTCGTCGTAGCGCTCGTCCACGAAATGCACGGTCGCGCCGGTCACGCGCGCCCCCGCGTCGAGGACCGCCTGGTGCACGGCCCCGCCCCACATCCCCTTCCCGCCGAACGCCGGCAGCAGCGCGGGGTGGACGTTCAGGATGCGGTGCTTGAACGCGGCGCACACCGCGGTCGGCAGCAGCCGCAGGTAGCCCGCCAGAAAGACCACGTCCACTTGCGCGCCGTGGAGCGCGGCGAGGGTCTCGGCGCCGAGCTCGGCGGGGTCGCGCCCGGTCACGGCCAGATGTCGCACGGGGACGCCGGCACGCTCCGCGCGCGCCACCGCGCCGGCCTGCGCCCGGTCCACCACAAGCAGGCGCGTGCGCCACAGCGCCCCCTTCCCTTCCCAGTCGAGCAGCGCCTGGAAGTTGGTCCCCGAGCCCGACGCGAACACGGCAGCGTTCAAGCGAGATCCCCGCCGTAGTGCGGGATCAGGAACGGATTGTGGCGCGCCTCCCACTCCACCGTGGTCTCTTCGCCGTGGCCGGACAGCAGGCGGGTGCCGGGGGGGAGCGTGAGCACGTCGCGGCGGATCGATTCGATGAGCGTGCGGAAGTCGCCGCCGGGGAGGTCGGTGCGGCCAATCGAGCCCGCGAAGACCACGTCGCCCACGAAGGCGAGTCCGGCCAGGGCGCTGTGGAAGATCACGTGCCCCGGCGAGTGGCCCGGTGTGTGGCGCACCTCGAGGGCGCAGGCCCCGAACGCAATGCGCTCGCCCGCCGCGAGCTCGCGATCGGGCGGCGGCACCTCGAAGGGGGGTAGCCCGAACGCGGCAGCCTGCCGCGGCGCCGCGTCGTAGAGCGGGCGGTCGGCGGGGTGCAGGTGGATGAGGACGTCCGGGAAGGCGGCGCGGATCGTCTCGATCCCCTCGATGTGATCGAGGTGCGCGTGGGTGAGGAGGATGGCGGCGGGGGTCGTCCCGGCCGAGCTCAGCTGCCGGACCATGCCGGCGGCGGCCGCGCCCGGGTCGATCACCGCCGCCTCGCCGGTCTCCTCGCAGACGGCCAGGTAGCCGTTCTGCCCGAAGGGTCCACCCGTGAAGACGTGGACCCTCACGCGAGGACGCGGAGCGCCGTCAGGCGCACCCGCAGCCGGGCTTGCCCAGCGCGGCCTCCTCGAGCCGAATCTCCGCGGCGTTGGGAGCGGTCCAGCCGCCGGAGAGGTCGAGCATGCGCCGGAGCGCGCGCTCGGCGCGCATGCGAATCCCTTCCTCGAGCACCACCTCGTGGCGCCCGTGGTCGAGGCTCCACGCCAGCTTGGCCAGCGTATTGAGCTTCATGTTGCCGCAGATCGCGGCCCCGGAGAGCGGCACGAACGTCTTGTTCGGGTACTGTTGGCTGAGCCGGTCCACGAGCCCGCGCTCGGTGCCGATGATGAGCGTCTCGTGATCCTCGGCAAGGCGCACCATCCCTGAGGTCGAGGTGATGAAGTCGGCCTGGTCGAGCAGCTCCTTACGCGCCTCGGGATGCATGACCACCTTCGCGCCCGGATGTGCTTTGCGGGCCGCGTCGAGCTCGACCAGCACCATGTCGTTGTGGACGTAGCAGTAGCCGTCCCACGCGATCACGTTGTCGCGCCCGGTCCGCTCGATCACGTAGCGCGCCAGGTTGCGATCGGGCACGAACAGGATCGTTTGCTCGCGCGGGATCGACTCCACCACCGCGACGGCGTTGGACGACGTACAGCACACGTCGGCCTCGGCCTTCACCTCGGCGGTCGAGTTGACGTACGCGACCACGGCGGCGGCGGGATGCTGTGCCTTGAGCTTCCGCAGCGCGTCGCCGGTGACGAAGTCCGCCATCGGACAGCCCGCCCTGGGGTCGGGCATGAGGACGCGCTTCTTGGGCGACAGCACCTTGGCGGTCTCTGCCATGAAGTGCACGCCGCAGAACACGATGACATCCGCGTTCGTGTCGGCCGCCTCCTGCGACAGCGCCAGCGAGTCGCCCAGGAAGTCGCTCACGTCCTGGATCTCGACGCGCTGATAGTTGTGCCCGAGGATGACCGCATTCAGCTCCGCTTTACGGCGGAGGATGCGCTCCTTGAGCTCCTCCGCGGGAAGCGCGGAGTAGTCGAGGGCGGTCGGCAGGATGTCGAGGATCGCGCGGCTCATCGCGGTCAGGCGTTAAACGAGCTCCCGCAACCACAGCCGCCGCTGGCGTTCGGATTCCGGAACGAGAATCCAGATCCCATCATCGTGGAGACGTAGTCGATCTCCACGCCGCTCAGGTACTGAGCGCTGAAGGGATCCACGAACACCTTCACGCCGGCCACCTCGACGATCTCGTCATCTCCCTCGGGAGAGTCCTCGATGTTGAGGCCGTACTGAAAGCCGGAGCAGCCTCCGGGAAGCACCGCGACCCGGAGTCCGGCGTCAGTCGCGACGCCGTGCTCGGTCAGGAACTCCTGCACCTTGGTGATGGCGGTCGGCGTCAGGATGACCATCGGTATTTTTCTCCGGCCCCGAGAGGGTTCGGTGAAGGGCGATTCAGGTTCGTGAAATGGTACCCGAAGGGAGCCCGATTCGTTCCTGGATTCCGTGGGTGTATGGAAGGTATCCGAGAGCCGACGGAGGGGTCAACCGGAGGCCGGCCGCCGCGCCCGCGCGGCGTACTCCTGGAGGATGGCGTCAGCGGCGGCGACCAGGTCGTCGGCGACCCGGAAGCCGGCCGGCAGAGTCGCCGCCGACTCCCTCCCGTAGCCCGTGCGGACCAGGATTCCCTGCCCCCCCAAAGCCCGCGCCGGAAGAAGGTCGGTCACCTTGTCCCCGACGTACCAGGAGGCGGCCGGGTCGAGAGTCAGGGCGGCCGCAGCCCGCTCGTGCATGCCGGTTCCGGGCTTCCGGCAGTCGCACGGCCCGCTGAAGTCGGGGTGGTGGGGGCACCAGTACGTCGCGTCCATGGGCGCGCCAGCCGCCTCGAGCACGCGGTCGAGCCGCGCGGCGACGGCGTGGTAGTCCGCCTCGCTGTACAGCCCGCGCGCGATCCCCGACTGATTGGTCACCAGCACGACGGCGAGCCCGGCTTCGCGCAGGCGCCGGATGGCCGCGGCCGCGCCCGGGATCAGCGCGACTCGGTCCGGATCGGCCAGATAGTCGGCCTCCGCCACGACGGTCCCATCGCGATCGAGGAAAACGGCGGCGCGGCGCCCTTCCGTCACTCCCCTGCTCCTGCCCCTGCTCCGGAAAAGCTCGCCCGCACCCGCGCCGCCAGCAGCGCGTCGTCCTCCGGCGCCACCGTCCGCAGGTCAAGTACCAGCTCGCGCTCCTCGACCCGCCCGACCACCGGCGGATCGCCGGCCCGCAGCGCGGCCGCAAGCGCCGAGACGTCGCCGCCGACGGGCGCGATGCGCACGGTCCACCCCGGCAGTTCGACCCCCGGGAAAGTGCCGCCGCCCACCACCGAAGTCCCGGGCGCCGGGCGCGCGCCTGCGCCACCCAGCACATCCGCCAGCGCACGCGCGCGGAGCTCGAGCGCGTCCGCTCCCAGTGCGATCATACGCAGCGCCGGGATCTCCTCGAGGGCGACCTCGGGGTCGAGGTGCAGCCGAAGCGTGGCCTCGAGCGCCGCGAGCGTGCCCTTGTCCACGCGCAGCGCGCGCGTGAGCGGGTTCTTGCGCATTTCATGCACGAGATACCGCCGGCCCAAGACGATGCCAGCCTGCGGACCGCCGAGCGCCTTGTCCCCGGAGATGCACACCAGATCCGCGCCCCGCGCGAGGCTCTCCATCGCGCGCGGCTCGGCGGGCAGACCGAGCCGGGCGGGGTCGAGCAAGAGTCCCGAGCCCAGGTCCTGCACGAGCGGCACCCCGAGCTCGCGCGCGAGTCCCGCTAGCTCGGTGAGTGACGCCTCCTCGGTGAATCCTTCGATGCGGAAGTTGGAGCGGTGCACCTTGAGCAGCGCGGCGGCGCCCTCGCTCTCCGCGGCCCTGCGATAGTCGGCGAGCCGGGTACGGTTGGTGGTTCCCACCTCGACCAGCACCGCGCCCGCGCGCTCCAGCATCTCGGGGATGCGAAAGCCGCCGCCTATCTCGACCAGCTCGCCGCGCGACACCAGCACCGGTTTGCCGCGCGCGAGCGTGTTGACCGCGAGCACGAGCGCGGCGGCGTTGTTGTTGACGACGAGCGCGTCTTCCGCGCCGGTGAGGCGGCACAGCAGCCCCACGCAGTGGTCGTAGCGGCTCCCGCGCTCCCCCCGGACGAGATCGAACTCGAGGTTCGAGTAGCCCCCGGCGACCTGCGCCATCGCGGCCACGGCCGCTGGGGCGAGGGGCGCGCGGCCGAGGTTGGTGTGGAGCACGACCCCGGTCGCGTTGATCACCCGCCGCAGCGACCCCCGCTCCTCCTCCATCAGCGCGTGCTCGACCGCGCGCGCGTACGTCTCCGGATCGGCGAGCGCGCCGCCGTCGCCGTCCGCATCCGGGCGCTCACGCGCGCGCGCCAGCGCCTCGCGCAGCAGCGCTGCGGTGCGCTCGCGCCCGAAGCGCGCCGCGAGTGCGCGCAGGGGCTCGGCCTCGAGCAGGCGGTCGAGGGCAGGGATGCGGCGCCGCGGGTCGCTCACCGGCGGATCGCGACGGCGGCGGTGTCGACGCGCGCGTCCGTGGAGTCCGGAAGGGCCCGCCGCGGGGGCGGCGGCCGCGTGACGGTCGCTTCGCCGTGCCCGCCCGGAATCTGGGCGATGTTGAACACACCGGTGGCGCTCACCCGATACCGCACCCCCACCTCGAGCGGCGCGTCCAGCACCGCGATCAGCTCCGCACGCGGCAGGGGCAGGCCGCGGGGGAGACCGCCGCGCTCCTGGCCGGGCCCCGCCAGCGCGTCGCCGGAGCCCGGAAGCCGCCCTCCGCGCGGCGGTTGGCCAGCCGCGGCTCCCGCGCTGTCGCGCCGGGCCTCGTACGCCGCAGGGTGGAGGAGCGCGGCAACGCCGGGGGCGGACTTCCCTTCCGGAGCCGACAGCGAGACCGCCGCGTCGCCCGTGCTCGCGGGATCGATGGGGTCGGAGAAAACCAGCCGCAGCGTCACCGAGTCCATGATCTCGGTCCTGAGGAGCGTGGCAACGCTCGAGTCCGGCTCCAGCACCGCGAGGTCCGCGAGGAGGGGCTCGGTATCCTCGCCCACGAACACGCCGCGCTCGCCGAAGGGCTCGCGCGCATCCCTGCGGCCGTTCCGGTTCTGATCCTGGAACGCCACCAGGTTGTGCCGCCCGAGCGGGACGAAGCGAAAAAAGAAGAGCCCGGAGTCGTCGGTGCGCGCCACCAGCGCGAGCGTATCCGGCACGGGGCCGACCGGGAGCAGCTGGACCGTGAGGTCCGGCAGTGGACGGCCGGTGATCCGGTCCAGCGCCTGTCCGGCGATCGCGTTCTCGATGAACTCTCCGCCGGTCGAGAACACCAGATCGAACGGTTCGGCCATCGCGTTGCCAAACAGGTCCGCGATCATGGGCAGGACGGTGACGCGGTAGACCAACCCGGGGCGGAGCCCACCCTCCACGTGCACCTGGAGCCAGTCGCGGCCGTGCTCGACCCGAACCGGACCGGTGGCCGGCGACACCAGGACCGCCTCGTCGAGGGTGCCGCGTACGGGCCGCTCGCTGATGCGCTCGCTGAACTGGAAGCGGATCACCGCGGCGGGATCGTCCACCCGGGCACGGGGCGCGGGCACTGCGGCCACCACGACCGGCGGACGCCGGTCCTCCGGGCCGCCTCGCGGCGAGCCCGGCCGCGCACACGCCGCCGCCCACACCAGCACCGCCGCCGCGAGCGCTGCGGCCCGCGGCGAGGTCACGCCCCGCCCTCCAGGAGAGAAAGCTTCTCGAGCAGCTTCTTTCGCTGATCCTCGACGGCGGCGGCGCGCTCGCGCTCCTTCGCCACCACCTCCGCGGGCGCCTGCGACACGAACTGGTGGTTGGTGAGACGCTTCCACGCCCCCGCGAGGACACCGTCGAGCCGCGCGGTCTCCTTGCGCAGGCGCTCGCGCTCCCGCCCCAGGTCGATCACCCCTGCGAGCGGAAGGAAGAGCTCGGTGCCGCCATTCTGGAGCACCGCGTGCGCGCCGATCGCGCCGGGCGCGGGGGCCTCCCAGCGCACCTCGCCCACGCGCGCGAGCCGGGCCAGCGCGCTGCCCTGCGCGTCCAGCGTCTCGCGCAGGGTGCCGTCCCCCGCGAGCGCGAGCGTCACCAGCTGCCCCTCCGCGATGCCGTATTCCTTGCGCAGGCTGCGCACGGTCGTGACGAGCTCCTGGAAGGCGGCCATGCACGCTCCCGCGTCCGCGTCCTGGAGCGCCGCATCCGCGATCGGCCAGGGCGCGACGATGAGCGCCTCCGGGCGCTGGGCGCCCGTCGGCCACGGGAGCGCGCCCCACAGCTCTTCAGTCACGAACGGCACGATCGGATGTAGCAGACGGCATACGCCGTCGAGCACGGCCACCAGCACGGTGCGCGCGGCCTGCCTGCTCTCCTCCCCCGCCTCCCCCTTCAGCCGCGGCTTCACCAGCTCGACGTACCAGTCGGCCACGTCGCCCCAGAAAAAATGGTAGAGGCGGTCGGCGGCCTCGTGGAGACGGAAGCGCTCGAGCTCGGTGGTGGTCCCCTCCGCCGCGCCCTGCAGGCGGGAGAGGATCCAGCGGTCCTCCAGCTCCAGGCGAACGTCGCCGCGTGGCCGAATCGGGCCATCACCGAGCGACATGAGCGCGAAGCGGCCGGCGTTCCACAGCTTGTTGGCGAAGTTGCGCCCCGGGGCGAACGCCGCCTCGATGTCCTCGTGGTCGAGGTGGATGTCGGTGCCCACCGCGCACGCGCTCACGATCGTGAAGCGCATGGCGTCCGCGCCGAAGCGCTCCACCACCTCGATCGGGTCGATGCCGTTGCCGAGCGACTTGGACATTTTGCGCCCCTGCGCGTCCCGCACCGTGCCGTGCAGATACACCTGGCGGAAAGGCACCTCCCCCATGAACTCGATGCCCGCCATGATCATGCGGGACACCCAGAAAAAGAGGATCTCGGGCGCGGTCACCAGCGTGTGGCCGGGATAGAACGCCTTCAGATCCCGCGTCTCCTCCGGCCAGCCTAAGGTCGAGAACGGCCACAACCACGAGCTGAACCAGGTGTCGAGCACGTCGGGATCCTGCTCGAGCGCGGACGACCCGCACGTGGGGCACGCGGTCGGATCGGAGCGCGCGACGATCGTGTCGCCGCATCCCTGGCAGTACCACACCGGGATCCGGTGCCCCCACCATAGCTGCCGCGAGATGCACCAGTCGCGGATGTTCTCGAGCCAGCGCTCGTAGACCTTCTTCCAGTGCTCGGGCGTGAACGTCACGGTGCCGTCGCGGGACGCGGCCAGCGCGGGCTCCGCGAGCGGCTTCATCCTCACGAACCACTGTTTGGAGAGACGCGGCTCGACCACCGTGTCGCAGCGGTAGCAATGCGGCACCGTGTGGGTGTGGGGCTGGGAGCCACCGAGGAGCCCGTCGCGGTCGAGCGCCGCCACGATCGCCTTGCGCGCGTCGAAACGGTCCAAGCCGCGGAAGGGCTCAGGGACCGCGTCGCTCATGCGCGCGTCCGGCGTCATCACAGCCAGCAGCGGCAGACCGGTCCGGCCGGCGATCTCGAAGTCGTTCGGGTCGTGCGCGGGCGTCACCTTCACCATGCCCGAGCCGAACGCGGGATCCACGTGCGCGTCCGCCACGATCGGGATGGTCCGCCCGGTGAACGGAAGGAGCACGGGGGCACCGACCAGTTCGAGGTAACGCGGGTCGTCCGGGTGCACCGCCACGCCGGTGTCGCCGAGCATCGTCTCGGGGCGGGTGGTCGAGACCGTGAGCACCCAGCCGCCGGACGGGAGCTGCGTGAGGGACTGCGCCCCCGCGGCAACGGCCCGCTCGGCCGCCGGCCAGGCGACCTCGCCCAGCGGGTAGCGCAGGTGCCAGAGCGTCCCGACCGTCTCCTCCCCCTCCGCCTCTTCGTTGGAGAGCGCGGTGAGGCAGCGCGGGCACCAGTTGATGATGTACTCGCCGCGGTAGATCAATCCTTTTTCGTGCAGGCGCACGAACGCTTCGCGCACCGCGCGGCTGAGCCCCGGGTCGAGCGTGAACGCGGTGCGCTCCCAGTCGCAGGAGGACCCGATCGCCTTGAGCTGATCGAGGATCGTCCCGCCGGTCTCGCGCACGAACTCCCACACGCGCGCGGTGAACGCCTCGCGGCCGAGGTCGTCGCGCGTGCGCCCTTCCTTGGCGAGGAGGCGCTCGACCACGTTCTGGGTGGCGATTCCCGCGTGGTCGGTCCCGGGGAGCCATTCCGCCGCCCGACCCTGCATGCGCCGCCAGCGGATGAGCACGTCCTGGACGGTGTTGTTGAGGCCGTGCCCCATGTGGAGCACCGCGGTCACGTTCGGGGGCGGGATGACGATGACGTAGGGATCCAGTCCCTCGTCGAGCACCGCGGACGCGGGGACGTGGAAGCGTCCCTGCTCCATCCACCTGCGGTAGAGCGGCGGCTCGATGGCGCGCGGATCCAGGCGGGGAGGCAGCTCGCGGGTCACGCGCGGGTCCACACCCGGTTCACGACTACGCTCACGCCCGGCTCGGCCGCCAGCGCTTCCAGGAGCGCCGCCACGTTCAGCTCCTCTCCCGCGCTCCCCACCAGCTCGAGGATGCCCTGGCCGAGCGACCGCAGCCGCAGATCATCGGCTCCGGTGCGCTCGCGGAGCCGCTCCGACAACGCCGCCACGTCTGGCTCGCGGCGCGCGTGGGCGCGCCGGCTCCGCAACACGAGCCAGGCGGCGATCCCGCCGAGGGCCGCGCCCGCGAGCAGGGGCGACCACCATTCCGTCGGGGCCGAGCGATGGCGGATGATTCTGGGCATCGGGCAGGTCGCTGAGGGGGGCTCTAAAGCAACGGCCCCCGCCCGCGCCTCGCGCGGGCCGCAGGGGGCCGGACGACCTGACGATTACGCCTGCGTGTGACGGGGGTTCCGGCGGCGGGCGCGGAAGCGGCGCCTCAGCCGACCAGGAACTGGGCTTCCGCGGTGAGCGCGAAGACGCGGGGGGAACGGCGCTCGACCGCGCCGGCGCGCAGCGGGGCCCGCGCGCCTCGGATGGACTGGAAGAGGTGGTCCGGCAGGGTGAGGAAGGCGGCCGCAGCGCGCGGTCCGAACTGCACGCCGGTTCCGCGGGCGATCTCGTCCATCGCGACCTCGTGGTCGCGCGAAGGACGGTAGGCGCGGTTGGAGGTCATGGCGTCGTAGGAGTCGCTCACCGCGAGCACCTGAGCGAGCAGCGGGATGTGGTCGCCCCTGAGCCCCTCGGGGTAGCCCCGGCCGTCCCAGCGCTCGTGGTGATAGCGCGCCCCGGTGGAGAGGTGGCGCAGGCTGGGGATGCGCTCGAGAATGCTCGCGCCCACGCTGGCGTGGAGCCGAACCTCCTCGCGCTCGTCCTCGTCCAGCGCGGCCTCCTTGGCGAGCACGCGCAGCGGGACCGAGAGCTTGCCCAGATCGTGCAGGTAGGCGGCCGCCCACACGGTCTCCAACATCTCCTCGTCGAAGCCCAGCTGGTTGGCGACCGCGACCGACAGGATCGCAACGCGGCGCGAATGGCCCGCCGTGTAGGGATCCTTGGCGTCGATCAGCGTGGACAGGATCTCGAGAAGCTGGTCTCCCGACAGCGGTGAGATCTGGCTCGGGAGCAGCCCGTGGGCGGCCGCGACGAGGACGCGCTGGAACGTGGGCGCGTGGTACTCGGGCATGCGGCGCCGGTCGTACAGCGTCAGAAATGCCGCGGCCAAGTCGGGGCAGAACTCGATCGCCTGCCCCTCGTCCACCACGCGGCGGATCTCCGCGCTCGAGCAGGGCGGACGCTGCGGGCGGTTCTCGCCCAAGGCGGATACCGTGTCGGCCAGCCGGAGGATGCGGGCGCCGAGCGGGATATCCAGCCCAGCCAGCCCGTCCGGATAGCCGCTCCCATTCCACCACTCGTGGTGATGGCGTACCAGCGGGGCCACCCCCTCCAGGTGCGGGATGGCGGTGGCGGCCGCCTCGCTCCGGAGCGGGTGCACCTGCACGCGCGAGCGGGTGTCCCGATCAAGATGGGCGACCGGATTCTCCCAGGCGTCCTCGGCGAGGCCGATCATGCCGGCGTCGCACAGCACGGAGGCGAACATCAGCTCGCTGACGTCGCGCTCGGGGAGGCCCAGATGGGAGGCGATCTGGCGGGTCAAATGGGCGACCCGGGGCCCGTGGTCGTACAGGTAGCCCTTGGCCGTCCCCATGACCTGGGTAAGGGCCTCCAGCAGACCGGCGTAGAACGCCCTGCCCGAGTTGATCGTGAGGTCCACGAAGGGTCGATCCGATCCGGGGGAGTCGAACTGTCGTTTGGGGCGCCACCGAGGGGATATCAAAGGCAAACCGGTGTTTCCGGCGAAGCCATAGAATCCATTTTCTACGCCCCGCCCACCGTGTCGGGACGCGCCGCGGCCCGCTCCCGGGTCCGGTCGGCGTCCCGACGTCGCCGGATCTCGGCCGCCCGGTCCCGACGGGACGCGGCCGCCTCCGCGCGCCCCGCCTGGGAGGCGATCTCGGCGTCCTGGCTGCTTCGCCGCGCTGCGTCGGCGGTGCGAGGCGCGGAAAACCCGAAGGGGAGCGGGATCGTGATCCCGCCCAGGTGGAGGTTGACCATCCCGTGGGAGCCCGGCGCGATCCCCCACCGGCGGCCCTGCGCGTCGGTGTACGTCCAATCGGTGGCGCGGCGGCCCGCCTCAGCGAGCACGGTCATCGAATCCGCTATTTCGCGGATCGCCACGTCCAGCTCGAGCTGCGCCCGCTGCGCCTCGGACAGTCCTACGATCTCCTCGGGGAGCGGTGTCCACAGCCGGGGATCGCGGTGCTCGGGCCGGAGGCGCTCGGCGGCCGTGCGCCGCGGGCCGGGGCCGGGGCCGGCCGCAGGCCCCGGGGGAGCGGGCCTCGCGGGGACTCCGGCTCCCGCGGCCGCAGGAGCGCCCGGAGCCGCCGCTCTCGGGCCGAGCACCGGCGCCCGCACGAGCGGGACGCCCCGCTGCGGCGCACGCGCGGGCACCGGCTCGCTCAGCACGCGCGGCGGCGGCAGCCGGATCGTGTACGACTCGTCGGGCAACGGCGGAGAGAGAGCGATCGCCCACGTCGGGAGCGGGCGATCGGGGCGGACGGTGGCGGCGGGGTCGGACAGGAGGACCACGAGCAGGACGACGTGCGCGGCGGCCGCGGGGACGACCCAAACGAGCCATGAGGCCCGCTGCGACGGCAGTCGTCCCGAGAAGGGCTTCCCGGGTGGTGCGATGACGCGGCGCGATGCAGGGGCTTCCATCGTTCCTTCTAACCCGCCTTCCAGGAGCGGTTCCTGCGCGTGCACACAGCCTCCGGCGCGCGAAACCGCAGCGCTAAGGCCGCAGCGGAGGCGGCGCCTCCACTCCCCTCACGACGGGATTGCGCACGATCCCCACGCCGGGGACCTCGACCTCCACCTCGTCGCCCGGGACGAGCGGCCCCACGCCCTCGGGCGTGCCGGTCGTGATGATGTCGCCCTCCTCGAGGGTGGCGAAGCTCGAGCACCACGCGATCACGTACGCGATCGGGAACGCCATGTCGCTGGCCTTGCCGTGCTGCTTGACCTGGCCGTTCACGCGCGTGATGACCTCGATCGTGTTCGGGTCGCGGTCGCCGAGCGGCACCGGCGTCCCCACCGCGCAGAAGGTGTCGAACCCCTTCGCGCGCGCCCATTGACCGTCCTTCCTCTGCAGCTCGCGAGCGGTGACGTCGTTGAGCGGCACGATGCCGCTCACGTGCTTCCACGCGTCCGCAGACGACACGCTGCGCGCCGCTCGTCCGATCACGACCGCGATCTCTCCCTCGTACTCGATGCGCCCCGCCCAGGACGGGATCACGATCTCGTCGCCATCGCCGATCAGCGACGACGGAGGCTTGAAGAAGACGAGCGGCTCGGGCGGGAGCTCGTTGCCCAGCTCCCTGGCGTGGGCGGCGTAGTTCCGGCCCACGCACAGGATCTTGGACGGGCGGGTCGCAAGGGCCATCAGTCGTGGCGGGGCTGCGTGTGCAGCCACGTGCCCACGAGCGCCGCGCCGGCGGCGATCGTCAGGGCCACGCCCACCACGCCCCACCAGAAGCCGAGGTCGGAGGCGTCCATGCTCCAGCCGGCCGCCGAGTTCTTGAAGGCGCCGGCCGCGAAACCCAACCAGGCGAGACCGATCAGGAAACCGAAGATTCGACTCATTGTGCCGTCAGGGCTCGGGAAAGACCACCTCGCAGGGCGCCGCAATGTAAGCGCGCGCCGGAGCGAGGCAACGGTCGCCGGTCAGGTGCGCTGATAGAAGATGCGGAGCGCCCGCTCCACGTCGTCCCAAGGGCCCTTCACGAGCGGCGCCGCGGGAAGGGAATCTCGCAGGTAGCGCCCGTAGCTCCGGGTCACGAAGCGACGGTCGAGGAGGAGCACCGCCCCCCGGTCGCTGCGCGTTCGGATGAGCCGCCCGAAGCCCTGCTTCAGCTTGAGCGCCGCGAGCGGGAGCAGGTACGCGTTGAACGCGTCGCCCCCCGCGGCCTCGATCGCTTCGAGGCGCGCCGCCGTCACCGGCTCGGTGGGGACGCGGAAGGGAAGCTTCTGGATGACGAGCCCGCGCAGCGGATCCCCCGGCACATCCACGCCCTCCCAGAAGGATGCGGTGCCCAGCAGCACGCCGGATCCCGACGCGGTGAAGCGCGCGAGCAGCCGGTGGCGGTCGTCCTCGCCGTGCACGAACAGCGGCCAGCGCCGCTCCGCCCCGGCCGCGCGCAGCAGCTCGGCCACACGACGCAGCGCGCGGTGCGAGGTGAACAGCACGAACAGACCGCCCCCGGTCAGCGCCGCGGTCGCGAGCACGACGCGCGCGGTCTCCTCCTGGAGGCGCGCGAACGATTCCGCGCCCGGACCGACCTCGCACAAATCGGTCGGCACCACGAGCAGCGTCTGGCGCGCGAAGTCGAAGGGCGAGGGCACCACCTCCTCCACCACCGTCGGCGCCCGTTCCATCCGCTCCAGCCCGGCGGCGTCCACGCCGAGGCGGCCGCGCAGGAAGTCGAAGCCGCCGCGGGTGGCGAGCGTGGCCGACGACAGCACGACGGTCTCGTTCCTCCCGAACAGCGAGTCGCGCAGAACGGCGCCCAAGTCGATCGGGGCCGCGGCGAGCGCGAGGTTCCCCTGCCGACCCCGACCCCTGGACTCCATCCAGCGCACCCAGGACGCCTTGTCGTCGTCGTCCGGAGCGAGCACCAGCCGCACCGCGTGGGCGGCGGCGCCCAGCCGGCGCTCGATGCTGCGCACATCGAGCAGCCGCGCCTCCAGGCGCTGCGCGCGCGCCTCGTCCAGCTCGATGCGGTCGCGCAGCTCGGCGAGCTCGCGCCCGAGGCGGCCGAGCGTGTCGAGCAGCCCCGCCATCGCGTCCGCCACCTCGGGGTCGTCGGCCGGCTCGCCGATCCCGCCCGGTCCCAGGCGCGCCGGCTCGCCGGCGGCCAGCGGCACGCGCGCCTCGAGCGCGTCCACAAAGAGGAGCGCAGCGCGCTGCGCGTGCTCGAGCGCGGGCATGACGCGCTCCTCGATGCGGCCCCGCAGCGTGGCCTCCTCCCCGTCGAGCGCCAGCT
>CAXNGW010000004.1:0-42132 GCA_964201975.1 Longimicrobiales bacterium | reverse complement strand
CATCCTGGAGGAAACCGTCGACTTGGTCGCCGGGTTGGGCGGGACACTGAGCGGCGAGCACGGCGACGGCCGCGTGCGCGCGCCCTACCTGGATCGGATCTGGTCCCCGCCGCTGGCGGCCGCCTTCCGCGCCGTGAAGCGGCACCTCGACCCGGAGGGGATCATGAATCCGGGGGTGATCATCCCCCTCCCGGGCCAGGATCCGCTGGACGGGCTGTGGGCGGGCATCCCCGAGGGCGGGGTCCCGGCCTCTTGAGCGACGCCGGCTGCCGCCCGAGGTGCGGTCCTTGCACGTTCCAACGCGGCGGTACCCGTCTCCCCACCGAGGCCTGGCCCGAATGACGGAGCGTAGGCGCACCCTTCCCACCGCACACGGGCGACTCCTGCGGGCCGCGGCGCTGGCCACGCTCGCGCTCACGCTCGCGGCCGCTCCCGCGGGCCGCGGCGGCGAGGAGGAGCTGCTGGACGACCGCGTCCGGCATCTGCGCGAGGTGCTGCGGGGGGCGGTGGAAAGCAACGGCTGGCGCTCCGCGCGCTACAGCGTGCTCGCGCTCTCGTTGGAGACCGGGGACACCCTGTACGCGAGGGGTGCGCGGGACCTCCTCGCGCCCGCCTCGAACATGAAGCTCCTCACCACCGCCGCGGCGCTCCGCTACCTCGGCCCCGACTTCCGCTACCAGACCTTCCTGCTCGCCGACGGCCCCGTCGAGGCCGGCCGCCTGCGTGGAGACCTGGTGCTGTATGGGACCGGGGATCCCGGACTCTCGGAGGATACCGGGAGCCAACTCTTCGAAGCGCTCGCAAACTCGCTCGCGCGCGCGGGGATCTCGGTGGTGGAAGGCGCCGTCCTGGGAGACGGCACGTTCTTCTCCGGACCCCTCCTCGGCGAGGGGTGGAATCCGGAAGACCTCAACGACTGGTTCACGGCACCGAGCTCGGGCCTCACCTTGAACGAGAACATGGTCACGCTGCGGGTCGTCCCGTCCGCGACCGGGGGCACTCCCGCGATCCACACCATCCCCGAAGGGGCGGACGTGCCGATGCGCGTCACCGCGCGCACGGGGGGCGGCGGCGGCCGGGTGACGATCCGCCGCAACGACCCCACGCAGCCCATCACCATCGATGGAGCGATCGCCCCTCGCGGCCGCGAGGTGTGGCGCCAGATGACCGTGCCGGATCCGGCGCAGTACGCCGCCAGCGTGCTGGAAACGGTGCTCGAGGCACGCGGCATCCGGGTAATCGGCGGAGCGCGCACGGTGGCCGGGCCGTCCGCGTCGCGCGTCACCGGCCGCTCCCTGTGGGCTCCCGGAGTCGCGGCTGCGCACAGGGGACCACGGGTGCTTGCGCGGCACGAGTCACCGCCACTTCTCGACTACCTCAAGATCGTCAACAAGAAGAGCCACAACCTGTTCGCGGAGATCACCCTCAAGACGATCGGCCGCGTCGTCGCCGGCGACGGCTCCTTCGCGGGCGGCTCCGCCGTCGTGCGCAGCTTCCTCGCCAACGAGGTGAAGGCCGACACCGCGGGCCTGCGCATGCTGGACGGCTCCGGTCTGTCGTCCCTCAATCGTATCAGCGCCGCCACGTTCGTGGACGTGCTCCGCCACATGGCCCGCACGGACCTGTGGACGCTGTATTGGGAGACACTTCCGGAAGCAGGCAATCCCCGCGAGCTCAGGCGCATGTACCAAACCCCGGCGGCGGGCAACCTGAGGGCGAAGACCGGCACCATCGAGCACGTCTCGGCGCTCTCGGGCGTGGTGCGATCGGTCAATGGTGAGCGCATCCTGTTCAGCATCATCGCCAACGACGTGCCCACGACCTGGGGCGCCAAGCGGATCGAGGACCGGATCGGCGTGAGCCTCGCGTCGTTCGAGCGACCCTTCGACCCGGCGGGCGCCGAGCTGCGGCTGGCGTCCGATGCGGCGCCGTTGGACAGCACCGCCGCGTCGGGGCCGCGCAGCCACACCGTCCGGTCCGGCGAGAACCTGACCGTGATCGCGCGCCGCTACGGGGTGACGCTCAACGCCCTGGTCGCCGCCAACTCGCGCCTGTCTCCCCGCCGACTGATGCCGGGTGTGACGCTGATGGTGCCAGCGCCGGAGCGGAGCGACGACCCGACGCCCCCGGCCGATCGCGCCGACGTCCAGGCCCACAAGGTGAAGTCGGGAGAGAACTTCTCGGTGATCGCGCGCGCCTACGATGTGTCGGTGAACGCGCTGCTCGAAGCGAACCCGGATGTGAACCCGCGGCGCCTCCAGGTCGGGCAGGAGATCCGGATCCCGGCCTCGACCCAGGGCTGATGGAGCGCTACACCCGCTCCAGCAGCGCGACCGCTGCGCGCATCTCGTCCACAGTATTGTAGAAATGGGGCGCGAAGCGGATCGCGCCCTCCCGCACCGCGCACACCACGCCCCCTCCCGCCAGCGCCGCCGCCGCCCGCTCGGTGGACGGAATCCGGAACGAGAGGATGCCCGCCCGCCGCTCGGGGTCGCGCGGGGTCACGACCGTGACGTCACTCCGCGTGTCGGCCCACTCAAGCAGCGGCGCGTGCACGGCGATCAGGTGCTCGTGGATGCGATCGGGGCCCAGCTCAAGGATCAGCTCGACGGAGAGCGCGAGCCCGAGATAGTCCTGGAAGCCGAGCGTACCCAGCTCGAAGCGACGCGCGTCGCCCAGCAGATCCCATCGATAGCCCACCAAGCTGCTGAAGTCGGTCGCGCCCTCCATCGCCAGCCAGCTCACCATGGGGGGGTCGAAGCGCTCGTACAGGCGGGCATCCACGAATGTGAAGCCCGAGCCCCATGGCGAGCACAGCCATTTCTGGCCCCCGCACGAGAGCAGGTCGATGCCACAGCGGCGCACGTCGAGCGGCGCGGCGCCGAGGCCCTGGATGGCGTCTACAGCGAGCAGGATCCCGCGCTCTCGGCACCTGCGTCCCAGCGCGGCGAGATCGGCGCGGTAGCCGGTCGCGAACTGGACCTGCGACAGCGCGAGCACGCGCACGTCCTCCCGGTCGAGCGCCGCCGCCAGGCCGTCTTCGTCGGGCGATCCGTCCGCTCGGGTGGGCACGACCTGAACGCGGAAGCCCGCGCGCTCGAGCGGGAGCCACGGGTAGACGTTGGCGGGAAACTCCCCCGCGCTCACGACCACGGTCCCCGGCCGACCTCGGGCGACACACGCCGCGGCCAGGTTCACGCCGTACGACGTGTTGGGCGAGAGCGCGATCTCGGCGGGCTCGGCCCCGATCAGTCGGGCGGCCGCGGCGCGCGCTCTCTCCAGGATCGCCCAGAGCTCCTCCTCGTCGAAGCTCGCGGCCGAATTCCGACGGGAGGTCAGGTCGACGACCGCCGCGACCGAACGCCGGGGCAGGAGCCCCCAGCTCGCCGCGTTGAAAAAGATTCCGGTCCGCTCGGGATATTCCCGCGCGCGGACGGCCTCGAGCGGAGTCACTCCCCGCCCGCAGGCCCCTCGGCCGGCACCGCGGAACCCCGCCCGAGGGCGGAACGGAGCCGCCGCCTCAGCTCGACTTCGGACATCGTCGCCAGCGTACGGTCAGCTGTGCGCTCGCTGTTCCAGCGCACGTCGAGGAGCGCCACGCACTCGCCGCCCGAGCTCGGCTCGGCCCAGAAGTGGTACCGTCCCTTGTAGTCGGGCCCCGGTCGCTCCCGCACGGTGGCGGTCCATAGCGCCCCTTCGGAGTCCTTGAACTCCCTCATCTCCTCTCCCTCTCCCGATTGTGCGGGCACGCCGCCCGCCTGGTCATCCGAGATCCTTCTCCAACGACTTCTCCAACATCTCCCGCAGGTCCACTTCATCCGCAGCGCCCAGGATCCGCGCAGCGTCCTCCCAGCTGTCCGCGGGCAGTTGGGTCTGGCGCACCGGATCTGGACCGGCGAGGGGGACGAAGAGCGCGAACAGAGCACCCCAAGACTCCCGCCCCGCCACCACCTCCCACACGCGTCCATCGCTGTCCTCGAAGCGTCGCATGGCGCGCGCCGTCAGGCCACCGCGCGGCCGGCCTGCAGGCCGCAGCGCTCGACGAAGCGCCCGAGCACGAATTCCAGCCCTCCGCGCTCCGCGACCTGGGTGGGGCTGGCGCCCGTGTAGGCCTTGAGCGCCCGCCGGAAAGCCGCTCCGCTCGAATATTCGAGCTGGCGCGAGACGCTCTGGCCCGTTCGCCCCGGCTCCTCGATCCAGCGTCCCGCGTGGAGGAGACGGGCCCAGGTCAGCAGGTGTCCAGTCGAGGGGAGTCCGAGCCGCTTCATGCGCACGCTCAAATGGGGTCGGCTGAGGCCGATCCGGGCCGCAAAGTCGTCCGCCGACCAGCGGAGATGGATCCCGTCAAGGGCGAAGCGCAGGGTCCCCAGCTCGCGTCGTGGAAGGTAGGCGGCGAGCCGGCGGGCCACCAGCGTGGAGGTCCCTTTCTCTGTCGCAGTGAAGTAGAAATGTCCGGGGTTACGACGAAGTAGAAATGTCCTCTTGCCTCCAGGGTGTTCAGTGGTTACGCGGTCCCCGAAGCCTGGGGAGTCGAAAGCGTCGCTCGCGGAGCGGGCGATGTAAAGCGTCCTCTGCCGACGCGGTTCGGAAAACGCCGCCAGGGATGGTCGGGTCCGAGCGGTTTGCCGGCTGCGCCGGTGAGCGGCCGCGGCCCTGCTGGCTTCTCTGGTTTCAGCTTCTCCGGCCTCGGGGGCGCGCCCAGGAGCGGTGTGGGCAGCAGGTAGCGCTCGCGCCACCGGAAACGCAGCGTGCCGTCGAGTCGTTGCTCGATCGTGATCCGGCTCCTGGGCATGGACCCGTCCGCCTCATGCTCCTCGATCTGATAGAAGTGATTCAGGTAGCGGAAGCTGAAGTCGTTGCCGATCACGCGCTCCTCGGTCTCGGCGAAGAGCCGCAGGAGATCGACGCCGTCCGGCAGTGCACGATGGGCGTCGACGCTCTCCCTGGGTGCCACGGTATAGCGCTTGTTCCAGAAGGGGATGAATGCGCTCTCGAGGAACTGGTTGGCAGCCTCCAGAGAGGCGATCCCATTGACCCGCATCTCCTTGATCAGCCGGTCTTGGAGCGTGCCGAAGAGGCGCTCCACGCGTCCCTTGGCTTGCGGGCTCAGCGCGCGGATGAGCTCGATGTCGAGCGCTTCAAGGCCGCGCTGGATGAGCGTCAACCCTTCCTGCAAGTCATTCTCTTGCCGCTGCTTACGCCCAGCCGTCACGTGGAAGTGGCTCGCCTGGTCGGTGTACACGGCGCCCATCCGGCCGTGACGAACCATGTAGTCGATCAGCAGCTGCCGGTTCGCCGCTCCGGTGTCCACGCGGGAAGAAGCGACACACGAGCCGGCTGGTCGCGTCGTCGATCAGCGCGATCAAGACGATCTCCTCCGTGCTACGATCTTCTAGCCAGGCATGGATCGAGGTATCCATCAGGACCAGCTCGCCCACCCCAGCCCGGCGCTCCCTGCGTTTGCGGTGCCGCTGCTTCCGCTTTCGTGCCTCCCACAGGTCCGCATCGATCATCCAGAGCCGCAGTGTGGAGCGATGTACGGCCCCGCACCCGTCCCGCTCCAGGTGTTCTGCCAGGAGAGTCGGACCGAAGTCCCGGTACAGAGGCTCACGTGCCTTCTCCAGCGCTGTCCGCTTGATCTCCCCGTCCAATCGCCGGTTCGATGGCCGACCACGCAGGCCATGTCTGAGCGCCGCGTCTCCCTCCGCCTCGTACCTCCGCATCTTCCGACGCATCTGGCGCGTCCCCAGGTCCAGTCGTCGTGCCCCCTCCGCCATCGGTAGTCGCTTCTCGGCCACCTGCCGAACCACGACCAACTCGTCCCGCTCTCTCTGGCTCAACGTCAGCACGTCCTCTCTCCGGGCTCATGGTTCGCCCGGACCGTAGCGAACACATCCCGAAAGAGGACATCTCTACTTCACTCAAAGCGGACATTTCTACTTCATCGCAACCGCCACGTTATTCCCTGGGGTCTCACGAATCGGGGCTCTCGAGGGCCGGACGGTGCCGAACCTCGGGGAACTCGTACAGGAGGATCCCCTCGTCGGTGACATCCGATCGCACCCGGAACCCGTCGTCCATGACGGCCAAGATGCGCTCGGCGGCGGGCAGCGAGAGGTCGAGTCCGGCGGCTACCTCGGTCACCGTGAGCGTGCCGCCCCGTCGGGAAGCGAGCTGCAAGACGCGCCGCTCCATGAACTGCGCCAGCGCCGCGCGCCGCTCCTGGAGCACCCTCCTTCCCCACAAAAAGGTGCCGGTCCCACCTACCCCCAGGGCGCTCCCCGCCGCGATCGTGGCAGCCTCGAAATCGACGATTCCCGCTACGATGACGACGGACGCGATGAGAACCATCACGATCCCGAGCAGGCGTCGCTTGAGCCCGGCGGACGGTAACGCTTCCTCGCTTCGCGGTCGGCGGAACGACCCGCCCCTTCCGCGCGCGGGAGCGAGCCGCTCGAGTCCAAATCCGGACGCGGCGCCGTGCCAGGTGAGCCCACAGTTGGGACAGACGAGCGCGCCGCGCCGCGCGAGCCAGTAGGCCAGCCCACCGATCCCGTAGCTGAACAAGCTCGCCCCCACGAGCAGGGCGAGATGCCCGGGGCGCCGGAAGTATCCGATACCTTCGCCGGCATAGCTGCAGCGAGGGCAACAGCGCACCGGTCCGGGCGCGGAATTCACGAGATGGGTCACGGACGAGCCGCACCCGCGGCAGTGCTCGTCGCCCGCCGATAGCGGCTCGCCGCAGGTGGTGCAGCGCATGCGATGCCTGGTCCGTCCTTTGAGTGCACCCCCGTCCCGTCGCGGTCTATCTCCCTACGACGGCACCCGTCCGAAGATTCAACGCAGCCGTACCACGCGCAGCGTCACTCCGGCGGCCGCGGGCACGGGCACTCCGGCGTACCCCCCGACCGTCAGAATGATGGGCGCCCGCGCGTTGACCGTGCGCAGATGGAGTAGCCCCCCGCTCGGCAACTCGGTCACGAGGGGCGGTCCGCCGCCCACCAGCTCACGCGGGCGCAGCGGATACTCCTGTCCCGGAATCGTGAGCGCCTCCCGAGGGCGTAGCACAAGGTAGCGATGGCGGGGATCGGCGCGCGCCGGATCCGCCACGCCGGGCTCGTCCCCATCGTACATCGCCACGCCCCAATCGAGCATCAGGTCGGGCCACCCCCGGCCGGTCGCCGCCCTCACGTTCTCCACCCCCGTGCGGGTGGTCTGGGTGAGCGAACGAAGCAGCGCGTTCCCCCCGTACCCCTCCGCTACGTAGCGCAGGAAGAGCCACGAAGCCCCACGCTCGGCGAGGGTGGCCGCGCCCGCGGCCGTGATCAGGCTGGTCGCGCCGGTGTCCTCGAGGAAGAGCCGCGCCCGCTTGCGGTTGCCCGACTGGAACGCGAGCGCGACGTCTCCCTGCCCGCGCGCTGCGTATGCATCACCCACCCGATCCTCGGCCATCTCCGCGAGGGCCTCCGCAAGCCATACGGTCTCGCCTCCCGCGGCACCGCGCGCGAGCACGCGCTCCGCGAAGTGCACCATATGCGTGAACTCGTGCGCCAGGATGATCGGCACGGCGGAAAGCACCAGCTCGCGCGAGCGTGGGTCACCGAAGCGCCCCTCCGGGTCGGGCACGAGCGCATAGAATATTTCCCCCCCGTTGCTGTGCGCGCGCGCGCTGAGCAGATCGAGTCCGTAGAAGAAACCGCCGATGAAGCCGTCGCGCGAAGCGCGCTCGGTGAGCTGATTCACCGCCGGGGTGAAGAGCACGATCACGCGCTGATTACCGTCCAGGTCGGACGGCCGCCCGAATATGGTGCTCACGGTCGGCTCGATGGGGTCGTCGAATGCGGCCCCGAAGGCGGCGAAGTCGGCCGCGGTGAGATGACCCGCGGGGGCCTCGATGTCCTCGTAGAACACCGCCGCCGAGCTGACATGGCGCGCGACGGTCCTCACGGTGCGGAAGCCTCCCCCTACTCCCAGGACCTGGAACTCTCGTCGCTCTCCGACTACGGGCAGCGCGGACGAAGGGGCCCGGGCCAGGGACGGTCCGGGTGCCAACTCGGGAGGCCCGCGCCGACTGAGCAGGGAGCGCTCCCACTCCCGCAGCGTCCGGTCCCAGTCGCCTTGGGCGTCCCGCTGGGGGGCGTCGCCGACCCGCGCCACAGCGGCGCTCGCAGCGATCGGTAGCGCCGCCACCATCACCGGATACCGGGCCCCGCCGACGGTCCCCGCAGCGCCGAGCACAAGCAGGTAGGAGCCGCCCTCGATGCGCTGGCACCCCTCTCCGCCCTCGCCGTCCGCGCGCAGCGTCAGCGCCTCTCCGACTGCGACCCCGCGCGCCGACGCTCCCCCCGTGATCCGTACGGCGCGGGGGGCGCTCCACTGCTCGCCCAGGCGGACCCGCACCGCCACAACGCCTTCGGGAAGGCAGGAGGGGACCTCCACCGCCAGCTCGGTCGCGCCGGAGCGAACCACGCGCGCGCGCACGGTGCCGAAGAGGACGCCCGCGTGGCCAGGGACAGGCGCGAGGCCGCGACCGCCCAGCCGTAGGGTGTCGCCCGTGCGGGCGGACGCGGGGGCGGACTCGAGGACGGGAGCGTCCACCGCCCACAGCTCGAACTCGACGCTGGCTTCGGCGGCGCGCGCGCGGACGCGGTAGCGGCCCTTCTGGGGGCCGAGCACGACCAGGGCGGCAGCCAGGCCCGCCGAGTCGGTGCGGACCGTCGTGGAGCTGAGGCCGATCCCCGCCCCCTCGAGCACCTCCCAGCGCACCTCGATCCCCTCCACGGGTGCCAGATCGGAGACCCTCCGCACCGCGACGCGCAACGGCTCGGCCACGGCCGCGGAGGGTCCGGCGAGCTGCACCGTGGCACCCGACACCGACATCAGGAGGGGGCCGGGGTCGGGTCCGACCGGACCGTCCCCACATCCTGCCCCCGTCCACGCGACCAAGAGCAAACCCGCGGCGGCGCCCCGGCGGCTCAGCGGTCGTCGGACGTCAGCGCCGGTCACGCGCGCGGACGAGGTCGATCAGGTCGAGGATGGGGCTGCCGGTCAGCGCCGAAGCGGGGGCACGCACCCGTCCCACCACCGTGATGCGCTCGAGCGGGAGGAGATTGCCCGTCTTGGCGAGGAGGTGTTGGGGGAGCGCGACGTACGCGTATCCTCCCCCCGCATGCCGGGTGAGGAGGAACGGCTCGCCCTCGAAGACCTCGGTGCGGATGCGCTCGGCACGCTCGAGCGAGAGAAATTGCAGATCCCACGACACGACCCGGCCGCGATAGCGCTCCGGGTCGGCCGCGAGTTGGGCGGGCGTGGCGTCCACCACGGTCATGTCGGCCGCGGAGTCGGCGGCGGGGAGCCACGTCCACCCTTCCACGCGCACCCGCGCCCAGTTGCCCTCGCGCGCGAGCACCTGGAGCTGGGCACCCGGGCGGACCCGCGCCAACGTGTCGCCGCTGGGACCTCCCAGGATCACCGCGCCTGCCGTGCCCGCCGTGCGCACACCGGACGCAGCCGTCGCAGCGCGGGCGGGAGCGGCAGACGGTTCCGCGGGAGCGGCGGACCACCCCACAGCCGGAGTCCGAGACGGGGCGGGCGCGGGGGTCTGCGGCGCCGAAGCCGAATCGACCGACGGTCCCCAGATCCATCCGCGCCGCCGGACCCGAATCCAGCCCGGCAGCCGCTCCTGCTCGTCCAGCAGGGTGCCGCGTCCGAAGTGGCCGAGGATCGCGCCGGAGGGGCGGGCGCGCAGGTTCTCGCCCGCGGCGGCAGAGACGACGAGATCGTGCCCGGCGGCGGCCGTGGTCCTGAGCGAATTCATCCACACCCAGCCCTCGACGTCGACCTGAAGCCACTGGTCACGGCGTCCGACCGGCGCGACGACCAGCCCGGGCTCGACCACTCCGATCACATCGCCATTGGGCGCGGCGCGGAGGTTTTCGCGCGCGCGCACGTTGCCCGCTTGCGCCGCCGCGGGGAGCGGGGCGAGCGCGAGCACGAGGATCCCGCGCTGGATGGCGCGGTGCAAGCTCGTCATTGGATGCGGAAACGAACCGGAGGGTGAGGGGTTGAAGACGCGGCCCCGAGCAGCGCGGCGCGTCCCCCGACACCCGGGAATGTGACCGGGAACCGGGGGAGCGTCAACGCGCGGCGGCCTCGCTCAGGGCTCGGTGGTGCGCCGCCGCTCCCTCCAGCCCCGACCCCCCGATCTTCGAGCCGATGCGCCTCAAGAACCTGCTCGTCACCGCGCTTCTCGCCGGCCTCACCCGCGGCCACGCCGCCGGTCAGTCGATCCCCTCCCCCTTCCGGTTCTTCGAGACCAAGCAGGAGGCCGGCGCGTTCGTGGGGTGGATCGCCCCCGGCACCGGCCGCTTCGAGTACGGGCCGGGCGCCGGACCGATGGTGGGCGTCCGCTATGGGATCGAGCTCTCCGGTCCCATCTCGCTGGAAGGCGTTGCCCAATGGATCCCTACCACCCGGGATGTCATCGACCCGCGGCGGCAGGAAGGGAGTCGCCGGATCGGGGAAGCGGACGCGACCCTGGTCGGCGCGGACGTCCGTCTGAAGCTGAGCCTCACCGGCCCCCGCACATGGCACCACCTCAATCCGTTCGCGCTGGCCGGCGCCGGCGCCCTGTGGGATCTGGCCAAGCCCGCGGCGATCGAGGACGACCTGGGCGAGCAGGACCGCTTCGACTTCGGCACCGCGGTCGTCGGCGTGCTGGGCGGCGGCGTGCGCTGGTTCGCCACCGACCATTGGATCGTGCGCGGGGACGCGTTGCTGCACGTGTGGAAGCTCGACACGCCGGACGGCTTCCGCCTCTCCTCGCGCGGCTTCACCGACGTCGGCACCTCCGAGTGGGTGAACGCCAGCAGCATCGGGTTCGGTGTCGCGTACCGCTGGTGACGGGCGCGCTCTGACCTGGCCCGAGCGGCCCGCGGCGGATTGGCTTCGGGTCGATGAGGCGCGCGCGCGGGTGCTCGCGCTCGTCTCTCCCCTGCCCACCGAAACCGTTGCGCTCGCCGCCGCCCTCGATCGGGCGATCGCCACCCGCGTGCTCGCTCCGGCGACGCTCCCACCCTGGGACAACAGCGCGATGGACGGCTACGCCGTGCGCGGCGAAGACGTGGCCGACGCGCGGCCGGACGCGCCCGTCGAGCTGCGCGTGGTCGGGGAGGCGCGCGCGGGGATCCGGTGGGAGGGAACGCTCGCGCCGGGCGAGGCGCTCCGCATCATGACCGGCGGCCCCATCCCGGGCGGCGCCGACTCGGTCGTCCGCGTCGAGGACACCGACCGCGAGGTCCGTCCCGACCGCGTGAGCGTGCGCTCCGCCCGCGACCGCGGCCGCAACCTCAGACCCGGGGGCCAGGATATGAGGGCCGGGGACGCGATCCTGGAGCCGGGGGACACGCTCGGCCCCGGTGCAATCGCGCTCGCGGCGGCAGCGGGCCTCGGCGAGGTGCGCGTGCACCGGCGGCCCCGGGTCGCCGTGCTCACCAGCGGGGACGAGCTGCGCGGACCCGATCGTTTCGACGACGTGCGCGCCGGCCGCGGCATCCCTGACACGAACGGACCGCTCCTGCTGGCCGCGGCGGTCGAGCTGGGCGCCGAGGTGGTGGCGCTCGGCCCGGTGCGAGACGACGTAACCGCGCTGCGCGAGCGGATAGAATTCGCGCGCGCTGCGGAGGTGGACCTGCTGGTCACCGTCGGCGGCGCCGCGCTCGGGGCCACCGACCTGTTTGGTCAGGTGCTGGGCGAGCTGGGCGTGAGCATCGACTTCTGGCGGGTGAAGATCCGACCGGGAAGCCCCTTCTCGGCCGGGTCGCTCCCCCGTCCCGACGGCTCCTCCCTTCCCGTCCTCGGGCTCCCCGGCAATCCCGCATCGGCGTTCGCCACCTTCCACCTGTTCGTGCGCCCGGCATTGCGCCGTCTCGCCGGTCACCGCCGGCTGGACCTGCCCGCGATCCAGGCGGTGGCGGGAAGCAAACTCGCGGGCGGGTTCAATCTCACGCACTTCCTGCGCGTGCGGCTGGACGCGCGCGCGGGCACGCTCATCGCGCTCCCGACCGGACCTCAGGGATCCGGGCTGGTCCGCGGCTTGGCCGGCGCCGACGGGCTGGCGGTGGTGCCCGAAGGGACGGAGGAGATCCCCGCCGGGAGCCCGGTCACGGTCCTCCTGCTCCGCCTCCCGTACGGCGACGCGGCCACCGCGGCGCGATGATGCGACGGGCCGTGAGCCTGTTCGCCTTGGTGGCCGCGGCCGGCTGCGCCATCCCACGCTGGCCGGTGGACGGCACCGTGACCTCGCCGTTCGGCCTGCGCTGGCGCGGCTTTCTACCCGAAGTCCATCGCGGCATCGACATCGACGTGCCGAAGGGAACCGAGGTGAGAACGATGGCCCCGGGGCGGGTGCGATTCGCGGGCACCATGGGTGGCTACGGCACCGTGGTGTGGATGGATCACGGGGGCGAGGTCCTCACCGTGTACGCCCACCTCTCCGAGCTGCGTGTCCGCACCGGCGACGTGATCGGGGGAGGAACCGCGGTGGGGCTCAGCGGGGCGACGGGTGAGGTCACCGGCCCGCATCTTCACTTCGAGCTGTGGCGCTGGGGTCGGGAGCGCGACCCTGTACCGCTCCTCGGCGGCCGTCCGCGAGCGCGAGCGCGGGCTTCAGGATCGGCGGCGCGCGCGGATCTCCTGGGCGAGCCGAGGAACGACCTCGAAGAGATCCCCGACGATGCCGTAGTCGGCGACCTTGAAGATAGGGGCGTCCGGATCTTTGTTGACCGCGACGATGGTGCCTGACGTGCGCATGCCAGCCAGGTGCTGGATCGCCCCCGAGATGCCGATCGCGAAGTAGAGCTTGGGCGCGACCGTTTTGCCCGTCTGCCCCACTTGCTCGCCGTGCGGGCGCCACCCGGCGTCCACCACCGCCCGCGACGCGCCCAGCGCCGCGCCCTCGCCGATCGCCTCGCGCAGCTCCTCCAGCACGCTCCACTGCGCGGGATCCTTCATGCCGCGCCCTCCCGACACCACGATCGACGCCTCGCCCACGTCCAGCGCGCTGCCGGTGGCTGCGCGGAACTCGCGCACGCGCGAGCGAGCGGGCGCGACCTCGGCGGTGATCGTCTCCACCAGGCCCGCCGCCGCGCGTTCCTTCGGCTGGAAGACGTGCGGACGGATGGAGACGAGGAAAGGGGTCGCCTGCGAGCGCACGCGGGCGAACGCCTTGCCCGCGTACACCGGGCGCACCGCCGCCAGCACGCCACCCGCCGTCTCCAGCGCGGTTGCGTCGGTCGCGAGCGGGACGTCGAGCAACGCCGCGACGCGCGGCGCGAGGTCCCTCCCCTGCGCGGTGGCGGGGAACAGCACGGTCGCGTAGCTCTCCTGCCGCACGGCGGCGGCCACCGCGGACGCGTAGCTCTCGGGGACGTAGCGCGCGAGACCGTCGTGCTCGAAAACCTTGATGCGCGCCGCGCCGTAGCGGCCGAGCGCACCCGCCGCCGCCGCGACTCCGGATCCGCCAAGCAGGAGCGCATGGACCTCGCCGCCCAGCGCGGCCGCCACATCCGCCGCAGCCGTGACGACCTCGGCCGACACGCCCCGTAGCGTGCCGTCCTCTTGCTCCACCACCGCCAACACATCGGCCATGCCGCTCTCCGTCACAGGACCTTGGCTTCTTCGCGCAGCAGCCGCACCAGTTCGGGCACCGCGTCGGGACCCCGACCCACGATGCGACCTGCGGGCCGCTCGGGCGGCAGCTCGAGCCGCTCGACGGTGAGCCGCGGGGACATCGCCTGCGCCACCTTCTCTTCCAGGGGCTTCTTCTTCGCCGCCATGATTCCCTTCAAAGATGGATAGCGCGGCTCGTACGGACCCTTGGTGATCGTGAGAACCGCGGGCAGGTCCACCTCGACCACCTCCACCCCCCCCTCCACCTCCCGGTGGCAGATCGCCCTTTCCCCCTCGATGGTGAGCTCGGACACGGCCGTCACGCACGGGCGGTCGAGCAGCACCGCCACCATCGGGCCGACCTGCTGCTGGTCGTCGTCCATGGCCTTGATGCCGAACAGCAAGAGCGACGCGTCGATCGGGCCCAGCTCGGCCGCGAGGGCACGCGCGGTGGCCAACCCGTCGGGGGTCGTCTCGCCCTTGAGCAGCAGCGCGCGATCCGCTCCCATGGCCAGCGCGGAGCGCAACTGCTCGGCCGCCGCCGCGTCGCCGAGCGTGACCGCGATGACTTCTCCCGATCCGGACGCATCGCGGGTGCGGAGCGCGGCCTCCAGCGCGAACTCGTCGTACGGGCTCATGACGAACTTGAGGCCGGCCGGATCGATTCCCGTCCCGCCTGCGGCGGGCTTGATGCGCGCCTCGGTGTCCGGGACACGCTTCACACAGACGACGATGTTCACGAAGTCCCATCCCTCATGGTGGCGGCGGCGCGCGGAGAATCCCGCCCTTCGGATCGGCAGCCGCGTACCCGGGCGGGCGGGGGCGGGATCCGCAACCCCGCCTACTCCGCGTCCTACGTTGGCACGAGGACGCCCCGAGCCGCCGCCCGGTGCAGGGATCGCGCCCCCGCTCGCGCGGGTAGCCCACCCGACCATCCTCCCCATCCCGCATCCCGGACGAGGTCCGCATGAGGATCCCCGCGCTCGCCTGCACGCTGCTCCTGGGCGCCTGCGCGGCCCCGGCGCCCGACGCTGGCACCACGGTCACGGACAGCGCCGGCATCCGCATCGTCTCCAACGACCCTGCCCAGCGCGGTTGGGGACGCGAAGACGCGTGGGCGCTGTCGGGGAATCCCACCCTCCAGGTCGGCAACGTCCTGGGCAATCCGGACCACGAGCTCTACCGCGTCGCACACGCGCGCAGGCTGGCCGACGGGGGCATCGTGGTCGCGAATACCGGGCTCGGCGACATCCGCGTGTTCGACGCGCAGGGCGGCCACGTGCGCACGATCGCCCTGGCGGCCGACGCGGCGGAGAAAGCCCCCCCGCTGCGCGTTTATCCGCTCGGCGGCGACACCCTGCTCGTCTTCCAGGGCGACCTGTCGCTGACGCGCTACGGCGGCGACGGGGAGCGAGCGGTCCGCAGCACCCTCGCGACGCCCGGCGACGACCTCGAGACGCCGCAGCCCGTGGGATCGTTCCGCGATGGCTCCCTCCTTTTCCGGTCCCGCTTTCCGTGGGACGACGCGGCCACCGGGGTGGGACGGCGCCGCGCCCGACTCCTCCACTACGCGACCGACGGGAGCCTGATCGGCACGTTCGGCGAGGTGGACGACGACGGCGTGCTGAACGCGGATCACGGGGCGTACATCTTCAACCCCACCGGCGTCGCCGCGGCGGGCGACTCCACCGTCTGGTACGGCCCCGGGGATCGCTACGAGCTGCGCGAGATCGCGCCCGACGGCCGCACCCTGCGCATCGTCCGGCTGGATAAGCTGGGGACGCCGGTGCAGCAGGCCGACATCACCGCCTATCGCTCGGCCGTGATCGATCGGGTGAAGGGAACGTCGCGCGAGACCACCATGGAGGCGACGCTCGAGGCCTCCGTGTTCGCGGACACCTTCCCGGTGTTCGACCAGATGATCGTGGACGACGTCGGCAATCTGTGGGTGCGCAACTACCAGTGGTTCGACCTGGGCGCGGGGAAGGGCTGGTCGGTGTTCGATGCCGAGGGTCGCTACCTGGGAGACGTGACCACGCCGTCGATCCTGGAGATCCACCAGATCGGCGACGACTTCGTGCTCGGGAGGATGTCGGATCGCGCGGGCCGCGAGGCCGTCTACCTGTTCCGGCTCCAGAAGCCCGAGCGGGAAGCGGCCGGCGACAGCAGCGCAGCCCCGCCCCCCTGATCAGTCCGGCGGCGCGGGCTCGGTCGAGGCGACCATCCCGGTGCGGTCACGCCAGGGCCGCAGCACCAACAACAGAATCATCCCGGGAACAGCCGCCGCGAGGGTGATCAGGAAAAACGTCGGCCACCCCGTGACTTCGGCCAGCCCGCCGGCGGGTGCCACCAGGACGTCGCGGCTGATCGCGTTCAGGCTGGACAGCAGCGCGTACTGCGTCGCCGAAAATGCGTGGCTGCACAGGCTCATCAGGAACGCCACGAAGGCCGCCGTGCCCAGCCCTCCCGAGATGTTCTCGACGATGATCGCCCCCACCATCAGCGGGTAGCGGTCGGGCACCAGGGCGAGCCCGTAGTAGACGAAGTTGCTGAGCGCCTGGATGATCCCGAGCACGAGCAGCGACCATCCGATTCCCAACCGCATCACCACCGCTCCCCCCATCAGCACGCCCACGATCGTCGCCGCCAGACCGAGACCGCCCTGCACGGTGCCGATGTCCGTGGCCGTGTATCCGCTCTGGAGCAGGAACGGGGTGACCATGTTCTGCGCCAGCGCGTCGCCGTACCGGAAAAAAATCACGAACGCGAGCATCAGGAGGGCGCGGCCGAACCCCGAGCGCTTGAAGAAATCCATGAACGGCAGCTTGACCGCGTCGGCCAGCGACAGGGGGGCGGCGGCCGGAGCTCGTGGCTCGGGCGCCCACAGCGTGGTGACGATCCCCACGACCATGAAGAGGGCCATCAACAGGTAGACCGTCCGCCACGCCATGTGATCGGCCAGCACGAACGCGAGGGCGCCCGTTACCAGCAGCGCGATCCGGTAGCCGAACACGCCCACCGCTGCGGCCAAACCGGTCTCCGCTTCAGTGTCGCTGACGTCCACCTTGTACGCGTCGAACACGATGTCCTGGGTCGCGCTGAACACCGCGATCAGGATGGCGTTGAACGCGAGCAGCTGGAGCCCCCGTCGCGGATCGTGGAGCGCCATCGCCGCGATCGCGATCAGCAGGGCGATCTGGGTGACGATCAGCCAGCCTCGCCGCCGACCCAGGAACGGGGGGACGTAGCGATCGACGAGCGGCGCCCAGAACACCTTGAGCGAGTACGGGAGCGCGACCAGACTGAACAAACCGATCACGCTCAGATCCACCCCCTCCACGGTCATCCACGCCTGGAGGGTGCGGCTGGTGAGGAAGAGCGGGAGGCCCGAGGAGAACCCGAGCAGCAGTAGCGCGAGCATCTTCGGGTCCCGCAACGCCTTGGTAGCGCCGAACTTGGCCATGGTCATGGTCTACCTTCCGCGAGTCGGTGGATCGCGCCCCTCGCCAGCCCGGCGTCCCCGGCGCCCCCGGCGGAGAGGTCCGTAGCAAGGGAGGCAAGCCGGGTGCCGCAACCTCACACTCCGGCGCGCGGCTCCCGCGGACGCCCTTGCGCGACCCGCCAGAGATAGAACACCGGCACGCCCGCGAGGATGATCCCGAATCCGAGCAGGGTCGATGCCGGCTCCTCGATCACCGCGTTCCCCAGCATCGCCAGAGACGCGAGTAGGAAGATAGCGGGCACCCACGGATAGCCCGCAGTTCGATACGGACGGTCGAGCTCCGGGCGGGCGCGACGAAGCAGGAACACCGCCCCGACCGCGAGTGCGTAGAACGGCCAGATGCCAAGGATGAACGAATCGGCGAGCTGCTCGAAGGTACGCACCGACACGTAGCCCACCCCCAGCAGCGCGGCCAGGGCGATCGCTGCCCACGGGGTATGCCACCGCGGGTGTACCGAAGCGACCGGGCGGAAGAAGAGGCCGTCGTCCGCCATCGCGAAGAAGATGCGCGGGCCCGTCATGGTGGCGCCGTTGAGCGCCCCGAACGCGGACAGCATCACCATGCCCACGACCACCGCCGCGCCGGCCTGGCCGAGGAATGCGCGCGCCGCATCCGCCGCCACCAGCGGCCGGCCCGCCATGTCCGCGACCGGGAGCACGTACAGGTAGGCCGCGTTCACCAGCAGGTAGATGGCCACGACCACCGCGGTCCCGCCCAGCAGCGCGCGCGGAAGCGTGCGGGCGGGATCCTTCACCTCCCCGCCCAGGAACGTGAGATCGGCCCACCCGTCGTAGGCCCACATCACCGACACCATCGCCAAACCGAACCCGCCCCAGGACAGCGGCGCCCACTCGATCGGCTGGGCGAGCGCGCCCTTGCTCCCGTCCCCGAGCGCGAACGCAAGCAGGGCTAGCCCAGCGAGCGCGAGTACCTTGGCGGCGGTGGACACGTTCTGCACCGCGGCGCCCCAGGTCACCGAGCGGATGTTGGCCCCCGCCAGGAGCAGGATGGTTCCTGCCGCGACCAGGCGGACGCTGCGGTCGTCCAGCGCGACCAGCCCACCCCGATACTCGGCGAACAGGATCGCGATGGCGCCGAGCGCGGACGGGCGGATCACCAACAGCTCGGTCCAGCCGAACAGGAAGGCGGGGAGGGGCCCGTATGCCTCGCGCAGGAAGACGTAGATGCCGCCCGATCGCGGGAACAGCACCGCGAGCTCGGCGAGGGTGAGCGCGCCGAAGAGCGCGACCACCGCGCCCACCGTCCACAGAAGCACGATCGCCCCCACCGTGCCGACCTGCTCGGCGACCGTGCTGGGCACGCGGAAGATCCCGCTGCCGATCGTGGAGCCGATGAGGACGGCCGCCGCCGACAGGAGCCCCAGTCTGCGGGGGAGACCGTCGGGCGCCGGTGGGGGATGGGGCCGCACGTGACCTCCGCTGCGGTGAGGGGGGCGGGACAGAGTAGGTCGCCACGGGGTGGCGCGGAAGCACCGTCGCGCGTTCCCTACCTCGACACCTCCGGGCAGTCGCGGACGAAGAAGCGGAACGGCCAGTCCGCAGCCGCGCTCACCCCGATGCGGCCCGATCGCTCCACTCGATCATCCGGGACCATCCACCCCTGCCGCAGCGCGAGCGGCGGCAACGACAGGTCGTGTCCGTAGAAGGCGCCCGTGATCCCGAGCGCCTGGCACAGGCGACCCGGGCCCGACGTGAGTCCGCCAGCCCCTCCCCGCCGCCGCCGCATCTCCTCCACCCCGAGGAGCGGATCAAGGGCCCGGATCAGCACCGCCTGGGGATCCCCTTCCGCACCCGTGACGACGTTCGCGCACCAATGCATCCCGTAGATCCGGTACACGTAGGCGCGCCCGGGCGGCCCAAACATGGCCGCGTTGCGCGCCGTGCGACCGACGAGCGTGGCGGCGTGCGAAGCTGGGTCCTCCCGCCCCTGGTAGGCCTCGGTTTCGACGATCACACCGGAGGTCGTCACGCCATCCACGGTGGAGACCAGGCGCACGCCGAGGAGCTCGCGCGCGACCACTGTGACCCGGCGGGCGAAGAACGCGGTTGGGAGCGCCCCCTCGCCGGGTGGCACAAACGCAGAACGCCACGCTGGCGGCGTGGCGTTCTCGCGCGGCGAACTGCGTCGCCGCGGTCCGCGTGCTGGGGCGGTCAGCGTCGCCGTCCCCGCTTGGTGCGCCCGTGCAGCCGCGAGGGCTCGAGCCCGTCGAGTCCGTCGGAGGGGGCGTCGGCCGGCGCGGCCGCTTCCTCCCCGCGGCCCGTCACCTGCGGCTGTACAGGCGGGGTCCACCGCTCCGCCGGCTCGTCCAGGCGCTCGATCTGGCGCGCGGCCTCGCGCTCGACCGGACGCTCAACCAGTGGCCTCGGCTCGAATTGCGCGGCCACCGCGGGGGCCGGCGCCGGGAAACCGTCCGCCTGCGTGACGCCCGGCCCCGGTTGGGCAGGCTGACCGAAGTCGAACTGTGGCGGGGACTGCGGGCTCTCCTCGGCTTGCTCGCGGGGACTGTCGCTCGAGCCCTGCCCGCCCCGCCGCCCACGACCCTGTCCGCCCCGCGACCGTCGCGGCCGCGGCGCGGCATCGGCCGACCCATCCTCGCTGGGCTGTGCCGCATCGCCCGACGGTGCTACATCCGATTGCTCACGCGCGGGCTCGCGGCGGCCCCTGCCTCCGCGGGGCCGGCGCGGCCGCTCGGCGCCCGGCTCCCCTTCGCTGCGGCGGGGCCGCCGGGGGGGCCGCTCCGCGTTCCCCGGCTCGACCTGATCGACCGGCGCGTCGTCGCGAACCGCGTGCAACGACTCCTGCCGGAACGCGGGGCGCTCCGCGTCGAAGCGGTTCAAGGTCGGCCGCTCCAGCGCGGGCTCCTCGCGTGCGAACGGCGGCGGCGCCGTGTTCACGGAGGGCGACTCCGGCGGGCTTTCGGTCGGCTTCTTGGGGGGCGTGCCGAGCAGGTGACCGAGACTGAAGCGGCGGCTCAATGCGGCCAGCACGGACTCCTTCGGCTCGGGTGGGGGCGGCGACGCGAACGTCGACCTCGGCTGCGCCGGGACGGGCGCCGAGGGGATCGACGCCGTATCAACGCGCGGCGCGGAGGACGTCTCCCGCGGAGCAGACCGCTCGCCACCGCGGCCGGCGGGGAGCGAGACCTCATAGTTGCCGCTCTCGCGCTTGTGCAGATCCACTACCTCGTGATCGTGCGCCTGGCGCAGGAAGCGGCTGAACTTGCTGAAGCCGAGGTTGGTCTCGTCGAACGCGCCGTCGAGCTCCAGCATCTTCCGCTTCACGTCGGAATCGCGCACCGAATCACGTCCGTCGGCCTTGAGCCGTTCCAACGAGCGGCGCAGCAGATCGTACGCCACCTGGAGCGGCACTTCGGGCACGCCGCCGCTCGGCGGAGCAGCGACCTCATGTTCGCGCGGCTCGGCAACTCGCTCGCTTCCCCGAGCCGGTCCGCTGCTGTCCCCGTCGCGCCCACGCGGACGCCGCTCGTCGCCGCGCTCCCTGCCGCTACGCCCGCGCTCCTCCGAGCGGGGGCGGGGCTCCTCGGCCCGATCCTCCTCGGCCTTGCGTGCGGCGCGCTTTCCGGGACCGACCTCGTACTGGCCGTTCTCCAGCTTGCGGGTCGTGAGCAGCCCCTTGGACGACGCCTCGGTGACGAAGCGGCTGAACTTACTGAAGCCGTACTCGCCCTCGTCGAAGCCCGGATCGAGCTCGACCATGACCTGCTTGAGGCGGTCCGAGCGCATGACGTCGTCGCGCTGCGTCATCTGCTCGACCGCGCGCTCGACCAGCACCCACGGGTCGATCGCCTGCCGGTCCGAGTCGGTCGTCTTCCGCAGTCCCGACAGGCTCGTGTAGCTGTAGTATTCGTCGCAGTTCTGGACCAGGATGTCCGAGCTGGACTCCTGGATCCCTACGCCGATCACGTACTTGCCGTACTCTTTGAGCTTGAGCACCAGGCTCGAGAAGTCGCTGTCGCCCGTGAGCAGGATGAAGGTCCCGATCTCGGGCCGGATGAACACCAGCTCAATCCCGTCGATGGCCATACGGATGTCGGTCGCGTTCTTCTTGTTGCTCCCGTAGGCGGGAGCGAAGATGAGATCGATCGACGCTTCCGACAGGGGCACGATGTACTGCGGGTAACGGCGCCAGTCCGCATATGCGCGCTGGACCGTGACCTTGCCCTTGATGATGTCGGAGTTGAGGAGGGTCTTGAGCTCTTTGGAGAGGTCGCTCCTCATCCCCATCGTGACGTTGTCGAAGTCGATGAGGAGAGCGGCGTTGGGAGCCACGTTGAGTGGATCCCGGGCGCCCTGATGGGGCGCCTTGGTGAGATGCATCGCCATGCGATTTTTTGCCTCGCAGCGCTGTGATGTCGTGCCGCGAGACCTCCCCACCCGAGTCCACGACCGGAGTCATGGAGAGGGTCGGGGAAGCCTCCCGACGACCGGGAGGCCAGCTTGGGCCTCCGGGTCAGGCGCCCGGACCGTTCCGGGACACCTCCGTGGCGGTGGCGTCGCACCGGGGCGCATCCGCGCCGCCCGGCGTGCCACCCGTCAAGCGCGTCGGCTCTGCTGCTCCGCCTGAACCATGCGGGCGAGCTCAACGCGCCTGACCTTCCCCGTGCCCGTGAGAGGGAACGCGTCGAGGAGGCGCACCAGGTCGGGGACCTTATAGTCCGCCAGCGTAACCCGGCACCAGTCCTTGATCTCCTGCCCGGTCACGATCGCCCCCTCGACGGGGACGACGCAGGCACAGATCGCTTCCCCCAACACCTGATCGGGGACGCCGACCACCGCCGCTTCCCAAACCGCAGGGTGGGACTGGAGTCGATCCTCGACTTCTCGTGGATACACGTTGAAGCCAGAGCGGATGATAACCTCCTTCCGGCGTCCCACCAAGTGGACATATCCCTCCTCGTCCACGATGCCGAGATCACCGGTCAGGAAGTAGCCCTGGTTGTCGAACGATGCGGAGGTTTCCATGGGCTGTCGGTAGTAGCCCTTCATGACCCCCGGCCCCTTGATTGCGATCTCGCCCACGCTCTCGAAGGGGAGCTCGGTGCCGTCGGTCTCGAGCACCCGGACGAGGGTCCCTTCCAATGGTCGCCCGACCGTGAAGCGGCGCTTTTCACCGGAGTCCTCGGGGCGGGTCATCGCGACCGCCGACGACGTCTCGGTGAGCGAGTACGCGACCAGGAGCATCGGGCACAGCCCGCGTTGCACCTCGCGCACCACCTCGTCGCTGACCGGCGCCCCCGCCGCTACGCCCAACCGCAGGCTGGACAGGTCGCGCGGCCGGCGCGCCTGCTCGTGCAGCTCGGTCACGAAAAGCGTCGGGATCCCGTACTGAACGGTCACACCGTGGCGCTCGATCAGGTCGAGCGTAGCGCTCGCGTCGAACTCGTCCTGGAGCACGATAGCGGAGCCCGCCACGATCGACCCCAGCAGTCCTGCGCTCATGCCGAAGACGTGGAAGAGGGCCGTCAGCCCGATGACACGATCTTTACGCATGAGCCCGACCGCCTGCGCGGTCGCGGCCGCCGTGCTGACGACATTCGCATGCGTGAGCGCCACGCCTTTCGGCTTCCCGGTCGTTCCGGACGTGTAGAGGATCGCGAACAGATCCTCGGCCGGATCGAGGTTGGGAGCCGGATAGTCCCGCCCGCTGCCCGCCGAGATCAGATCCTCGAACTGGAAGATGCGGTCGTCGTACCACAGATCTTCCTTACCGACCGTGACGAGGTACTGGAGCTCGGGAAGCTGCACGAGCAGGTCCTCGAACAGCTCGAGGTACTCGATCCCGCGGTACTCCTCGATCGTGATCGCGCACGCCGCCTCCGAGTGGCGCAGCATGTACTGCAGCTCGGGCGTGGTGAGGCGCGGATTGAGCGGGACGATCGTCGCGCCCAGCTTGGCCGCGGCGAACATCGAGACGACGAACTCGGGGCAGGCTGGAAGCACAAGCGCGAGCCGGTCGCCGGCCTCGATGCCGAGATTGTGGAGGGCCGCGGCCAGGGCTTCGGCGCGCCCGTCCACTTCTCCGAAGGTGAGCACCTGATCGCGGAAGAGGAGGAACGACCCCTCCGGGTCGGCCGTCGACCGGGTCACCAGCAGCGAAGCGACGCTAAGCCCTTGGGCGCGCCCGGTCAGCGGCATGGCCTCGTCCTCGTCCTCGAAATGCGTCGGAAAAAGCGGATAATAGGCCCTCTCACGCGCCCTCGCCCCACCCTTCCAGCACGCTCTCGACGGTCCGGTCGGGGACCTCCCGGCTCCAGCGCTCCGCCTTGGCGACCCGACCCAACTGTTCGAGCAGCACGTAACGGGCGCGGCCTCGCCGAGCCTTCTTGTCCGCCCGTACGAACTCCAGCACGGCTTTGCGGTCCAGTCCCGACGGCGGGTGCAGAGGAAGGCCGAGGCGCTCCACGATCCGTGCCAGCCGCTCGGCCGTGCCGGGTTGGGTGACCCCAAGCTCTTCTCCCAGCCGCGCCTCGAGCACCATTCCGATCGCAACCGCGTTGCCGTGGGGGAGGCGATAATCGGCGGCGGCCTCGAGCCCGTGGCCGAGCGTGTGGCCGAAGTTCAGGATCTCGCGGAGCCCGCCCTCGCGCTCATCCTCACTCACCACGCCTGCCTTGATCTCGACCGAGCGCACCACCGCGTGGGTGAGGACACCGGGCTCGCCGTCGAGCAGCGCCGGGAGGTCGGCGTCGAGTCGGTCCAGGTACGCGGCGTCCACGATGGCCCCGTGCTTGATTGCCTCGACCAGCCCCTGCGCCCGCTCGGCGCGCGGCAGCGTGGCCACGGTGGCCGTGTCCGCGACCACCAGACGAGGGGGGTGGAACGCGCCGATCAGATTCTTCCCAGCGGGCACGTCCACCCCCGTCTTCCCTCCCACGGCCGCATCGACCATCGCCACCACGCTGGTCGGCAGCTGCACGACCGGGATTCCGCGCAGATACGTGGCGGCGACGAATCCGGCCAGGTCGCCCGTGACGCCTCCCCCGAGCGCGATCACCGCGCCATCCCGGCCGATGCCCGCTGTCAGCAGCCCATCGCTCAGCTCCGTCCAGGTCGAGCGGGTCTTGCTCGACTCCCCGGCGGGGAAGGTGAGCAGCTCGCACATCAACCCAGCCCCCTCGAGCGCCTGGTGGAGACGGCGGCCGTGCAGATCCGCGACGGTCGCGTCCGCGATCAGCCCGTACCGATGCGCCGGCGCGTACTCGCGCAGGAGCGCGGGCAGCGAGGCGAGGAGACCCGGTCCGATGAGCACCGGATAGTCGAGTCGTCCGTCGCCCGCGCGAACCAGGACCCGCGCCGAGCCCTTCTCCGGGCTGCTGGCTGCGCGCACGGTCATCGCGCGCCGGCCGCGTCCAGGGTGACCGTCACCGCCGCCTGCGTGCCGACGCGGAGGAGCGCGGCGGGACGCCCCTCCACGTCACGCGCCTCCAGCGTCGCGACCCGCGGGAGCGCGCCGAGCGCGGGACGGAGCGTCGCGACGAAGAGGTCGCGCGCGCGGGCGTCGTCCCACACCGTGACCCAGACGAGCGCCGAGCCCGCGCCCGACCCCAGCAGCGCGAAGCGGTCGCCGTCCCACCCGCGGGCCGCCCGCGCGGCGGCGGCTCCGGCGAGCTGCTCGAGCAGGACGCCCGCCTCCATGCGCCCGAGCGTGTTCGTGTAGCGTTCGCCGGCCACCTGGAGGCGCACCTCGGTGGGCTCGTCGCGTCCGGGGGGAAGCGTGGATGCACCCTCGATCACTTGCTCGGTGGACTGGGGGAGCCACGCGGCGAGCGGCGAGGGCCTCCCGCCCGCCTCGTGCCAGAGCCGCAGCACGAAGCCGGCCCCCTCGAGATAAGGGAACAGGAGCGTCTCCTGGATGATGCGCGGGGCCCTCGCCAGCTCCGGATACTGGGTGCGCAGCCCCTCCAGCGCGGGCCGCACCTGGGCCATGAAGTCCGGCACCTCGGTCAGATCGACGGGGCGCCTCTGCATCTGCTCGGTGAGGTACTCGAACATCACCAGCGTGGCGTGACCCTCGATCGCCGCCTGGGCGGCCATCTGGCGGTCGTTCCCTCGCCCGCGCGCGGTCAGGCTGTCCAGGTCGATCGACTGGTCCTGGACGGCGTGCACCAACTCGTGGATGAGCACGGTGCGGAGCGCGTCGGCCGGCTGATCGTCCAGGACGAAGAGCGCGGTCGAGTCGGGATCGTAGAAGCCAGCCACCTGCTCCGTGTAGACCGACAGGAGCAGAGCTCGTAGATCGAGGCCCGCCGGGACCAACCCGAGCAGCCGATAGCTCTCGGTGATCGCCTCGGCTTGTTGGGGCGGCATCTCCTGGTCGAGCTTGGCGCGGAGGTAGCGCACCAGCTCCTCCCGCGAGCGCCGCGCGACGCGCACCGGCGCCTTCAGCTCGAGTCCCGACCGCTTCGTGAGGTCCGGCAGCAGCTCTCCGACAATCCGACGCAGCTCCGGGTCGTCGCTGTCCACCAGGGTGTCGGGCACCTGCGTGGGGCCGCACGCGGTGGTGAGCGCGGCGAGGGCCAGCAATACGAAGCTTGTCACCCGTTTCCCCTTTTGAATCACTTGGCCGGCGGGGCCGCGGGGCGGCCATAGCGGTCTTCGAGGCGCACCAGATCCTGCAGATGCGGCGTGGACGCCTCGAGCAGGTCGCTCTCCTCGACGGCCACCACGCGGTGCACGGTCCCGGGCACCAGCCGCAGCGCTTCCCCCGGACCGAGCTCGATCTCCTCGAGATCGTGCGCGGACGACCCGGCCTGCATGCGGACGCGGCCCGACAGCACGAAGATCGTTTCGTCCTTCTGGCGATGGAACTGGAGCGAGAGCGCCTCCCCGGCCTTCACGTGGAGCACCTTCCCCACGTAGAGCTCGGTGTCGGCCCAGATCAGCTCGTGGCCCCACGGCTTCTCCACGCGTCGAGCCTTGACCTTCATCGCGGACGGCCCCCCTCGACCTGCGCGCTCACAGCTGCTGTCCAGGTCGATTGCCGCCCGAGTCCCCTCCGCTCCCCCCGCCGAACGCGCGCCATCCCAGAGCCGTTGCCGCCGCGATGCCCGCGCCGAAGACCGCCGTCCGCCACCACGACACGCGCCGCTCCGCGAGAGTGGCGACCGCGCTCACGGGCACGCTCACCGTCCATGCCTCACCGGGCGTGCCGACCCCTCCCTCGCGCTCCACCCACAGGGCCGAGAGCACCAGCGCTCCGTCCTTCACGCCCACCGCTTCGCCGTCCACCAGCGTCGCCCGCTCGACCGTGATCTCGCGCAGGCGAACCGGCACTCCCTGGTCCATGGTGAGGCGCACCCGCGCCCCCTGCCGGACCCCGGACAGCTCCAGCGGGCGGTAGCTCTGGCACGCACCCGCCATCGGTAGACAAGCGGCGGCGACCAGCCGCAGCCAGAAGGGTCTCGCCATCGTCACTCACCCATGCGCTCGCAAGCGCCCAGTGTAAAGGGTGCGCAGCCCCACGCAGCCCCAAAAAGGGGGGCGCAGGGCCGCCGGCCCTGCGCCCCCGTACTGCTCGGTTCGCCCGCCGTCAGATCAGGTACACGCGGTCGGGTCGTTGGCGTTCCGCTTGGGCTGCTGGCTGGTTTGCGGAATGTTGGGGTTGGACTGCCGCTCGCCCTGGCCGTAGTAGAGCCGGCCGGGCACGCCCCCGGCCCGTTGCGAGATCTTGGGGATGCACGTGCGCTTCCAGTCGTTCCACGCCTCGATGTTCAGGAAGAGCGCCGTGTACTTCTGGAGCACGATCTCGTCCAGCAGCGCCTGTCCCGCCGCCGCATCGAGCGCGGTCTTCTGCGCCGCCAGGAGCACCCCGAACCGGGTCTCCTCGCAGACGAGCCCATCCTTCGCCGCCGTGCGGGCCGCCGGCTGGTTGCCGAGACGGTACTGCGCCTCGGCGCGGATGTAGGCCGCCTCGGCGCAGCTCACGATCGGGGTGTTGAAGTCGAGCGCCCCGTACCCGCCGGACACGGTCGCGAGCAGCGACGCCCGCGCCCGAAATCCGCCGCCGGCCGCCGGACTGAAGTAGAACGGCAGACGCGCGTCAGTGCGCGACACCATCGAGGGCACGAGAAAGTCGCCCGACGAGATGTATCCCGAGCGGTCGCGCATGAACTGGAACCAGAGGTTGTTCTCGGTGGACGTGGACGCGTGGATCCCCCTCCAGTTCCCGGCATTGGCGGTGATCCCCTGCGCTGCTTCGGTGAGCGCGATCTGGTATGCCGTGTTCCCCCTCACCTCCCCCCAGTGCATGTGGTACCGGGCTTTGAGCGTGCGCGCCACCGCGATCCATCGCGCGGCGTTACCGGCGAAGTTGAGGTCGACCGCTCCGGGACCCGCGCCCGCGCCGCTCGTCAGGTCGGCGATGGCCTCGTCGAGCAGCTTCTGGATCGCGTCATACACGACCGCCTGATCGTCGAGCTTCGGGTTGTCGATGCCGGCGGTGGCCGCCTGGCTGTAGGGGATGGCGCCGAAAAGGCTGGCGGCCATCCCGAACATGTAGGCCTGATGGACCTTGAGGATGCCGGCGTAGACGCGCCGGCCGGCGGTCGTGGCCTGGGCGGTCGCCAGCTTCAGGTCGATCAGCCCACCGCCCGTGTAGATGGTCGAGAACTCGCCGTCGGCGTCCTCCTCGGTGAGGATATACCGGTCCAGGGCCACGAATTGCCGGTCCGTGCCCGTCATCTGCTGGGTCCACATCGCCGACAGGCGCGAGATCTGTCCTTCGGCGACGAAATACGTGTTCACCTGGATCCCGGTGAAGAGCTGATCGACCGTCGCCGCGGGTACGGCGTTGGGATTCGACTCCGTCGGGCTGATGAACTCACAGGCGCCGAGGGGAAGGAGCAGGAGCGCTCCCGCCACGACCCGCGCCAACGTTGCAGTGCGCATGACAGTCATCGCCCCTCAGCGCGTGAGTGTGAAGTTGACGACGTAGGAGCGGGTCTGGGGGTTGTTGAAGTAGTCGATCCCCCGACCGAGCGTCTGTCCGTCCAGATTGCTCTCCGGATCGATTCCGCTGTAGTCGGTCCAGGTCTTCAGGTTGCGGCCCGTCACCGACACGTCGATCCCGGTGAACCCGAGCCGGTCGAGCCAGCCCTGGTCGCGCACGGAATAGCTCACGGAGATGTCCCTCAGCTTCACGAAGCCTCCGTCCTCGATGCCTTGGCTGGAGGGGCCCGTGAAGCTGGAGCCGATCCCGTTCCAGAACCAGGTGGCCCAGTTCAGCGTCACTTCCTTCCCCGCCCCGGGGCCCGCGGTGGCTTGATCCGGGAAGTAGGTCTTGCCGAAGATCTCCTTCTTGCCGGCGCCGTGGTACGGCTCCGTGTCCGCGTGGGTGCCGAAGTAGTAGAGCGCCCCCTTGGTGCCGTTCCAGACGTCGCCGCCGTGCTTGAAGTCCAACAGCCCCGTGATGCTGAGGTTGCGGCCGAGCGAAATGGTGTTGCGGACGCTGCCGGTCCAGTCGGGGTTGGCGTCGCCCGCGACCCGGTTCTGCGCGTCCTGGCGCGGGAAGCCGTCGGCGGCGATGTAGAGCGCGCCCGGGGCCCAGCCGGGGAATTTGGTGTCGATGTTCGCGCCGTCCACCGTGATGCCCCGACCGAAGCGAATAAAATCGGTCGTGAAGAACACCCCGAACGGATAGCACGTGGTGATGGCGCCGTTGGCGTCCCGTTCCGGAGCCACCACCGAGTTCTGGGTTCCGGAGAAGCCCGTGAGGGCGATCTGCTCGGTCCCCGCCAGGTCGAGCACGCAGCTCTCGTTGGTGGCCCACTGCGCGTTCACGTCCCAGCGCACATTCTTCATCTGCAGCACGTTCAGCTGCGCGGTCAGCTCGAAGCCCTCGTTCTCGAACTCAGCCGCGTTGGCGAACTTGTTGAAGAAGCCGGAGCTCGGCGCGACGTCCACCGCGAGAATCGCGTCCGTGGTGTTGCTCTTGTAGTAGGTGGCCCCCAGGGCGAGCCGGTTCGCGAAGAAGGCGAGGTCGATCCCGCCTTCGATCTCCCGCGTCCGCTCGGGCTTGATGCCGCTGTTGCCGAGCGTCCCTTGCGAGACGACCCCCTCGTTGCCGCGATAGATGGTGTACAGCCCGTTCGGGGAGAGCCAGCCATCGGTGAGGGTCCCGGTCTCGAACGCGTTCACGTTGCTGTAGACCGGCGGCTGCTTGCCGGCCACGCCGAACGCGAGGCGCACCTTGGCGAAGCTCACCGGGGTCTGGTCCACGTAGCGCGAGAAGTCCCAGGCCGCGCTGGCCTTCGGGTACGCGAAGCGCTGGTCCACCCCGCCGAACGTCGAGGACCCGTCGTACCGGACGCCTGCGGTCAAATAGATCTGATTCCACAGGTCGACACCGGCCTCCCCGAAATAGCCATCCGTGCGCACCGTTTCCGTGAACTCGTTGGGAGTATTGGTCACGGTGAAGTCGAGCTGGTCGGTCCCCAGGATCAGGTTGGTCGCGTTCACCTGGTAGCGCCGATATTCCTGGTGGGACAGGCTCTGGCCGAGGCTGAGCTGGCCCGACGCCCAGTCGGTGAACGTGCGTCGGGCGGTGCCGACCAGGTTGTGGTTGATCTCGAAGTTCGTGAGGTCGGCCCGCACGATGCGGCCCGCCGGGAAGTTCGCGGAGCTCTTCGGGAGCACCGTGCGCCGCTCGTCGGCCGAGTAGTCCACCCCGAGCGTGTAGCCCACGTCCAGCCATGCGAACGGCTTGTATTGGGCATTCACGTTGCCAAAGGTGCGCGCCACGTTCGCGGTATTGGTGATCATGTTGGCCACCCAGAACGGATTGTCGTAGCCGCGCCCCTCCGCCAGCGTGGTCGGGTTGGGGCGCCGGTACGACCGGTGGAGCCCCGGGGAGCAATTCCCGGTTTCGGTCTTGCCCTCCGCCGGACACAGGTAGGGCAGATTGTTGAAGTCCGGCGGCGTGCGCAGGGCGCCGAGCTGGATGCCGCTGATGTTCGAGCCCTGCGAGACGAAGTCCCCCTTGCCGTTGGTATACGCGAAGTTCCCCCCGATGCGGAGGTCGGACCGGAACGCGTGGCTGCCCTTCAGCCGCACGGTCGTCCGGTCATACTTCTGGTTCCCCTTGATGACGCCGTCCTGGTCCAGCCGGCCGATGGACAGGTAGTAGTCGGTGGTCTCGCTCCCGCCCCGCCAGCTCAGGTACTGATCGCTTCTGACGGCGTCCTTGTAGATCTCGTTCGCGTGGTCGAAGACCGGGACACCCGACGCGATCTCGACGCCCCACGCCACCGGGCAGCGGTTCCTGGGCAGGCCGTAGATCTCGACGCAGATCTCGCCCGTCTCGGTGAACGATCCTGGGGCTTCCCCCAACTGGACGCTGAGCCCGGGGAAGCCGGCCAGCCCCTGGCCAAAGCGCGTCTGCAGCGGCACGGTCTGGTTGACCCGGTCAAACGAGACCGAGCTCCGCCACTGGATCTCGTTGACGCCCGGGCGACCCGACTTGGTGGTGATCAGGACGACGCCGTTCGCGGCCTTGGAGCCGTAGACCGCCGACGCGGCCGCGCCCTTCAGGATCTCCACGCTCTCGATGTCGTTCGGGTTCAAGTCCATCACCCGGTTCGTCACCGCCGTGCCCGCCGTAGAGCTTTCGATCGCGGTCGAGCTGTTGTCGATCGGCTGACCGTCGACCACGAACAGGGGCTGATTGCTCCCCTGGAGCGAATTGGCGCCGCGGATCCGGATGTACGAGCCGGCCCCGGGATCCCCCGACGAGGACGTGACCTCGACGTTGGGAGCCTTGCCGGCCAGCGCCGAGATCATGTTGGGCTCCTGGCTCATCGTGATCTCACCCCGACGCACGGAGTTGATCGTCACTCCCAACCGCTGCCGCTGGGCGGAAAGTCCCACCCCGGTGACGACAATCTCCTCGAGGTTGAGTGGATCCGTGGCCAGGGAGAAATCGACGTTGCTGCTCCCGGGCTGGAGGGTCAGGGTCCGCGTCTGCGACGCGCGGCCGATCATCGTAGCCGTGATCTGGACCTGCTGCCCCGCTCGCATCCGCGCCGCGGGAACGATCAGTAGATACCGTCCCCGCTCGTTGGTGAGGGAGGCGAGATTCATCGCGCCGATGAAAACGCTCGCGGATTCCAGCGGTTGTCCCGCGTCATCGGTCACGAGCCCCGTGAGGGTGGTGGGATCCTGGGCCGCGACCCAGGACGGAACGGTCGCCCAGGCAACGATGGCGAGGAGCACGAATAAGAGACTTCGCATGATGCCTCCTTGGGTTTGGACGGTCATCCGCGAGTGGTCAGCCCACGGATAATTCCACTCGGCGGTCAAGAACCTCACCCCTTTTCCAGAGGATCGCCCCGGCGCAACCGGGTCGGAGCCTGGCGTGGGCCACCGCGGAGTGCAGTAGACGTAAGTCGTCCCCTCGGATGGCGTCAAGGCGATTGCCGCCACTCGTTCCCAGGACCCCCCTGACTCTGGTAGTGTAAAGCCTGCAATTCTTTGGGCGCTCGCGCCCGTCGCGGAACTTCCGCACGCCCCCGGCAGCGTCCACCGCACAGCTCATGGCCCGACGATCCCGAGCCGGCTTCTCCCCCACAGGGACGATGAGGGCGGCGACCCAGCGCGCCGCCCGGTGGTGGTCGGGTTTCCCGCCCGCCTGGCTCCGGCCGTACTGGCGCCCCCGCATCAACCTGACCGTCGTCGTGTTCCTGCTCGCGCTGGGGACGGGCGTGGCGTGGGGCTCGTGGCGGAACCTGTGCGCGGACTGCCCCTCGATCGCCCAGATCCGGACGTGGGAGCCGGAGCAGACGTCGAAGCTCTTCAGCCACGACGGGTTGCTGATCGCCGAGCTGGGGATCGAGCGCCGCACGCCGGTCGCGCTCGCGGCGCTGCCGGCCTACGTGCCGCAGGCGGTGCTCGCGGTCGAGGACAAGCGCTTCTACCGGCACGGCGCCTTCGACCTGCTGGGGTTGGCGCGCGCGGCGGTCGGCGTCCTCACGTTCCGCAACATGGGCGGCGGCAGCACGATCACGCAGCAGCTCGCGCGCAACATGTTCGACGAACAGATCGGCTTCGAGCGCCGGCTGTTCGGGGGCGGCCCGACGCGGAAGCTCAAGGAGCTCCAGGTGGCGCTGGAGCTGGAGCGGTCCTACACCAAGGATCAGATCCTCGAGGCCTACCTCAACGTCATCTACCTCGGGCGCCCGGGCTACGGAATTCAGGCGGGGGCACGCGCATTCCTCGGCAAGGACGCCTGGGAAATGAACCCAGCCGAGGCCGCGCTCATCGCCGCCATCCTGAACGTGCCGGCGCGCTACGACCCGTTCCGCAATCCCGAAAACGCGCTGGCGCGGCGGAACCTCGTGCTGCGGCGCATGGAGGATCAGGGCTACCTGTCCGAGGAGGACGCGGAGCGCTGGCGGCAGGAGCCGCTGCCGACGCAGGACCAGGTGACTTCGACCAGCCGCGGGATCGCCCCCTACTTCGAGGAGTGGGTGCGGCAGATCCTCGACTCGCGCTTCGGGGACCAGGTCTACCGCGGCGGGCTGCGCGTCACCACGTCGCTCGACGTGAACGTGCAGCGCGCCGCCCAGGAGGCGATGGAGTACGGCTGGAACCGGATGGAGGCGCTGCCGACCTTCAAGCACCCCAAGTACGCCGACTTCGACACGGTCAAGTCGTTCCCGGGCGCGACGCCGTACCTGCAGGGGGCGCTCATCGCGCTCGACCCGCAGACCGGCGCGGTGCGCGCGTTGGTCGGCGGACGCGACTTCCGGCAGTCCAAGTTCGACCACGTGCGGCTGGCGCGGCGGCAGGCGGGCTCGTCGTTCAAACCGTTCGTGTACACGGCGGCAATCGCAAGCGGCATCCCGGCGTCCCACGTCATCGTGGACTCGCCGGTGATGTATCCGCAGGTGAGCGGCGAGGAGTGGAGGCCCCAGAACTACGACGGCGAGTTCGAGGGACCGATGACGCTGCGCTACGCGCTGCGGCGCTCGATCAACATGGTCGCGATCAAGCTGGGCTGGGAGGAGGTGGGGATCGAGAGCGTGGCGCAGACCGCGCGCAAGATGGGGATCTCGACCGAGATCGAGCGCTATCCCTCGACCACCATCGGCGCCGTCGGGGTGATCCCGATGGACATGGCCGAGTCGTACTCGGCGTTCGCGACGATCGGCGTGCGGGCGCGGCCCTCGCCCATTCTCAAGGTGGAGAACGCGCGCGGCGAGGTGCTGTGGGAGCCGCAGCCCGACCGCACGCAGGTGCTCGACAGCATGGTCGCGCGCCTGATGGTGGACCTGCTCCAGGACGCGGCCAACCGCGGCACCGGCGCCACCCTGCGCAGCCAGGGACCGGACGGGGGCAACCTGCCGTACGCGGTGCCGGTCGGCGGCAAGACCGGCACGACCAACGACGCGGTCGACGTGTGGTTCAACGGCTTCACCCCGAACCTGGTCGCGACCGTGTGGTTCGGATTCGATCTGCCCAGGACGATCACGCCACGCACGACGGGTGGCCTGGTCGCGGCGCCCGCCTGGGGGCGCCTGATGCGCCGCGTCTACTACGGCGACACGACGGCGGCCGCGGTGGAGGCGCCGGTGGGGCCGGACGGCAAGAAGCCCGGCGCGGCGCTGGCCATTCCACCCCAGTGGCCGATGCATCCCGGGCTGACCACGCGGCAGGTGGACTTCAAGAGCGGCCGCCTGTGGAGCGAGTACTGCCGCGGCCAGCAGTACACCGAGTTCTATATCCCCGGGACGGAGCCCACCGAGGTGTGCGACGATTCGGGCCGCGGCATCTTCCGGCTCCCCCGCATCGGGCCGAGCCGGGGCCCCGGGATCAGCGGCCAGGGCCGATGAGCGGAGCCGTCGCTTCGCTCTTCACGTTCGAGACCACCCACATGGCCCTGTGGGCCGAAGACACCGCGCGCGAGCGGGGCATCCCCGCCGAAGTGGTGCCGGCCCCTCCGGAAGCCAAAGCCAAGTGCGGGCTGGCGCTGCGCACCTTCCCCGAGCGCGCCGAGGATCTCGCTGCCGCCATGCGGGCCGAAGGCATCGCCTTCGGCACCTTTGGCGGCGGGCTCTAGAGTCTCAGGCCCGAGTCACCCCAGCGCGGGTCACCCGGTGCGAGATCAGCGGCGCGAGTCGGGCGGGACCCTCCCCCACGACGATGGCTCGCTCGAGGACCTGGCGGCCGCGCTCCCCATCCGCGACGCTCGCGGCGTGCACTTCGCCGAGGAGGTCGCCGGGGCGCACCGGATCCCCGGGCGAGACCTCCAGGACGAAGCCCACCCCGGGGTGCACGCGGTCGCCCACCGCGCGACGCCCCCCGCCCAGCTCCACCACCCCCCAGCCGAGAGCGCGCGGGGATACCGCCTCCACGATCCCGGACCGGGACGCCCGGCACGCGACGACGGTCTCCGCGCGCGGCAGCCGGTCGGGGTGGTCGATCACCGCGGGGTCGCCCCCCTGGGCGCGCACCATGCGAGCGAACCGCTCCAACGCGCGGCCCTCGTCCAGCGCGCGGACCGCGTCTGCCCGCGCCGCGCCGTGGTCTCGCCGCGAGCCCCCCTGCACCGCCATCTCCGCGGCCAGCTCGAGGGTCAGCTCGCGCAGGTCGGGCGGCCCCTCTCCGCGCAGGCACGCGATCGCCTCGCGGGTCTCGAGCGCGTTGCCCAGCGCGCGGCCCAGCGGGCGGTCCATCGCGGTGAGCAGCGCCACCGTGCGCACTCCGCGGGCCTCCCCCAGCGCCACCATCGTCCGCGCCAGATCGAGCGCGTGCTCTTCGGCGGGCAGGAATGCGCCGTCACCCACCTTCACGTCGAGAACCAGCGCCGTCAGCCCCTCCGCCAGCTTCTTGCTCATGATGCTGGAGGCGATGAGCGGCACGGACGAGACCGTCCCGGTCGCGTCGCGGAGGGCGTACAGCCGCCGGTCGAGGGGGGCGATCTCCGCCGTCTGGCCGGTGATCGCACAGCCCACCTCATCGATCACGGCAAGCAGGCGGTCGAGCGGCAGATCGGTGCGGAAGCCGGGAATGGCTTCGAGCTTATCCAGCGTGCCGCCGGTGTGGCCGAGCCCGCGGCCCGCCATCATCGGCACGCGGAGGCCGAGCTCGGCGGCCAGGGGGGCGAGGGGGAGCGAGGCTTTGTCGCCCACGCCGCCGGTGGAATGCTTGTCCACCTTCGGTTCGCTCAGATGGGAGAGGTCGAGCGTCTCTCCCGACTCGATCATCACGGCGACGAGAGCGTCGAGCTCGGGCGCGCCGAGGCCGCGCAGGCAGACCGCCATGAGGAAGGCGGACATCTGGTAGTCCGCCACCTCGCCGTCCAGGTAGGCCGTGAAGAAACCGCGCAGCTCCTCGGGGGAGAGCGCCTCGCCCTCGCGCTTGCGCTCAATCAGGCGCGCCGGGATCAAGGGCGGGCGCCTTCGCTCCGGCGCCGAGGAGGGAGCGTCAGGAAAAGCGCTTGCGCGCGCCCCGCACCGACGCACCCACACGCTTGGTGACGTCGTCAGCGATCTCCTCCCACTGCTCCCCCGCCTTGCCCTTGAGACGAGCTGCCGTCCTGCGCAGCCGGCGCCGCGTCGCGCGCCCCGGCTCCGGGGCGGTGAGCAGCGCCACGCCCGCTCCGATGACCGCCCCCAGGATGAGACCGGAGACGAAGTTCAGCACGCGACCGTCGTTGTCGTAATCCATCGCAGGACGCTCCTCTCGCTTGAAAAACGGAATCAGACTTGATCCTGGATTCAGCGGCGCTGGATCCAGCGGGGTTCCTCTCGCATCACGGCCTCGATTTCCTCCGGAGTCCGGGGGAGCGTGGCCGTGAGGAGCTCGTATCCGGACGGGGTGACGAGAACGTCGTCCTCGATCCGGATGCCGAGCCCCTCCTGCGCAAGATAAATGCCCGGCTCGACCGTGAGAACCATTCCCGCTTCGAGGGGCGTGGCGGTGGAGCCGACGTCGTGCACGTCCATCCCCAGCCAATGGGACAGGGCGTGAGGAAAATACGCCGAGCAGGAGTCGCCTCCACAGAGGCTGCCGGAGTGCGCATCGAGGTACCGTACGGCGGCCAGGTGGGCGCCCCGCAGGGTGCCTCCGGGCCGCACCTCGGCGAGCCCCGCCTCCTGGGCGCCGAGGACCAGTTCGTACATCGCCTTCTGCCGGGCCGTGAACTTGCCGCTCACCGGGATGGTGCGGGTGACGTCTGCCGTGTAATAGCCGAACTCCGCGCCCACGTCGGCGACCAGGAGATCGCCCGCCTCGGTCCGGCGGCGGTTCTTGTCGTAGTGCAGGGTCGTGGTGTTCGGGCCCGAGCCCACGATCGAGGGGAACCCCACCCGCTCCGCGCCCTGCACCCGGAAGACGTACTCGATCGCAGCCTCGACCTCGGACTCCAAGCGTCCGGGCTCGGTGACACGCCACGCCTCGCGGAGCGCTTCGGACGTGATCTCGATCGCCCGCCGCAGCCGCCGCAGCTCGTCCGCGTCCTTGACCAGGCGCAGGCGGGCGAGGAGCGCGCCGGCCTCCACCAGCTCGACCTCGGGTCCGGGGAGTCGACGCTGCACCAGCTCCCAGTTGCGCGGGTCGCCGGGCGAAAGGACCACGCTGCGCTGGCGCGCCGCCCAGCGCGAGAGGTCCGCCCCGAATCGCGACTCCTCCCGCACGTCGGGGATCCCGGTGAGACGCTGTGCTTCCGAACCGGCTCCCAACCGCGTCCCGGTCCAGACCTCGTTCGCCGGGTCGCGGGCAGGGAGGTAGAGGACCTGCGCGCCCGGCTGCCCAGCGTTCAGCACCAGCCAGGCGTCGGGTTCCTCGAGACCGGTGAGATAGAAGAAGTCCGGATCCTGGCGGAAGTCGGAGTCCTGCGGGTAGTCCTGCTCGATATCGCGGAGTCGATCGGATCCGATCACCGCCAGCCGTCCCGCCAGAGCCTCGACCAGACGCGCACGCCTCTGGGCCAGCAGCTCGCGCGGCACGGGACCGGCAGGAGACCCCTCCTGCGCCCCTGCCGCGTCGGCGGCGAGCGCGAGCGCGACGCCGAGGAACACCGCCCGCAGGCGATGGAAGAGGGGGGCCACGCGGACTCCTTTCCGGGGGACGGCGTGGCCCGACTCTCCACGCCCGCTATATTTTCGCTCGGCTGCACCCGCGCGCACATGGGTCGTGCTACGCGGCGGACGACCCCACCGTTCCGGTGCGGGAGACGCCCGTTTTGCCTTCTGCGGAGGACCGATGGAGTCGAGCGACAGGCCCGTTCGCGACGTGGCCATCCCGGTGGTCGGCCTGGCCGCGCTTCGCCACACCCTCCAGAAGGAGGCCGGCCAACTCCCCGCCATTCACGCGCTGCATGCCGCCGGATTCGGTTCCGGCGAGGCGATCTGGGATGGGCTGCGGCGCGGCCCGGGCCGTGAAGCTCAGGACCTGGACGAGGAAGGATTCTTCGCCCGGCTCAACGCGGCCCTCGGCCGCCGCGGCTGGGGCAGCCTCACCCACCGGTCCGCGCACCCCGGGGTCGGGCTGCTGGCGAGCGCCGATTGGGCCGAGGCGCGCGCGGGGTCCGGCGAGCGCCAGCCCGCCTGCACGTTCTCTTCCGGCATGCTCTCCGGAATTCTCTCCGGCGCGGCGGGCGGCCCGGTCGCCGTCCTCGAGGTCACCTGCCGTACACGGGGAGACGAGCGCTGCACGTTCGCGTTCGGCTCCGCGGCCACCGTGCATGACCTGTACGGGCTTCTGCTCGACGGCCAGGATCTCGACACCGCTCTCACCGTCCTCTGATCCAGTCGGCGCCCGTGGGGCGGATCATGGGAATCGATTTCGGCGAGCGCAGGATCGGCGTCGCGCTCAGCGACCCGACCAGCACCCTGGCCACTCCTCTCGACACGTTGATCCGGAGGCCCGGCAAACGCGTGCCGCTCCGGGCTCTCGAGGACATGGCTCGTGCGCACGAGGTCACCGCGCTCGTCGTGGGCCTCCCCATCGATCTCAGAGGTGAAGAAGACGCGTGGTGCGCGAGCGTGCGCGCGAGCGGCGACGAGCTCGGGCGGCGCCTCGGCGTAGCGGTGGCTTATGTGGACGAACGCTTCACCTCGGTGCAGGCGGAACGCGCGGTGCGGGGGAGTGGCCTGCCGCGGGGCGAGCGGGAGAAGAAGGAGCGCGTGGATCGCGCTGCCGCGGCGCTCATCCTCCAGCGCTGGCTGGACGCGCGCGTCCGCAAGGAAGCGCCATGAAGGGGCGCCTGACGTTGTTGTTCGCGGTGTGCTCGCTGTCGTGCGGAGGGAACCCGGAGGGAAAGCCCCTTCAGTTCACCGTCCCCCGCGGGGCATCGCTCCAGGACGTCACCGATACGCTCGCCGCGCGGGGCATTGTGGAGCACCCGCCTTTTTTCCGAGCGTACGTGCGGCTGCGCCGCTCGGATCGCGCCCTGAAGGCGGGCATCTATCAGTTCCGTCGCGGTGAAGGATGGGGCCGGATCGTGGATGCGCTCAGCGAGGGACGGGTGGTCTCGGTCCCGATGACGATCCCCGAAGGCTGGACGCTCGACCGCATGGCGCCCCGCATCGCCGCCGCCACCGGCCTTCCCGAAGACAGCGTGCGCAGCCGTCTGCGGGCCGACTCGGTCGCGGAGCGTTGGCAGGTGCCGGGGCCTGGACTCGAGGGCTACCTCTTCCCGGACACGTATCGGTTCACCCCCGGCACGGCGCTGAACGCCGTCCTGGAGGCGATGACCGGCCGGTACCGCGCGTTCTGGTCGCAGGAGCGGCGGGCGAAGCTCGACCAGATCGGGCTGGACGAGCGGGAGGCGGTGACGCTCGCCTCGATCGTCCAGGCCGAGGCACGCCGGCTGGACGAAATGCCGACCATCGCGGGCGTCTACCTGAACCGACTCCGGAAGGGCATGCGACTGCAGGCGGATCCGACCGTCCTCTACGCGCTCGGAGGGCCGCGCGAGCGCCTCCTCTATGCCGCCATCGACTCGGTCGCGGACAGTCCCTACAACACCTACGAGCGCGTGGGGCTTCCGCCCGGTCCGATCGGGGCGCCGGGCGAGGCCGCGCTCGATGCGGCGCTCGCGCCCGCGCCGGTGGACTACGTCTACTTCGTCGCCCGCCCCGATGGCTCGCACGTCTTCACGCGCACCCTCGCCGAGCACAACCAGGCGAAGGCGCTCGCCCGCCGGGCGTGGGATGCGGCGGGAGTAGGCGCCCTGCCCCGGCCCGCGTTGGACGCGACGACCGCGCCGGAAGGATCCCGCTGAGCCACGCGCGGGCCGACGGATCCCTCGATCTCCGTCTCATCGTCGTGACCGACCGCGCCTTGGCCGGGAGCCGAAACGTCGCGGACGTCGTGCGGTCGGCTCTCGCCGCGGGCGCGCCCGCGGTGCAGCTGAGAGACAAGGAGGCGGGGGCCGCCGCGCTGCTGGAGCAGGCGCGCGAGCTCCTCGTGCTGGTCCGGCGCCACGGCGCGCTCCTGTTCGTCAACGACCGCCTCGACGTGGCGCTGGCGGCCGGAGCGGACGGTGTCCACCTGGGGCCCGACGACCTGCCCGTCGCGGCAGTGCGCGCCCGCGCTCCGCGCGGATTCCTGATCGGCTATTCGACCGATGATCCGGAGCGTGCGCGCGGCGCGGAAGCGGAGGGCGCCGACTACATCGGCTGTGGAGCCGTGTTCGGCACCAGCACCAAACCCGACGCGGGAGACGTGATCGGGATAAGGCGGCTGGACGAGGTCGCTCGCGCCGTGCACGTTCCGGTGATCGGGATCGGCGGGATCACGCCCGAGCGCGCGTTCGAGGTCGCCGCCACGCGCGCGGCGGGGATCGCGGTGGTCGGCGCGGTCATGGCTGCTCCCGACCCCGGAGAGGCGGTTCGCCTCCTCCTCGCTCCGTTCGCCGCGCGCGACCCAGCAGGTCGCTAGGGCGCTGCGCGAGCGCCTGGCTCCACCCGCGCTCTCACGATCCGGTCGCCCTCCAGGATCCCGTCCACCACGTCCAGCCCCTCCACGACCCGACCGAAGGCGGTGTAGCCGCCGTCCAGGTGGGGCTGCATGGATTGGGTGATGAAGAACTGGGAGGTCTCGCTATCCTTGTCGAGGCGCGCCATGCCCAGCGTGCCGCGCAGGTAGCGCAGGTGGGTGAGCTCGCTGGGGAGACGGAAGCCCGGGTCACCGAGGCCGTCGCCGCGGGTCACGTCACCGCCCTGAACCATGAAGTTCGGCACCACGCGGTGGAAGGGCACTCCGTCGAGTCGGCCCGCGCCTGCCAGGCGCGCGAGCGACTGCACGGTCGCGGGTGCTTCCTCGGTGAGCAGCTCGATGACGATCGTGCCACGCTCGGTCTCCAGGGTGAGCCGCGGGCTCGGGCCCAGCTCACCGAGACGGGTCCAGTCGAGCGCGGGAAAGGGCAGCGGCGGCGGCTCCGCGACCGCCCCCACCTCCGACAGCACGGCTGCCGAGCCCATGCCGCGGAAGACCGCATCGGTGAGAACCTCCGCGAGCAGCGGGGCGGTGACCGGATCGCGGCCGCGGAGCCCGTCCACGAAAGCGTCGTAGTAGAGGGCGCTCGCGGCGGCGCTGCCCCGGTCGCCCTGTACCCAGCGGAGCGCGAGCGCCTGCTGTGCCGCGCCCGCGATTGCGGGAACCTCGCTGCGGCTGGCCCCGGCGAGCACCCGAATCGCGTCGTCTCCCGGCAGCACTGCGGCCGCCTCGACCGCGTGCCGCCAGCGCACGCGGTCGTTCCCTGGGCTCGCCCGGATCCACGCCAGCACCGGACGCGCGCGGCCACCCAGCGCGAGCCCCAGGGCGAGGGTGCCAGCCACGTGGGGATCGTCCATATGAGCGGCCACCCACGCCTCGACGCGGTCGAGCTCGGCTTGCCCGAGCGGAGCCGCCGCCAGCGCCGACGCCGCGGCGATCCGGACCAGGGTCGAGCTGTCGGTCAGCGCGGCGAGCAGGGCCGTTTGCTCGGGGGTCGTCCGCGAGCCGGTGAGCCCATCGGCCGCGGCGGCGCGGATCCGCCAATCCGGAGACGCTCCGAGCCAGTGGATCAGGCGGCCACGCGCGGCCCGCTCCGGCACCGAGCCGAGGGCGCGCAGGAGGTGGGCCGCAGCGGCGTCGGTCTCGGCGTATCCGTCGAGCGCCCGATAGACCTCCTCCCGTCGCTCCCGCCACAGCCCCGGCTGGAACGCGTTCGCGAAGCCCCACGCGGCGTTCTGCCTGACCTCGGCGTCGCCGTCGGTCAGACGCGCGATCAGCGCGTCGAGTCCAGCGGGCGAGAGCTCACCGCGGGCGAGCAGGCGCGCGAGCGCCAAGGTGGCGTCGGCGCCGAGAGCACCCGCCGGCTGCACGCGGGCGAGCGCGTCGGAGGCGGCTCGGCGCCCGACTTTCCCGAGCGCCTCTGCGACGCTGCGCTGGGCCGTCGCCTCTGCCTCGGAGCGCAGCCGCTCGATCAGCGCGGTCTCCACGGCACTGGACAGCTGCGGGAGTTGGCCGAGAGCGAAGGCGGCCTGCGCGCGCACGACGGGGTCGTCGTCGCCGAGGGCGGAGATCAGCGCGGGGGCCGCGCCCTGGTCCTGCACCGAGGCCAGGGCGAGGGCGGCTCGCGAGCGGACGGAGGCATTCCGATCGGTCAGGAGATCGGCGAGCGCGCGGCCGTCGCGGGCGGTTTGCAGCCCGACCACACTCTGGAGCTCCGGACTCTCGAGCAGGCGCGAGGAGCGGTCCGAGCCGCCGCACGCCACAAGGAAGACGAGCGGCAGAACTGCGATCGGAGCGAGCCGGAAATTGGTCATCACCAATGATGGAGCCGTCTTTAGTTGAAGAGGTGGTACTGAGGCGTCAGCGCAATTTGAGGGGCCTGGTGGATTGATCCAAGGGGGGGACTTCCGCTTCGCCGCTGCTCGACTACCCGGAACGCGAACGCCCCCGCCGGTCTTAAGACCGACGGGGGCGTTCAGTAT
>CAXNGW010000003.1:0-44671 GCA_964201975.1 Longimicrobiales bacterium | reverse complement strand
CGCCACCAGCGCCGCCTCCGCCCGAATCAGAACCATCTCCCTACCGGTGGCGATCCGGATGGGAGAGTTGTTGGCCGTGTACTTCTGCTGGAACGACCAAGGAACCGGGCCGTAGCCAGACAGGGTGGCGTTGCCGAAGGGGAAGCGAGAATCGGTCGCCCAGGGTACCCGCGGATCCCCCGTGCTCTTGTAGTAGCCCTCGAACCACGTCTGAAACCCCGAATACGAACGGTATGGAGCGTTCGCGTTGATGTAGTAGATCTCGTTTCTGGTGGCCGGGGCCGCGATATCCGTGGTCAGCTGGTGGACGAAGCCGAGCGGGACTTGTTGCGCGTCCGCCACCGCACCGGGCCAGTCCTTGAGCCAGACGCGAACCGCCGCACGACCGGCGTAGGCCGCGAGCTTGTTGTTCCCGGTCCCGATCTCGATGGCCTTCGTGAAATGATCCCGGGCCCGCTCGAAGTACTTGACGTTCGCCTCCTTGGGCCCGCCGTCGAAGACCGCCTCGCAGAAGTTCTCGCCGAGCGTGCGATTCGCGTACCCCGCCCACAGGTACGCCTGGGAGAACGTATTGACGTTGACCTTCACGGCTCCGAGCGCGACGAAGCGCCGAATCGCGTCCTCGCCGATCCATCGCGCCTGCTGCGCGCCGTTCCACGGTACGACCCCCTGACCGGCGCTGCCGTTGGAAAGGAGGGTGCCAGCCTGTTGGACTGCGCTGCAGCACCCGCTGGTCTCTCCGGTGGGAAAGACTTCGCGAGCCGAGTGGGCGCCGATCACAGCGATGTTTCCGAGTGCGCCAGCGAGCACCGCCCCGGCGCCGTTGACGAGCGCTTGATGCGCCTCCGTGAGGTCGAGGAATTCGTCCTGCACGGGACCCGGGTTGGTCACCTCGCATGCAGCGAGCGATCCGACCATCATGGCGGCGGTCGCGAACCCAGTGACCCGCCTCGCGCTCCGACGTCGTGGCGTCCTGCCCATCCGCATCTCCGCTTGTGAGTTCGTCGTTTTCATGGTGTGGCCCTCGCTCAGAACTGCACGCGCAGAGAAGCGTTGAACGACCAGGCGGGGGGCGGAGCGCTGCCGGCGCCACCCGAAGTCAGGCCATCGACCGGAGTGCTCATCTCCGGATCCCCGACCACCCACTGCTCGTTCAGCCAACGGAAGTAGTTGTTCAGCGAGAGCGTGAGCGCGGCGTTGCTTACCCGATCCGGGAACGCGAAGTCCACGGGGACCTGCGCGCTCAGGCTTCGCAGCTTGAACCAGTTTCCGAGGATGGTCGAGTACCCGGCATTGCTCGTCGCGACGCTGCACATGGCCACGTAGCGCGCGGGCGTGCCGGGCTTGAGCGCGAGCGTGTGCGCAGCCGTCGGCGGCGCATACTCAGGAGTCTGTCGCGTGCCGTCGTACGGGTTCACGTAGTAGGGCCAGCATTCCGGCATCCAGGCCGAGCGGCTGACGCCACCATCCGTGAAATTGGACTGGGTGACATAGAAGCCGCCTCGATACTCGCCTCGGGCGGAGAGCGTGATTCCGCCCGGCACCCTCACCGTGGTGCTCGGGCCCACGATCAGCGTCGGCTGAGCCGGCCCGTGGACGTAATTCAGGTCGATGCAGGGCAGCGTCGCATCGGCGACGGCGGCCGCGGCCGTGCATTGGATCAGGCTGCCAGTGGCCGTCTTCTCGCCGTTTCGCACCCAACGGGTGCGGATGGCGGGCACCGTGAGACCCTCCTGAATCCAGCCGCCCCCCGTCGCGAACGGCGGGATACCGCCGAGATCGAGGACCTCGGACTTGTTCGTGCTCAGGTTCACCCCCAGGTCCCACCCCCAGTCGGCGCTGCGGATCGGCGAGCCGTTCAGACCGAGCTCGGTGCCCTTGTTGCTCAGCTTGCCGACGTTCTTCCTTTGTGGATTCGTGAAGCCCGACGACGGGATCTGGTTCACGTTGAAGAGCGCGTCACTCGTGGTCTGATCGAAGTAGGTGAACCCGAGGGTGAGCCGACCATCGAGCCATTCGCCGTCGATACCCGCCTCGAACTCGGCCGCCACCTCAGGACCGATGTCCGGGTCACCGAGGTTGCTCGGGACCAGGGCCGAGTTGCCGCCCCACGGCTGCGACGTCCAGGTGCGCGTGGCGTCGAAGGCCCCGGGCGCACGACCGGACTGGCCGTAGGCGGCGCGGAGCTTGATCGACCCCCAGCCCGGATTCCAGAAGGTCTCGTCGGAGAGCACCCAGGATGCGCTGGCCTTGGGATAGACCTGAAGGCCGAACCCCGAGCCGAATGCGCTGTTGCCGTCCACGCGCACTCCGGCGGTCACGAAGTAACGATTGCCGATGTCGAAGACGTTCTGGACGAAGAAACCGGCATTCCAGACCTTCGACCGATTCTCCTCCCCCACGTTGGTAGCGGCAGAGCTGACGGTCGGGCTCGCGGCGCCCGGGAATCCCTCGCCGTAGGCGTTCAGCCGCCGCGTGTCTTCGCCGACGGCCTGACCGCCCCAGGAGAAGTTCGAGTGGATTCCCTCGCGGATGTCGAAGCCGTACGTCCCCACGTAATCGAACGTGAGGAGGCGGTTCTGCCAGGTATCGTTGAAGACGCTGCCCTGGGTGAAGAAGACGAAGCCGAAGGGCCGCAGGCTACGGACTTCCTGCTGGGAGTAGTCGTAGCCGATGGTCAGTCGGTTGGTGAGGTTGGCGAGCGGCGAATACGTGGCGGTGCCGCCGCTCGTGAACCGCTCGATCTGTTGCCGGATTTCTTGCGTAAAGAGCTGCCTGACGATGACCGGGTTCTCGGAATTGAAGTAGTTGCCGAACCCCCGATATGCGTTGTGGGTGATTCCGCTCGCATTGCCGCCCTGAGGAGTGTTCCGCTGCTGGGTATTGGCGTATGCGGTATTCCACTGCATCTGCAGGTTGCTCACCGGGGCGAAGGTGAAATTCCCTCGCACGTTCCATTTCGAGATCGAGTCCTGAGGGAGGATGCCGGTTCCCGAGTCGTAACCGCCGGACGTGAAATACTGCAGCGCCTGGCCTCCTCCCCGCACCGAGGCCGCGTAGTTCCCGACGTAACCGACGCTCAGGTAGGGATCCATGCGGTGGTAGGGGAACAGCTCGGGTCCGACCTTCATGCTGTGCGCGAAGCTGTGCTCGGTTTCGACGCTCCACACGGGTGCGCCCGACGCGCCCCTTTTTGTAAAGATCTGGATCACGCCCGCGGACGCTTCGGTACCGTAGAGGGTCGTCGCCGCCGACCCCTTGATGACTTCCATGCGCTCGATGTCGTTCGGGTTGATGCTGTTGAGGGGGTTCGCCTGAACGCCCCCGCCGGCGCCCGAAGTCAACGCGGCGGCCGCCCTCCCGTTGGGGAAGGGCTTGCTCTGCATGCGGATGCCATCGATGTAGATGATCGGCTGGTTGCTCATGGACACCGTGGTGTTGCCCCTGAGCCGGATGTTGAACCCGCCTCCGAGCACGCCGGCATCCTTGGTCACCTGGATTCCCGGCGCCGCCGCCTGGAGCAGCTCGACCGACTGATTCCCGCGGTTCGGCTGATCCGCCACGTTGATCTGGGCGATGGTGCTGCCGAGCTCGCGGCGCCGGGCGGCCCCCGCGGTGCCGGTCACCACGATCTCATCCAAGCCGAGAGCCTGGGTCCCCATCTGGAAGTTGACCTCCGTGGCCTGTCCCGCGGTGACCGTGACCTGCTGGGTCACCGCCGCCATCCCGATGCGCTCCGCGCGGACCTGGTGAGGTCCCGCCGGAACCTCGAGGATGACGAAGGCGCCATTCGTTCGGGTCAGGGTGCCCAGGCCGGTGCCGGGGAGATAGACCTGGACCTCGCCGATCGGCGCTCCCGATTCGGTCGCGGTCACCCGACCGACGATCCGGCCGGCCTGCTGGGCGGATAGGGCCTCGGTCGAGGGAGCCAGCAGCAGGGCCGCCAGGCCGCCCGTCCAACAGAGTGACCTCATCACAGGTGGTCCCCACGTCTGAGTTCTCACGCGCAGCTCCGGTGTTTGGATGGAAGAGGGCCGCGGGTCCTAGAAGTTCGGGTTTGTATCGGCCTCTTCGATCGGGATGGGAAAGCACTTGCTCGGCGGGTTTTCCTTGAACAGGGTGGAGACGCCCTCCCAGTTGGGCCAGTCCACCGCGCCCGGCGTCTTGTTCTCGTCCCAGCGTCGGAGATCGCCCAGCCGCCGGGCCTCGAGCCAAAGCTCGATGGCGCGCTCCCGCTTCAGGAAGGTCCACGCCTCGGTGATGTTGGTCGCAGTCCAGGGCGCCAGGGGCTGGCTGTTGAGGCGGCTGATCTGGTTGGTCCTGATGCTATTGATCAGCGTCATCGCCCCGGCAAAGTCCCCAGCACTCAGCAGAGCCTCCGCCCTCACCAGCACCATCTCGCGACCTGTGGAGAGGCGGAACGGGGTGTTGGTGGCCGGATACTTCTGCTGGAACGACCAGGGGACCAAGCCAAAGCCCGTGAGGGTCGCGTTGCCGAACGGAATTGCTGCGTTGGTGCCGATCGGAACCCGGGGATCACCGGTCTGGCCGTAGTATCCCAGATACCACGTCGTGAAGGACGAATAGCTGCGGTAGGGGCTGTTGGCGTTGTTCCAGTAGACGTTGTTCTGCGTCGCCTGGTTCGATGGATCCGTCACGACCGTGTAGACGAAGGCCAGCGGCACCTGCTGGGCATCGCTCGTGGCTCCAGCGTAGTCCTTGAGCCAAAGGCGAACGGAAGCTCGTCCTGCGTACGCGGCGGTCTTGAAATTGCCGGCGGGGGCGATGTTGATCGCGTTCGTGAACGCGGCCTGTGCCCGCTCGAAATACTTCGCGTTCGCCTGCTTCGGACCGCCGTCGAACACGGCTTCGCACATGTTCTCGCCGAGCAACCGGTTCGAGTAGCCCGCCCACAAATGGGCTTCCGTGAGAATGCCGGCGGTGACCTTGCCGGTGCCTAATGCCGTGAAGCGACGGATTGCGTCCTCCGCGATCCAACGCGATTGATGTGCATTCGTCCAATACGTCAGGCTCTGCTCGGGGATGAGTCTCCCCGCTTGCATGAGGGGAGTCTGGTTCGGGTTGCCGCAGCAATTGCCGGTCGGAAACACCTCGCGGGCCGCGAACGCGGAGTGATTCGTGATATAGCCGAGCGCTTGCACGAATCTCGCCCCCGCCCCATTCACCAACGCCTGGTGGGCCGGCGCCAGGTCGAGGAATTCATCACGCACGGGCCCCGGGTTGGTCACGTCGCAACCGCTGAGCAGCACGGCAAGCACCGCGGCCACGGCGGCTCCCGCGGGTGCCCGCGCAGAGCGGAGTCCCGGGTTCTCGGATGTCATGTCGGTATGCGACTCCATGGTGGTCATGTTCATGGTCGCCCCCTAGAACTGCACGCGAAGGGATGCGTTGAAGCTGACAGGGGTCGGAATCGTGGTCGTACCAGGCCCTTCGACCAACCCGTCGACCGCACCCATATCGGGGTCGCGGATCGCCGTGCCTGCGGGCTGCCATCCCCACGAGTTGTTCAGCGACACGGTCACGATGGCGTTGCTGATCCGGTCGGGGAAGGCAAAATCGACCGGGATCTGCGCGCTCAGGCTGCGGAGCCTGAAAAAATCACCCTCGGTCGTGGTCAGGCTGGTCTGGCTCAACGTCGAGGTGCAGAGGGCCCGCCACAGCGCCGGCGTGTCCGCCTTGAGCGCGAGCGTGTGCCCGGTCTCGTTCGGCGGCTTGAACCCGTTCGACGGACCATCGTACGGGTTCACGTAATATTCCCAACAAAACGGCATCCACGCTCCGCGGGTCACGCCCGAGTCGAGGCCGCCGTCGGCGACGTAGTGGCCGCCCCGGTATTCACCTCGAGCCGACACGGAAATGCCCGCGGGCAGACGCACCGTGGTGCTCGGTGACAACGTGAGGGTGGGCTCGGACGGACCGAAGATGTGATTCGCCTCGATGATCGGCGCCGCGATGGCGTCCGGGTTCGTCACCCAGGAGCCGCGCAGCACCGGCGCGGGCTGTCCCTCCTGGATCCAGCCGCCCCCAGTCAGGAACGGCGGGATTCCTCCCAGACTCACGACCTTCGATTTATTGGTGGTGACGTCCAACCCTACATCCCATCCCCATCTCTCGGCGCTGACGGGGGATGCCTGCACGCTCAGCTCCATGCCGCTGTTGCTGAGCTTGCCCACGTTCTTGCGCTGCGCGTTCGTGAAGCCCGTGGTCGGAATCTGAGCGACGTTGAACAGCGCGTCGCTCGTGGTCTGATCGTAATAGGTGAACGTGGTGGCAAGCCGGCCACCGAGCCATTCCGCATCGAAGCCCGCCTCCAGCTCGGCGGTCACCTCCGGCCCGATGTCGGGGTCGCCGAGATTGCGGGGCACCAGACTGGGCTTGCCCGCCCACTGCTGGGACTCCCAGGTCCGCACGGCGTCGAAGGCTCCGGGCGCCCGCCCCGCCTGCCCATAGGCGACCCTCAGCTTGGCCGAGCCCCAGCCCTCGCTCCAGAAGCTCTCGTCCGAGATCACCCACGAGGCGCTGGCCTTCGGATACATCTGCAGGCCGAAGCCAGAACCGAACGCGCTGTTGCCGTCCATTCTCATTCCGAACGTCACGAAATATCGGTCACGGATATCGAAGACATTCTGCAGGAAGAACCCAGCGTTCCAGATCTTCGAGCGATCCTCGTAGCCGACCGTAGTGGCCGCAGAGCTGACGGTCGGGTTGGCCGCGCCTGGGAAGGTCTCGCCGTACGAGTTCACCCGTCGCGGCTCCTCCCCGACGGTCTGGCCACCCCACGAGAAATTCGACCGTACGCCGTTCATCACGTCGAACGCGTAGGTCCCCACGTAATCGAAGGTCATCAGCTGGTTTGACCAGGTGTCGTTGAACACGCTGCCGGCGTTGAAGAACACGAAGCCGAACGGCCGCAGCCCACGGATCTCCTGGAGGGTCAGATCGTAGCCCAACGTCAGCCGGTTGGTCAGGTTGGGCAGCGGCGAGTAGGTGGCGGTTCCGCCGGTGGTAAAACGCTGGATCTCACGCCGGTACTCCTGCGTGAACAGCTGCTTGGTGATCTCGGGGTCCTCGCTGCCGAACGTGTTCGCGACCCCGCGATTGGCCGTGTGGTAGATGCCGTTCTGGTTGCCCCCGGCCGGCGTGTTTCGCATCGCCTGCCGGTTGTACGACGAGTTCCACTGCATGGACAGATCGGAGAGGGGCGTGAACGTAAAATTGCCGCGCACCACGGATCTGTGGAGCGTATCCTGTGGGAACTGGCCGATCCCGCTCTCGTATAGACCCGAAGCGAAATACTGAAGAGCCTGCCCACCGCCACGCAGCGACGCGGTGTAGTTGCCGATACGGCCCGTGCGAGCGAAGACGTCCATCCGGTTGAACGGGTGCGGCTCAGGGGCAACTTTGCGGAGCCAGGCAAAGCTTTGGTTGGATTCCATGTTCCACACAGGCGCGCCGGAAGCGCCGCGCTTGGTGAAGATCTGGATCACGCCCGCCGAAGCCTCCGTCCCATACAGGGTCGTGGCCGCGGAGCCCTTGATGATCTCGATTCGCTCGATGTCGTTCGGGTTGATGCTGTTCAGGGGATTCGGGTTGACGCTCCCTCCGATGCCCGACGTCCCGGCCGCTGCGGCCTGGTTGTTGGGGATCGGCTTGCTCTGCATGCGGATCCCGTCGATGTAGACGATGGGAGCGTTGGTCATCGAGACGCTCTTGTTGCCGCGCAGGCGGATCTGGTATCCCGCGCCCATCTCACCGCCGTTCTCGGTGACCTTGATCCCCGGTGCGGCGGCCGTGAGCATGTCGGTCGCCTGCGTCGGCCGGCTCGGGATGTCCGCCACGTTGATCTGGGCGATCGTATTCCCGACCTCGCGCCGCCGCGCGGCTCCGGCCGTACCGGTGACCACGATCTCGTCCAACCCCAGAGCCTGCGTGGCCAGCTGAAAGTTGGCCTCCGCGGCTTGACCCGCCGCGACCGTGACCTGTCGGGTGACTGCGCCCATCCCGATCCGTTCGGCTCTCACGTCGACGGTTCCCGCCGGCACTTCGAGGATGATGAACGTCCCGTTTTGCCGAGTCAGGGAGCCCAACCCAGTGCCGGGAATGAAGATCTGGACCTCGCCGATCGGGGCACCCGACTCGGTGGCGGTGACTCTGCCGACGATCCTACCGGTCTGCTGGGCGGCGACAGCGCTGGTCGACGCCGACAGGAGCAGAAGGACCACACTCCCGGCCGACCGGATCGAATCCCACCTGGGTGACTTCATGGACTTCTCCTTACTCGGGCAGGACGAGGATGTTTGGGGGATCAGCGACGGACGGTGTACGGCAACGGCCTCCAGGATCATTCCCTGGAGGCCGCCCGTACTTTGGCTTCGCTTGCTCCTGCTCAGCAGGACACACAGTTGTTGTTGTTCTTCGCGCCCATGCCTTCCAACAGCCTGATCGTTTCCGGGAGGGGTTGCACCCGCTGCTGTGGCCCGTTGGCCATGTCGGCGGTCGTGCGGCCCTTGCGGTCGATCGCCATCACGTCGGCGCCTTTCGAGACCAGATACTTGATCAGCTCGTTGTCGCCGCGAGCGGCCGCGTTGTGCAACGGCGTCTCGCCGGCGAAATCGCGAGCGTTGACGTCCGCCCCATGCTCCTCCACCAGATACTGGACGACCGGGAGCCAGTTGCCCTCCACAAACCGGTGCACGTTGGCGACGAACTGATCCCCGTACGCGTGGCCGGTCGCCACATGGATCGGCAGGACGGCGGGAGCGCCATTCTGGACCCGCGGCAGGCCCGAGGGATCGCCGTCCGGTCCGCCCGGCGTCCGCGCGCCCTCCGTCTTCACGGTGCCCACCGTGGGATCGGCGCCGTGCTCGACCAGAAGCTTCATGAGCGGAAGATCGAGCGCATGGGTGGCGCGGAAGAAAGGCGTCCCGCCGGACCAATTCAGGGTCAGGTACGTGCTTCCCAGCTCCATGAACCAGACGTCGTAGTTGAGGCGAACGTTGGGATCGGCCCCGGCCTTCAAGAGGGCCTCCACCAGCTCCATGTAGTGCGTCTTCTGCTGCATGTAGTCCGCGGGCGCGGGGTGCCGGGACTTGGGAGTCCACTGAGCGCTGATCACCGAGAACAGCGGGGTGTTGTTTGAATCGCTGGCCGTTCTGGCGTCGGCTCCGCGCTGCAGCAGCAGCATCGCGACGTCGAACTGCCCATTGAGGGCGGCCATCAGGAGGGGTGCGGTGTTGGCGGCCGCGTCCTTCTGATTGATGTCGGCGCCGCCGTCCAACAGAGCGATCGCAGCCTCCATGTTCCCGTCGCGCGCGGCCAGGGTCAACGGCGTGAGCCCACCGTAACGGCCGATTTGTGCCTCGCGCCCCATGTTCTCCGCCGCGCGAATACCGTTCACTCTCGGCTGGGTCGCGCTGGCGGCCGCGGCGGCGGCCCGGAGCGGATTCGCCGCCGGAGGCAGCGCGGCCTGTGCCGGAGCCGGCGGTTGGGTCGCCTGTGTCACGCCGGTCGGAGCACCGCGCTCGGGAGCTGCCGGTTGGTCCTTGCGGCGCAGTACTTCCATGACCGTGTTGCGCCGCAGCTGGGCCTCGTCATCGTCCTTGGCGCGCTGCACCATGTCGATGGTGCTCCCGGCGATCGACGGATCGGCCTGGCGCTTCATGAGGGCGGTGATGGCCGGCCCGCGGTTGGACGCCGCGGCGAACATCAGCGGGGTATGGCCCCACTGCTTTTCCCGCGCGTTCACGTCGGCGCCACCGGCGGCGAGCGCATCGATGGTCGCGACATCACCGTTCGCGGCCGCCAGGTGCAGCGCGGTGGCCCCGCCGGTGCTCGTGATGGCCTTGGAGTCGGCGCCAGCGGCCAGAAGAGCCGTCGCCGCGGACGCGCGACCTCCTCTCGCCGCCAGGTGCAGCGGGGTGTAACTGCCGAGGCGGGTCGTAGCGTGAACAGAGGCGCCGGCGTGAATCAGCAACTCGGTGATGTCGGCGTTGCCGTTCATGGCAGCCCAGTGGAGGGCTGTCATCCCGTCTCCCTGGGCGGCGTTCACGTCCGAGCCCTGCCCAACCAAGGTGCGCACCGCTTCGAGGTCACCCCTCATGGCGGCGTCGGCCACCGGCGCGTCAGGAGAGAGGGCGAACAACAGCCCCATCACGAACAGCGCGCCCACCGCATTCACGCGCAGAGTCTTCCTCATGTTTCGGTCTCCGTATGCTCGGTGGGTGCCTACAGCCCCTGAGCGTCGCTGGTCGCGTTCTGCGGCCCCTCGAAGGAAAGTGCGGACGTGCTGTCTCCGAACCCTTCATCCTCGAAGCCGAGCTTGTGCAGCATGGTGAGCATGGCGTTGGCCATGGGCGTGCCATCGGGGGTCTTCACATGCATCCCACCCTTGCTCAACTGACCGTTCGCGCCGCCCAGGACGATCAACGGGCACCGCTTGTGGTTGTGCAGGTTGGGGTCGCCCATGGACGATCCATAGACGATCATCGTCTTGTCCAGCAGATGGGTGTCGCCCTCGGTGCTCGCCTTGAGCTTGTCCATGAGATAGTTGAGGTGGCCGACGTGATAGCGATTGATGACATTGAAGTCCAAAACCGCCTCAGGCTTGCCACCGTGGTGCGAAGCCGGATGGAACGGCGTCTCCGTTCCGCTCTCGGGATAGACGCGGCCGATCGCGTCGCGCGACAGCTTGAACGAAAACACGCGCGTGATGTCCGACTGGAAGGCGAGCACCTGCAGGTCCATCATCAGATGGACGTGCTCGGTGAATGAATCCGGCACGCCGGCGGGCGCCTCGGGCAGCTGGCGCGGATCGCCCGTGGAGTTGCGCGCCTCGACGCCCTCGATGCGGCGTTCGATTTCGCGGATGTTCTCCAGGTACAGCTCCATCTTCTGCTGGTCTTCGGCCTTGAGGGCCCGCTTCATCTTCGCCACGTCGGCCGCGATCCAGTCGAGGATGCTCCGGTCGGTCCGCCGGGTCGCGCTCCGCTCGGCCGCCGTGCCCCCGACCCCGAACAGCGTCTCGAACGCGACGCGCGGATTGCGAATGGAGGGCAGGGGCTGCGTCGGCGACGCCCAGCTGATGCAGTCCATGTAGGCACACGCATACCCGTACGAGCACCCGCCCGCCTGGTCGAGGTTCTCGACGCAGAGCTGCATCGACGGAATCGGATTGTCCTGACCGGCGCGCTGTGCGTACAGCTGATCGAGCGACGTGCCCACGTAGACGTCCGAGCTCTCGGTCTGGAGCGGGTGGGCCTGCGTCAGGAACACGGAACCGGCACGCGGATGGTCGCCGCCGATCTCCTCGGGCTTGAACGCCTCGGCCATCATGACGTCGGTATTGCTGATGATCGTCAGGTAGTCGCGCTGCGACTCCAGCACGTCGAGGGCGCTGGTGCTGAGATCGAAATTCCGGCCCAGCTGCTTCGGGGCCCACAGGTGCTGCGTACCGCCCCAATCATTTCCGCCGGCAGCGCCGTGCGCGATTTCCATCGCGATCAAGCGGGTCTTCTCGATGGGCGCCCAGGCCCGGCCGGCGGGCACCATGGCGTCCAGAAAAGGCACCGCCACTGTGGCACCCATCCCCTTCAAGAACGTCCGGCGCGGCAGATGCTTCCCGGTGATGAAATTCATTTGGTTTCTCCTGGAGTTGGTCTACCGCTGGGCCGACGACGCATCGGTCGTCATCTCGGCCTTCTGCATCCGGAACGCGTCGCTCTTGACGACGCCGAGGATGAAGGAGGTCATCTTGTACCCGTTCGCCTCGGCCTGGGCGACGATGCGTCGGACGGCCGGCATGTCGTAGTACTCGACCCGGCGGCCGGTCGCGTAAGTCATCATGTTCTTGGTGAAGTTCCTCATGATCGGCACCTGCCGTGTCAGCATAGCCGCGTTCAAATCCTGCGGGCTGGCGACCGGGGTTCCGTCATAGAGCTGGCCCCGCGTGTCGAGCGCGACGCCGTTCTCCCGAATGCGCCACTTGCCGGTCACGTCGTAATTGTCGAGCGCGAGACCGATGGGGTCCATGAACCGATGGCAGGAGTTGCAGACCGCAGCCTTGCGGTGCTGCTCCATGCGTTCCCGCGTGGTCAGGACCCGGCCGGACAAGGTACCCGCCGTCTCCTCGAGGGCCGGTATTCCCGGGGGCGGGGGCGGGGGCGGCGTACCCAAGATCACCTCCATGACCCATTTGCCCCGGAGGACCGGTGACGTCCGGCCCGCGACCGAGGTGGAGGTGAGCACGCTGCCGTGGCCGAACAGACCCTGCCGGCGACTGTCCGGATAGGCAACCCGCCGGAATTCGTCTCCCGCTACGCCGTCGATGCCGTAGTGCTTCGCCAGCCGTTCGTTCAGGAACGTGTAATTGGCCGTGAAGAGCTCCGCGAAGGGCCGATCGTCCCTTACGAGATGGTTGAAGAAGTGCTCCGTCTCGTGCCGAAGCGCGTCCTTCAGCTGGCTGTGGAAGTCCGGGTAGAAACGGACGTCGGGATGGATGCCTTCCAGGTCCTGGAGCCGAAGCCACTGGGAGGCGAACCGGCTGCCGAGAGCCTCCGACCGGGGATCCGCGAGCAGCCGGCGCGCCTGCGACTCCAACACCTGCACATCCGCGAGGCGGCCCTGCCGGGCCAGGGACAGGAGCTCCTCGTCAGGGGGCGTCGCCCAGAGAAAGAACGAAAGCCGGGACGCCAGGTCGAAGTCGTTGAGGGTGGAGCTTTCTCCCGAGCGGGCGCCCGTGCGCGGCTCCTCCACCCGGAACACGAAATGTGGGCTCGACAGGATTGCTTGGAGGCCGATCCGGACGCCGGCCTCGAAGCCGCCGTCCTTTGCGCCCTGGTCGTAGAAGCCCATCAATGCCTGCATTTCGTCTTCTCGAGCGGGCCTCCGGAACGCCTTCGACGCCAGACCCGAAAGGGTCTGGCGGGCGCACGGCGCCACCTCGGGCTGAGACAACGGGCGGCAGGTGAAGATCCGGCGCCGAGTGGGCGTGTCCGAGATTCCGGTCACCGTCATGGGACCGGAGACGACCAGATCACGGAGATGCGGCACGAACAGCAGGCCGTACTCACCAGCGATCGCCGTGCTGGCGATGCTCCAGTCCAGCGGCGTGATGAGGTCGGGGTGAGTTCCCTCCCACCGCTGCAGGAACGCGGCGCTCAGACGATGCGGCCCAGCGCGAACGAAGATCCGATCGGTGTGGCGACTCACGCCGTTCGGCCCGTCGGTGAGATCCTCCACGTTCATCCAGCGGTCCACTTCGATCAGCGCGACGCGCTCGCCGTCGATGGAGACCTCGAGCTGCTCGGGCTGGTCCGCGGTGTGGAGCGCGTTGTGCCCGTCGCCGACGATGATCCCCGTGGTCTCGTTGTGGAACTGCACCTTGAAGACATACTCGCCGTCCGCAGGGAAGACGTGGACGACCGAGGCTCCGCCACGGGTGCCCATCGGGGCGTTATCAACGCGTTCCCATTGCGACGCCCACCGGGACACCATGTACTGCGTCTCGGTGGGACCCGCATCCTGGTAACCCACGGCGAGGCGACTGATCATCGTTGCGGCGCGCATGTACGCGTCCATCAACGTGGGTGACAGCAGCTGCACGTCAGCGATGTTGTCGAAGTTCGCGCTCTTGGTGTCGAGCGGGAGGTAGTCCCCCGCGTCGATCTCCATGCCGAGCACGTCGCGGATGGAAGCCGCGTAGTCGGAGCGATTGAGCCGTTGGAATGCGCGGCTACCCGGGTTCGGGCTCGCAGCGGCGGCCTTGTCCATGGACAATTCGAGGGATTCGACCAGAGCCGCCAGCGTATCCGGGCCCGGACGAGGGGCGCCGGGCGGAGGCATCATGCCCACCCGGAGCTTTTGGATCATCTTCTCTACGATCTCCGGACGGGCCATCGGATTGGCCACGTCGAATCCCTGCAGAGACATGTTTCCGGTCAGGAGCTGATCGTTGTGGCAGACCTGACAATATTTCTGGACGACGGCGGTCAGCTCCGCCTGGGTGAGGGCGGGAGGGAGTGTCGCATGAACAGCCGGAGGCGCACTCGCTCCGGCATCCGTACCTCCTCCCATCCAACCCGTGTCACCGAACCGGCCCACCATCACCAGAAGCGCCCCAAGGAGCCCAGCCGCTAGCCTCATACAGCCTCCGTGTACGAAAAGACGCTTCCGGATCGAGAGATGAATCGGGGCCGGATCCCAAGGGTTCCCACGGTCTGCATACTAGGATAATCGACCCCAGAAAGCCAACCTGACCGGGGGCGTCAGGGAACCGAGACGGAGAAACCGGGAAGCCGGATGTCTCCCGGCTCGGGGGTTGGGGTATCGATCGGTTGCCGGGCGCCCTTGATGATGCTGACGATCACGGCCGCAATTACGGCCGTGCTCGCCACCAGTGCCGCACCGGTCCGGACCCCGCTGAGATTCTTCAACTCGACCTGGACCACGTCGGCTTGCGGCAGGGTGACCTGCTGCCCCAGCTCGCTCTGTAGGAATCCGACCCGCCGGCTGGTGACCGGGATCTGAAGCGTGAACTGCGTGGCATCCCGACGGACCAGGGTGCCTTTGACCACGGCCTCGGTCAGCGCACCGCCCGGGATCTCATTTCCACCCATCTCTCGCAGTCTGTCCATGCCCGCGCGCGACAGGTAGACGCGGACGCCCTTCCCGATGGGAGCGGCGTCGATCGCAGTCGGCACGTAGGAATAGCATCCGGTGGCGGCAAGCAGGACCACCGCGATCAGGATTCGACTCCTCACCGGCGTCCTCCCCCTGTACGAACGAGTTCTCTCGGTGGAGGAGCGGTCGTTCAGCAAGACATGCAGCGATGGCTGTTCTTCGCGCCCATGCTCTCCAAGAGCTTGATGGTCTCCGGCAGAGGCTGGACCCGCTGCTGCGGACCATTCGCCATGTCCACGGTCGTCCGCCCCTTGCGGTCCACCGCCATCACGTCCGCGCTGTGCTGGACCAGGTACCGGATCACCTCGTTGTCGCCGCGGGCCGCCGCATTGTGCAGGGGCGTCTCGCCGTTCTGGTCGCGCGCGTTGACGTCCGCGCCCAGGTCCTCGACCAGATACTTGACGGCCGGAAGCCATGCGTCCGCTGCGAACCTGTGTACGTTGGCGACGAACTGGTCGCCGTATCCGTTCCCGGTGGCGACGTGGATCGGCATGAGCGCGACGCCGCCCGGCGGCACGGGGGGAATCCCGGACGGATCCACCCCATTCGCTGATCCGGCTCCGCGTCCTCTCCCGCCGGCCCCGGGGGCCAGCTTGATGGTGCCGACATTCGGATCGGCGCCGTGCTGGACGAGCAGCTTCATCGCCTCGACGTCGAGTGCGTTCGCTGCGCGGAAGAACGGAGTGGCGCCGGTCCAGTCGAGCGCCATGTAGGAGCTGCCCAGCTCGATGTGCCAGACGTTGTAGTTTAGCCGCGCATTGGGATCGGCCCCCGCCTTGAGGAGCGCGTCCACGAGCTCGATGTAGGTCGTCTGCTGGTGCATATAGTCGACGGGCTCCGGGTGCCTCGACTTTGGAGTCCAATGCGCGTTCAACGTGGCGAACAGGGGCGCCTCCCCGTTGTCGCTGGCCCCGTTCACGTCGGCGCCCCGCTCCAGCAGCATCTTGGCCACATCGAACTGCCCGTTGATGGTGGCGACCAGCAGCGGGGAGGTGTGCTCTCCGGCGTCCTTTTGATTGATGTCGGCACCCCCATCGATCAGCGCCTGCGCGGCTTCGATGTGGCCGTCGCGGGCGGCGAGGTTGAGGGCAGTCAGCCCCCCGTACAAGCCGATCTGAGCGTCCTGCGTCAGCTGCCTGGGAATCCCATCCTGGTTGGGCGTCACCGCCTGTGGAGGCGCACCCCCGTACCGCTCCGACATGGGCGCCAGAGCGCTCGACGGAGCGCCGGGGGTCCCCGCCAAGAGGGCGGCGACCCGCTCGCTGCGCCGGAGCTCCGACGCCTGATCGTCGAAGGCGCGCCGCACCATGTCGATGGTGGCGCCCGTCCTCGCGGGGTCTGCGCCACGCTCGATGAGCACCTTGATCGCCTCGGCACGGTTGGACGCCGCTGCGAACATGAGTGGGGTATGGCCCCACTGCCGCTCGGCGGCGTTCACGTCCGCGTTGCGATCCATCAGCGCGGTGATCACCGACACGCTCCCTACCTCGGCCGCCAGGTGGAGCGGGGTCGCCCCGCCCGTGGACGTGCCGGCGTTGGGGTCTGCGCCCGCGGCCAGCAACGCGCTCGCCACCGCGGCATAGCCCTCCTTCGCCGCCAGGTGCAGCGGGGTGTAGCTGCCCAGGCGGGTGGTCGCGGCCACCGAGGCGCCGGCGTACATCAGCACTTCGGCGAGATCGGCGCGGCCCTCCATGGCTGCCCAATGGAGAGCGGTCATCCCGTCTCCCTGAGCGGCGTTCACGTCCGCGCCCTGTTTGAGAAGGGAGCGGACCGCTTCGACATCGCCCCGCATGGCCGCATCGGCCACGGGTGAGTCAGGGCTGAAAGCAAGCAACAGCCCCATCACGGCCAGGGCGCCCACGGCATTCACGCGCAGCGTTTTCGTCATCTCGGGACTCCCGGTTCAGTCGACTGCTAGAGGTGGGCCGCGTCCGTCGTCATGGCGCCGGATGGACTGAACGAGAAAGCTCCGGTGCTATCCCCGAAGGATTCGTCGTCCATCCCCAGCTTGTGCATCAGGGTCAGCATGGCGTTGGCCATGGGCGTGCCGTCTGGGGCCTTCAGGTGGAGGCCGCCCTCGAGCTGGCGATTGGCTCCGCCCAACACGAGGAGCGGGCAGCGCTTGTGGTTGTGGAGGTTGCTGTCGCCCATGGACGAGCCATAGATGATCATCGTCTTGTCCAGCAGGTGGCTGTCGCCCTCCGGGCTGGCCTCGAGCTTGTCCATCAGGTAGTTGAGCTGCCCCACGTGGAACCGGTTGAGGACGTTGAAGTCCAGGATCGATTCGGACTTCTCGCCGTGATGCGAAGCGGGATGGAAGGGCGTGCCGGTTCCGCTCTCGGGATAGACGCGGCCCGTGGCGTCGCGCGACATCTTGAACGAGAAGACACGGGTCATGTCGGACTGGAACGCGAGGACCTGGAGATCCGCCATCAATCGGAAGTGGTCGGTGAACGAATCCGGCACTCCGGACGGGGCCGCGGGCAGTTCGCGGGGCTCGCCGCTGGAATTCCTCGCCTCCACACCTTGGATGCGCCGCTCGAGCTCACGAATGTTCTCCAGGTACTGATCCATCGTCAGCCTGTCCTCGGCCTTCAGCGTCCGCTTCATCTTCGCCACGTCGCCGGCGATCCAATCCAGGATGCTGCGCTCGGCCTGGCGGGCGGACGCGCGCTCGGCGGGCGTCCCCCCGATGCCGAACAGCTGCTCGAAGGCGACGCGGGGGTTGCGGATCGCGGGGAGCGGCTCGGTCGGTGAGGCCCAGCTGATCGAGTCCATGTAGGCGCAGGCATAGCCGTAGGAGCAGCCACCCGCCTGGTCCACGTTCTCGATGCACATCTGCATCGACGGAATGGGCGTGTCCTGCCCGAAGCGCTGTGCGTACATCTGGTCCAGCGAAGTTGCGACGTACAGATCCGAGCTTTCGGTCTGCTTCGGATGGGCCTGGGTCAGGAACACCGAGCCCGCGCGCGGGTGATCGCCGCCGATTTCCTCGGGCTCAAAAGCCTCGGCCATCACCACGTCGGTGTTGCTGATGATGGTCAGGTGGTCCCGGTGCGGCTCCAGTACCTGCAACGCGCTGGTGCTGAGATCGAAGCTGCGGCCGATCTGGGCGGGGGACCAGAGATTCTGGGACGCGCCCCAGTCGGATGCTCCCGCCGACCCGTGCGCGATCTCGATCGCGATCAACCGGGTACGGTCCGCGGCGGCCCAGGCTCGGCCGGCGGGCACCATCGCGTCGAGGAAGGGAAGGGCCACGGTCGCGCCCATTCCCTTCAGGAATGTCCGGCGCGGCAGGTGTCTACCCGTGATGAAGTTCATGCAGTGTCTCCTCGCGTAGTGTCTACCGCTGGGCTTCCAGTGCGCTGTCCGTGACTGCTTCAGTGGCCCTCTGCATCCTGAACGCGTCGCTCGTGACCACGCCCAGGATCAACGAGGTCATGCGATAGTCGTTCGCCTCCGCATCCGCGATGATCCGCCGCACGGTGGGCATATCGTAGTATTCCGCGCGACGACCGGTCGCGTAAGCGAGGAGGTTCTTCGTGTAGTTCCGCAGGATCGGAACCTTCAAGCGCAGGAGTGCGGCATTCAAATCCGCCAGGCTTGCCACCGGCGTGCCGTCGTAGAGCTGTCCCCTGGTATCGAGCGGGGCTACGCCGTTCTCCCTGACCCGCCATTGTCCGATCACGTCGTAGTTGTCGAGCGCGAGGCCGATCGGATCCATGAACCGGTGGCAGGAATTGCACACGGGTGCCTTGCGGTGCTGCTCCATCCGCTCGCGGGTCGTGAGCACGCGCCCGGAGAGTGAGCCACCGGTTTCCTCCAACGCCGGAATCCCCGGAGGTGGGGGGGGAGGCGGCGTGCCCAGAATGGCGATCATGACCCACTTCCCTCGCAGCACCGGGGACGTCCGGGGAGCCACCGAGGTGAGGAGCAGAACGCTGCCGTGGCTGAGCAACCCCTGGCGCTGGTTGTTCGGATAGGTGGAGGGATAATCCACCCGCCGGAAATCGGAGCCGGTAACGCCAGAAATCCCGTAGTGCCGAGCGAGATCCTCGTTGAGGAACGTGTGCTTCGAGGTGAATAGCTCGAGGAAGGGACGGTCCCGCTTGACCAGGTCGTTGAAGAACAACAAGGTCTCCTGCTTCATCGCCTGGCCGACCTGATCGTGGTAGTCCGGATAGAAGCGCACGTCCGGATGCACTTCGTCCACGTCCTGGAGCTGCAGCCACTGGGAGGCGAAGCGGGTGCCCAACGCAGCCGCGCGCGGATCTGCCAGCATCCGCCGGGTCTGGGCCTCGAGCACTTTCGGGTCGCTCAGCTTGCCCTGACCGGCCTGTGAGGTCAATTCGGCGTCCGGAGGACTGGCCCACAGGAAGAACGAGAGCCGCGACGCGAGATCGTAGTCGTTGAGCGGGTAGCTCTCGCCGGCTTTCGCGCCGGCCGCGGGCTCTTCGATCCGGAAGATGAAATGCGGACTCGCGAGAATGGCCTGCAGAGCCAGCCGCACCCCGGCCTCGAAGCCCGCGGCCTTCGCTCCCTGCTCATAGAACGAGAGGAGGGCGTCCATCTCCTCGGCCTTCGGGGGACGGCGGAACGCCCGTGCGGCCAGCTCGGATACGATCTGGCGGGCGCAGGGAGCGGCTTCGGTTGGACCGAGCGGACGGCAGACGAAGATCCGCCGACGGCTGGGCGAATCCGAGAGTCCGGTGGTCTTGAAGGGACCCAGGACGACCATGTCCTTGAGGTGGGGAATGACCTGGATGCCGTACTCGCCCGCCAATGCCGTGCTCGCAATGCTCCACTCGAACGGCGTGATCAGGTCGGCGACCGGCCCCTCCCAGCGCTTCACGAAGGCGGCCGTCACGCGGTGGGCACCGGTGCGCACGAAGACGGACTCGGTGACGAGGTTGGTGCCGGTCAGATCTTCCCCGGAGAGCCAGCGGTCGAGGTCCAACAGAGCGACCCGCTCTCCGTCGACGGAAACCTCGATCTGCTCGGGTGCCTCGTCCGTGGTGTGGAGCGCGTTGTGCGCGCCTCCCACCAGGAGGCCATTGGTCTCATGGTGCAGCGAAACCCTGAACTTGTATTCCCCGTCGGCGGGAAAATTGTGGACGACCGACGTGCCGCCGCGCGTTCCCATCGGCGCGCCGTCCACCCGCTCGTGCTGTGACCCCCAACGGGAAACCACGTACTGGGCTTCGGCGGGAGTCGCCTCGAGGTATCCGACGGCCAGACGACTGATGATGGTGGCCGCCCGCATGTAGGCATCCATCAGGGTCGGCGACATCAGCTGGACGTCGGCGATGTTGTCGAAATTGGCGCTCTTGGTATCGAGCGGGAGCAGATCGCCGGCGTTCACGCCGATGTCCAACAGGTCCCGAATCGAGATCTCGTACTCGGCCCGGTTGAGCCGCTGGAAGCGGCGAGTGCCAGGATTCGGATTGGCGGCCGCAGCCCGATCCATCTGCTGCTCGAGCGTCTCCACCAGCGCCAGCAAGGTGTCGGCGCTCGGCCGGGGCGCGCCCGGAGGCGGCATCATGCCCGCCCGAAGCTTCTGGATCATCTTCTCGGCGGTCGCGGCCTGAGCCACCGGATTCGCGACATCGAATCCCTGCAACGACATGTTGCCCGTGAGCAGCTGGTCGTTGTGGCACACCTGGCAGTAGCGCTGCACCACGCCCGTGAGGTCGGGGAGGGAAAGGTCTGCCGGACGCGCCGCGTGCACCGCGGATACCGGAACGCGGGGCACCTCCGCCCGTGTCGACCGGGTTTCTCCCACCCGACCGGCCACGACGAACAGAGCGCCGAGAAGACCAACTGCGAGCTTCATCTCACCCTCCGATACAAGCGACGAATCGCCACTCCCGAGACTTCTTCCTGCATACACCGGTAACGCGAAACCGGGCCCTGGAGCGCGGAGCGACCGCGCTCCAGGGCCCGACTCCTCGTCAGCCCAAGTTCGGATTCGTGTTCAGTTCCCCATCCGGGATCGGGAAACAGGTGCTGGGCGGATTCTGCCTGAACAACGCCGAGATCGCCTCAAAATTGGGCCAGTCCAGCGCCCCCGGCGTGTTGTTGGCGGCCCACCGCCTCATGTCCCCCAGACGGCGCCCCTGCAGATACAGCTCAAGCGCCCGCTCGCGCTTCAGAGCCGTCCACGCGTCGACCAGGCTCGCCGGCATGGGCAGCGCGGCGAGATTCTGCCCGGTCTTGTTGTTCTTCGCAGCCGTGCGAACCTGGTTGATCAACGCCATCGCCGTCACGATGTCTCCTCCCAGCAGCGCAGCCTCCGCCTGGATGAGGAGCATCTCCTTGTGGCTCGCCAGCTGGTGGTCGAACCCGGCCTGAAACTTCAGAGTGAATCTCCAGGGCACAGCCCCATACCCGGAAAGCTGCTGCTGCGCCAGCGGGTATGCCGCGCTCGAGCCGTATGCCGCGCGGGCATCACCGGTCAGGTCATAGTGCGACTCGAACCAAGTGCGCCAGAGTGTATATCCGCGGTACGGGCTGTTCGCGTTCGCCCAATACAGGTCGTCCCCGTTCTGCTTCACGTCCTCGAGGGCCACGGCGATCTTGTACTCGAAACCGGCCGGGACGAGTTTGGCGTCGGCCACCGCGCCGGTCCAATCCTTCTGCCAGACGCGCACCGCCGCTCGGCCCGCGTACGCGGCGTTCTTGAACCTGGTGCCGGCGGTCGTGTTGGGCGCCGCCGAGATGGCGCTCGTGAAGTGGGCCTGGGCCCGCTCGAGATACTTGGTGTAGGGCCCCTTCGGGCCCCCATCGATCACCGCGTCGCACATGTTCTCACCCAACGTGCGGCTCGCGAACCCCGCGAAAAGGTACGCCTGCGCGAGCACCGCCGGGTCGGTCTTCCCCGCGGGGACGATCGTGGTGAACCGCCGAATCGCGTCCTCTGCGATCCAGCGTGACTGCTGGGCGTTGTTCCATTGGCCGCCCACCTCGCTCGACAGCTGCACTCCCGCCTGCCCCAAGGGGCTGTGGCCGCCGGAACCGGTCTGACCGGCGGGCAGGATCTCGCGAGCGGAAAGCGCCGCCGCATACCCGATCGAGCTGATCGCGAGCGACAGCCGCCGACCCGCACCGTTCACCAGAGCCTGGTGCGCTTCTGGAAGGTTGAGAAATTCGTCCTGCACCGGGCCCGGATTGGTCACCTCGCACCCGGCGAGGATCCCGACCGCGAGCACCGCCATCGTCATCCGACCGATGGGGCGGTTCGTGAACGCCTTTCCCATGTCCTGGTCCACCTCACGCTGAGGAATCGTTGTCATCGTCGTCATGGCTCCGTCCTCAGAACTGCAGGCGGAGAGAGGCGCTGAACGAGTACGTCGGAGGCGGCGTGCTGCCCGCCCCGCCGGACAGGATCCCGTCCACCGGGGTGCTCATCTCCGGGTCGCCGACCTTCCAATCGTCGTTGAGCCAGCGCCAGGCGTTGTTCACCGACAGGGTCAGCGAGGAGCTGCTGATCCGGTCCGGGAACGCGAAGTCGAGCGGAACCTGGGCGCTGACGGTGCGGAGCTTGAAATAGTCGCCCTTGATCGTCGAATAGCCGGCGTTGCTGAGGGCCGGCGTGCACATGGCGACATAACGAGCGGGGGTGTCGGGCTTGAGATTGAGGTTGAAGACCTGCCCGGTCTTCGCGGTCACCTGAGCCGGCGACGGGAATCCCGCGTACTGCCGACCGTCGAACGGATTCGAGTAATAGTCCCAGCACTCCGGCATCCAGGCGGAGCGGCTCACGCCGCCGTCCGTGAAATTGGCCTGGGTGGTGTAGTACCCGCCCCGGTACTCGCCGCGGGCCGTGAGCGACACGCCGTACGGAAGCCGCACGTTCATGTGCGGTCCGACCGTGAGCGTCGGCTGGGCCTCGCCGTAGATGTGATTCTGGTCGATGCAGGGCAGCGTCGGATCGGCCACCGCGGCGGCCGCGGTGCACTGGCCGAGCGTCCCGCGGACCGGCAGCTCACCGTTCCTCACCCAGCGGGTGCGCACCACCGGCACCGGGCTGCCTTCCTGGAGCCAGCTGACGCCGCCCGCCGAGAACGGCGGGATGCCGCCGAGATCCAGTACCTCGGAGTGATTCGTGGTGATGTCCACCCCGGCGCCGAACTCCCAGTCGGAGCCCCGCACCGGCGTTCCATTCAATGCCAGCTCGAAGCCGTCGTTCCGCAGCGTACCCACATTGGTGCGCTGGCTGGCCGTGAACCCCGTGGACGGAATCTGGCTCACGTTGAACAGCGCGTCGTACGTAGTCTGGTTGAAATAGGTGAAGCCGGCCGTGATGCGATCGTCGAGCCAGGAGCCGTCCAGGCCCGTCTCGAACTCGCCGGTGACCTCAGGACCCAGATCGGGGTCGCCGAGATTGCGCGGCACCAGCGAGGGATCGACCCCCCACGGACCCGCGCTCCAGGTCCGCACGGCGTCGAAGGCGCCCGGCGCCCTTCCGGACTGCCCGTAGGCGGCGCGCAGCTTGAGCGAGCCCCAACCCTCGTTCCAGAACTTTTCGTCGGAGACGACCCACGATCCGCTGGCCTTCGGATAGAGCTGCAAGCCGAAGCCCGAGCCGAAGGCGCTGTTGCCGTCGACGCGGAAGCCCAGGGTGACGAAATAGCGATTGCCGATGTCGAAGACGTTTTGGAGGAAGAAGCCGGCGTTCCACACCTTGGACCGTGACTCCTCGGCCTGGAAGTTCGAGGCGCCCGAGCTGATGGTCGGCTGCGCCGCGCCGGGGAAATTCTCGCTGTATCCGACCAAGTCCTGAGTGTCTTCCCCCGACGCCTGGCCACCCCATGAGGACGTGGAGCGAAGGGAACTGATCACGTCGAATGCATAGCTCCCGACATAGTCGAACGTGAGGAGTCGGTTCTCCCAGGTGTCGTTGTAGACGCTGCCCTGGGTGTAGAAGATGTAGCCGAACGGCCGCAGTCCGCGCACGCGCTGCTGCGAGAAGTCGTATCCGACGGTAAGGCGATTGGTGAGCGCAGCCAGCGGCGAATAGGTTGCCGTTCCGCCGGTCGTAAAGCGCTCGATGGTCTGCCTGTATTCCTGCGTGAAGATTTGAGCCAGGACGGCGGGATCTTCGGAGTTGAAATAGTTGCCGTACCCACGGTATGCGTTGTGGGTGATGCCGCTCGCATTGCCGCCCTGCGGGGTGTTCCTCTGCGCCGTGTTAGAGTACCCCGAGTTCCACTGGAAATTCAGGTTTGCGGTCGGCGAAAACGTGAAATTCCCACGGAAGCTGTACTTCGCGATGCTGTCCGACGGCAGGATGCCGATTCCCGCCTCGTACTGCCCCGAAGTAAAGTACTGGAGCGCTTGGCCGCCGCCCCGGACGGACCCTGAATAGTTGCCGATGCGACCCGTCCTCAGGTACGGCTCGATGCGGTGATATTCGAAGGGAGCCGGCCCCAACTTCACCGAGCGGGCGCCGGAATGCGTGGTTTCCAGGCTCCACACCGGCGCGCCCGATGCGCCTCGCTTCGTGAAGACCTGAATGACGCCGGCGGACGCCTCGGTCCCGTACAGGGTCGTGGCCGCCGAGCCCTTGATCACCTCGATGCGCTCGATGTCGTCCGGATTGATGCTGTTCAGGGGATTGGCCTCGATTCCACCACCGCTCCCCGAGCTCGCCGCCGCGGTGGCGCGGCCAGCCGGGAAGGCCTTGCTCTGCATGCGGATGCCGTCGATGTAGATGATCGGCTGGTTGGTCATCGAGACGCTCTTGTTGCCGCGCAGCTTGATGCTGAACCCGCCGCCCAGCTTGCCGGCGTCCTGTGTGACCTGGATCCCGGGGGCCGCCGCCTGCAGCAGCTCGGTCGACTGACTCACGCGGGTCTTCAGGTCCGCGACGTTGAGCTGGGCGATCGTGTTGCCCACCTCGCGCCGGCGCGAAGCCCCGGCTGTGCCGGTCACCACGATCTCGTCGAGACCGAGCGCCTGGGTCGCCATCTGGAAGTTCACCTCGACCGCCTGACCCGCCACCACCGTGACCTGCTGGGTGACCGGAGAGAGGCCGATCCGCTCGACGCGGATCTCGTGCGGGCCGACCGGTGCCTCGAGGATGACGAAGGTGCCGTTCTGCCGGGTGAGTCCACCGATGCCGGTCCCGGGAATGAAAACCTGGGCCTCGGCGACGGGGGCTCCGGACTCGGTGGCGGTGACCTTGCCCACGATCCGGCCGGTCTGCTGGGCGGCCACCCCGGTCGCCAACATCGCACCGAGCAGGCCCGCCCCGAGAACCACCCGCCTCAGCGCTCCCTGTGGACTACGACTCCTCGCGTTCGGGCCGACTTGACCACACATGTCTGGTCTCATTGAATCCTCTGGATTCGGTAGGAAGCGCCGTTTTAGCTCGCGCCAAGACGGAAAGGAAACGGGGGAGAACGGCCGATCCGACTCGGGGAAAATCGGTGGAGGGAATCACGCAAAAAGGAAATTTAAGCCGCCGCGGAGACTAGGCCGGAAGTTGAAAGGTGTCAAGCAGGGGAACACAAAACGAGCCCCCCGGGAAACCTTCCCCGGGGGGCTCCCCTGTAGCCATCCAGCCTCACACCAACGGCAGGCTCAATCCAGGTTCGGGTTCGTGTCGAGCTCGGTCTGCGGAATGGGGAAGCACTTGCTGGCCGGATAATCGATGAAGAGCCTCGAGATCGTCTCGAAGTTCGGCCAATCGAGCGTGCCCGGGGTGTTGTTCTCCGACCACCGCCGGATGTCGCCCAAGCGGCGAGCCTCCAGCCACAGCTCGATCCCGCGCTCACGTTTCAGGAACGTCCAGCCGTCGGTGATGTTGTTCGCGACCCACGGCGCCAGCGGCAGGCCCGTCTTGTCGCTCCTGAGCCCGGTGCGCAGCCCGTTGATCAGCGCCATGGCGCCGGCGAGGTCGTTGCTCAGCAGCGCGGCCTCGGCGCGGATCAGCACCATCTCGCGACCGGTCGAGGCGTTGAAGTCGTCGTTGTTGCCCTTGTACTTGAGCTGGAACCACCACGGCACCGACCCGTAACCGGACAGCTGGCTGTTGGCGAACGGAACCGTGGGATCCTTGCCGTAGGGAACGCGCGGATCGCCGGTCGCGTCGTAATAGGTCTGGTAGTAGGTCCTCCAGACCGAATAACCGCGGTAAGGCGTGTTCGAGTTCACGAAATAGATCTGGTTCCGCGTGTCCTCGGACGCCACGTCCGCGTTTACCTGGAACCTGAACCCGATCGGTATTTGGTTCGCGTCCGCGACCGCGCCCGTCCAATCTTTCAGGAACACGCGCACGGACGCGCGCCCCGCGTAGGCGGCGGTCTTGAAATTCGCGCCCGCCGTGGTGCCCGGCGCCTTCGCGATCGCGGCGGTGAAGTGCTTCTCCGCGCGCTTGAAGTACTCGACGTTGGCCTGCTTCGCGCCGCCGTCGAACACCGCCTCGCAGAAATTCTCGCCGAGCAGACGATTCGCGTACCCGGCCCACAGGTACGCCTCGCTCCAGACCGCGGCGTCCACCGTGCCCGTCGGGAGCGCCGAGAACCGACGGATCGCGTCCTCCGCAATCCACCGCGCCACGTGCACGTAGCCCCAGTGATTCGTGTTGTTCGTCGCCAGCAACTGCCCGGCCTGGGTGATCGCGTCGTGACCGCCGTTGCCCGTCTGGCCGCCGGCGATGATCTCACGCGAGGACAGGGCCCCCGTATACCCGATGAAGCTCGTCGCCTGTGACATCTTTCGACCCGCCCCATTGACGATGGCCTGGTGCACCGTCGGGAGATCGAGGTTCTCATCGGACACGGGGCCCGGGTTGGTCACCTCGCAGGCCGCGAGCGTGACCAACGAGGCGGCCAGCACCGCGCCCGCCCCCCGCCCGATCCTGGACCGCCTGCTACCGTCGCGCATATCCCTCTCGGCCTCCGTGATCATCGAAGTCATGGTGCGCCCCCTCAGAACTGCAGGCGCAGGGAAGCGTTCACGTTCCACACCGGGGCGGTGCGCGTGTTGGTGCCGTTCACGAGCCCGTCGGCCGTGGCCATGTCCGGATCCATGACGACCCATTCCTTGTTCTTCCACCGCCAAGCGTTGTTGAGCGAAACGGTGAGCATCGCACTGCTGACGCGGTCCGGCGTGATGAAATCCAGCGGCACCTGCGTGCTGACGCTGCGCAGCACGAAGTAGTCGGCCTTGGCCGCGGTGTACCCGGCCTTGCTCAGGGCGGGCGTGCACGCCGCCCGCCAGCGCGCGGGCGTGTCCGGCTTGAGGGCCAGCGTCTGATTCGCCGCCGGACCCTTGTAGCCGTTCGAGCTGCCCTCGTAGGGGTTCACGTAGTACGGCCAGCAGGTCGGCATCCAGGCGGAGCGGCTGACGCCGCCGCCCGTGACCCCGTCCGACATGAAGTGGCCGCCGCGGTACTCGCCCGTCGCCGACAGGGAGATGCCGGCCGGCAGACGGAATGTGGTCGTCGGCGCGACCGTCAGCGTGGGCTGGGTCGGTCCGTAGATATGGTTGTTTTCCGTGCACGGCCGGCTCGCGAAGTCGGGCAGGGCCTTCCACGCCGTAGACTCACAGGCCGGAATGGTCGTAGCGACCGCGCCAGCGGCCGTCATCGCGACCTTGTCGCCGTTGCGGACAAAGTCGGACCGCAGCGCACCGACCGGATACCCGGTCTCCACCCACGCGCCGCTGGTCAAGAAGGGGGGAATTCCCCCCAGGTCGATCACCTTCGAGTGGTTGGTCGAAACGTTCACGCCCACGTCCCAGCCGAAGGAAGCGCCCCGGATGGGCGCCCCGTTGAGGGCCACCTCGAGACCGCTGTTGTTGAGCTCACCGATGTTGTACCGCTGCGCCTGCGAGAACCCGTTGGTCGGAATCGGCGCCACGTTGAACAGGGCGTCCGTCGTGGTCTGATCGTAGTAGGTCACCGCGGCGCTGAGGCGGCTATCGAACCAATCGACGTCGAAGCCGCCCTCGATCTCCGCCGTCACCTCGGGGCCGATATCGGCGTTGCCCAGGTTCCTGGGCAGGAGGGCGGGCGACGCGCCCCACCCCTGCGACTCCCAGGTCCGGACGGCATCGAAGGCGCCTGGCGCGCGGCCCGACTGGCCGTACGCTGCCCGCAGCTTGAGCCCGCCCCAGCCCTCACCCCAGAAGCCCTCGTCGGACACGACCCACGACAGGCTCGCCTTCGGATACATCTGGAGCCCGAAGCCCGAACCGAAGGCGCTGTTGCCGTCCACCCGCAATCCGAGCGTGACGAAGTAGCGGTCCTTCAGGGCGAATAGGTCTTGAACGAAGAATCCGGCGTTCCAGATCTTCGACCGCTCCTCCTCGGCGATGCGCGTGGCCGCGGAGTTGACCGTCGGGTCGGCGGCGCCGGGGAAGTTCTCGCCGTATCCCGTCAGGCGGCGCGTCTCCTCGCCCAGCGTCTGGCCGCCCCACGAGAAGCTCGACTTGATCGCCGACGTGATGTCGAACGAGTAGGTGCCGACGTAGTCGAGGGTCAGGATCCGGTTCTGCCAGGTGTCGTTCCAGACCTGCCCCTGGGGGAAAAAGTAGAACCCGAACGGGAGGATGTTGCGGGTCTCCTGGTTTGAGAAGTCGTAGCCCAGGGTGAGACGGTTGGTCAGGTTCGCGAGCGGTGAGTACGTCATCGTGCTGCCGGTCGTGAACCGTTCGATCTGGTTCCGCAGCTCTTGCGTGAAGAGCTGGTTGACGATCGTCGGGTCGTCAGTATTGAAGTAGTTCACGTAGCCGCGGTACACGTTCAGCTGGATGCCGTACACGTTTCCGCCCACCGGCGAGTTGCGCTGCTTCTGGAGCGCGTACGCCGAATTCCACTGCAGCTGGAGCTTCGGCGTCGGCGAGAACGTGAAGTTGCCGCGACCCGTGACCTTGGCGATCGAGTCGTTCGGCAGCACACCATAGCCCTCCTGGGCGGCCGCGGACGCGAAGTACTGCAGCGCCTGCCCGCCGCCGCGCACGGAGGCCGAGTAGTCGCCGACCTGGCCGCTGCGGAGGTAGGGATCCATACGCAGATAGTCGTAGCCATTCACGCCGTACTTGATGCTCTTGCTGAGCGAGCGGGAGGCCTCGACGTTCCAGACCGGCTTGCCCGACGCGCCCTTTTTCGTGAACACCTGGATCACACCCGCCGACGCCTCGGTTCCGTAGAGGGTCGTGGCCGCGGATCCCTTGATCACCTCGATCCGCTCGATGTCGGCCGGATTGATGTTGTTGAGCGGGTTCGCCTCAATGTTCGCCGAGCCGCCGTTGGCCTGCCGGGCGACGGACGAATTGCCGACCGGAAACGGCTTACTCTGCATGCGCACGCCGTCGATGTAGATGATCGGCGAGTTGGTCATCGAGACGCTCTTGTTGCCTCGCAGGCGGATGTTGTAGCCGCCGCCGAGGTTGCCGTCCGTACGGGTGACCTGGACGCCAGGCGCCGCGGCCTGGAGCAACTCGACCGATGCCGTCGGCTTGTTCGCGACCTGCGCAACGTTGATCTGCGCGATCGTGTTGCCGACCTCGCGCCGCCGCGCCGCACCCGCGGTGCCGGTTACGACGATCTCGTCGAGGCCGAGGGCCTGCGTGGTCATCTGGATGTTCACCTCCAGCGCCTGCCCCGCGACGACGGTGACCTGCTGCGTGACCGGCGCGAGGCCGATGCGCTCCACGCGAATCTCCTTGGGACCGGCGGGCACCTCGAGGATCACGTACGCGCCATTGGTGCGCGTCAGACCGCCGAGCCCGGTGCCCGGAATGAACACCTGGGCCTCGGCGACCGGCGCGCCCGACTGCGCGTCCGTGACCTTGCCGACGATGCGACCCGTCTGTTGAGCCTCGGCCGACGACGCCGCGAAGCCGAATACAACCGCGACTGCCAGGATTGTCGAGCGCACCGAAGCGCGCACCGACGAGCCCGTACTGATGGAGCCGGACCTGTGATGTCTCATGGGATCCTCTGGGGTGAGGTGGCGCGAAAACGCTGTGGATCGCGCATCCTGGAGGCCCTCGTGTCGCGAGGGCTGGACTCGCGGTCAGGTTAGGGCCGTCCGCGCACGGCGGAAAGAGTCAGCGGTCGCGGATGCTGGTCGCGGCCGCCACCGCGATCTCGTCTCGTCAAAATCTGTATCTTAGGCCCACGTCTAGCTAGACCGAAGAATAATAGGTACGGCATGGGTAAGGGTTGCTAGGGCACCGGAATGGAGAAGAGCGGGACGCGGACGTTATCGGAGTCGGGTGCCGAGTTGTCCAGGGGGCGGCGGGCGCCGTCGATGATCGCGTAGATCGCTGCCCCGACGACGGCGGTGCCCGCCGCGGTGAGCAGCACGGTGCGGGCGCCGCTGACCTTCCTCCTCTCCACCAACACCACGTCCGCCACCGGGAGCGTGACCTGCTGGTCCAGCTCGGCCGAATGGAAGCCGACCTGGCGCGTGCCGACCGGGACCTGGAGCGAGAACTCGCTCGCGTCCCGCCTCACCAGCGTGCCGATCAGCACGGGCGTACTCGCGGCACCGGGAATCGCGTCCTCCCCGATCTCGCGCAGCCGATTCATTCCGGTCTGGCTCAGGTAGACGCGGACGCCCTCGCCCAAAGGCACCGCCGCGAAGTCGGTCGGCACGTATGCAAAGCAGCCGGAGCCTCCCAGGACGACCAGGGCCGCCCCGGCCATGCCAGCCGCGCGACCGCCTCTTCTCCTTCTCTCGCTCACAGCTCCTCCTCTGAACCGCTGTTCCTCAGCCCCTTCTGCTTCCGCTCCTGGCGCAGCCGACGCTTCGTCTCACCGCCCGTCTCGCCGGCATAGCGCACCCTCACCTCCACCCCGCCCATGACCGCAATGCCGGTGATGCGGAGCACGGGCGCCCCCGCATCGGATACGTTCGCAGTCACGTCCTCGCGGTGATCGAAGCCACCCATGATGCCCAGCCCGCTGCGCTCGATTCGAACGTCCGGCGGAGCAAGGTCGGGCGCTGCCTACGGTATCCGGGCCGGTTCGAGAGCGGCAGGCGCGCCGGCGAGGAACCTCTGCGCGAAGCGCGCCAACACGCGCGCGCACTGGGCGACCTCGCCGGCCTCCACCCACTCGTCGGCGGCGTGCGCCTGCGCGATGCTGCCTGGTCCGAAGCATACCGCCGGAACGCCCGCTTCATTCAAATAGGCGGCGTCCACCCACGCGGTCATCCCCTCCACGCGCGCTGCGATTCCCTCCGCGGCGCAGGCATCGAGCAGGCCGCGTACGAGCGCGGAGCCGCTCGCCACCTCGGTGCCGGGCCGCGACAGGCCTGCCTCGAGGCGCGCGTCGAGCGCCGGGACCCGGGCCCGAACCCCCTCCAGGACCGCGCGCAGATCGGCGAGGACCGTCGGGATCGACTCGCCGGGAAGGGTGCGCCGCTCGAGCACCAGCGCACAGGACTCCGGATAGACCGAGGGCGCGCTGCCGCCCTGGATGGTGCCGGCGTGGATGGAGGGGGGCCCGAGCAGGGGATGGGGCGGCCGTCGCGCGAGCGCACGGGCGTGCTCGTCCAGCTCGGCCAGGAAACGCCCGGCGTGCAGGATCGCGTCCACACCGATGTCGGGGCGCGAGCCGTGCGCGGCACGCCCACGGAAAACCAGATGGACCCACAAGAAGCCCTTGTGCGCCGGCATCACGGCGAGCCCGGTGGGCTCGCACACCACGGCCGCGTCGGCCTGGACCCCGGCGCCCACGACCGCCTGCATGCCGAGGCTCGCGTGCTCCTCGTCCGCGGTCAGCAGGACGATGAGCGTTCCGGGGTGTCCCTCTTTTGCAAGCGTCGCCGCGGCCGCCAGCAGAGACGCGACGCCTCCCTTCATGTCGCACGCCCCGCGACCGTAGACCCGGCCGTCGCGGAGATCCGCTCCGAAAGGGGGGACGGTCATCCCCTCCACTCCGACCGTGTCGAGGTGGCCATTGAACAGGAGGCGCGGGGCGCCCGTCCCGTGCTCCGCGCTGACGTTGCTCCGGCCCGGCGCGACCTCATCCAGCCGGACCCGGAAGCCCCACGCCTCGAGCCAACCCGCGGCCAGCGCCCCAACCGCCCCCTCGCCTGTGCCCCCGGCCGCGAGCGTCGGATTCACCGAGGGAACCGAGACCAGCGCGCGGACCAGTGCCACCGGATCGCCCAGCTGCGCCAGGTCAGCGCCGTCGGAGGGGTTCATGGACGTCGGTTTTCCACGGTGGGTCTCAGGAATTCAGGGGACGGTCCGGTCATCGTCAGGAGGGCATGACGTACATCTTCAAGAACGGCGCGCACAAGAACATGGCAGATCGTGCCGCCGCGTGGGCATACTTGATGCAAGGGCGCGCGAGCGCGCACCTCCCCCCCCCCGCCACGGAGGATCCTATTCGCACTCTCCTCGTCAGCCTGCTTGGTGCCGCAGCTCTCACCGCTGGTTTGATCCTCATCCGCCAGACGGGGCCTGCGCCCCTCCCGCGGCCGAGGGACATGCACGCCGGAGAAAACGAACCCGGCACCATCTCCCTGGAGCGCCTCCGGGCGCTCGGGTACTGAGTCTCGCGGCCGCCGTCCCCCGGACATCCGGGAAGGCGGCGGCCGCTGGATGACGCTTCCGGCCGGTAGCTTCGGCCACTCCAGCGGCACCATCCGCAGAGGGGCGCCCTAGCCCTTCCTTCCCAGCGTGCGCGCGAACGCCCCCGACCAGTGCACGAACCGCCGCGCGAGGGCCGGATCGGTACGCTCCGCGACCGGGCCGAAGATCGTCTCGGCCTGTTCTTGGATGCGGACCTGGGCAGCACGATCGGTCCAGAATTTCGCGTGCCGGCAGTGGTCGAGGCGCTCCGCCAGCGCCACCCTCCTCACCGCCTCCGGGGCGACGACCAATGCCTCGACCAGCCCGTCCTCCTCCACCGGCACGGCCGCGAGCCAATCGGCCACCCGCTCTCCGAGGAGGTCGCGCACCCGCCGCGGATCCACCCGCAGATCCATCCGCTCGCTCTCCACCAGCGCCGCCGCGGCGAGTCCGTCCGGGTCCCGGAACCCGCTATCCAGAGAGAGGATGAGGACCGTCCGTCCAGGATGCAGGAAGTCGGGGTGATGGGAGTCCCCCAATCGCTCGATGCGGAGGCCCATGGCCAGCCGATGCGCCGCCAGTACCAGAGCCACGTCCGCGGCTCCTAGCTCCGCGTCCTCGAGCGTTCGCCCCACCCGCGCCTCCATGGCGCGATCCCGGGAGATGTCCGCGGACGTCACCCGTCGGCCACATGGAGCGCGAGGTGCGCGAGCGTTTGCTCCACCGCCTGGTCGAGCTCGGGCGACGGGCCCTCGCAGGGGTGTCTGACTTCGTAGGTGTGGCCGGCACGGGCGATCACGCTCAGGCGACCACGAGCGGCGACGCGCGCGAGCGCCCGCGCCTCGTCCATCTCCACGGTGCGGTCGTCCTCCCCGTGGAGGATGAGCCAGGGCACGGCGACCCGCGCGGCCGCGCCCAGCACGTCCAGTCGCTCGCGATTGGCCTCGATGTCCTCGAGTAGCCCGACGTCCAGCGGCATCTGTTGGCCGGTGCGGCTGTTGAGCACGTAGATGCGCTTGATCTCTCTCCACTCCTCCTTGGTGGCCGCGCTCCAACGGTCGAAAGTCGATACGCCGGACCAGGTGGCGAGCGCGCGCACGCGCTCGTCGCTCGCGGCCTGCAGCACGGCGACACCCCCGCCCCGGCTGTGGCCGAGCAGCGCGAGCCGCTGCGGGCGGCGGGGCAGGAGGTCACCCCCCATCATCCAATCGGCGACCCACCCGACCTCCTCGAGCTCGCGGGACAGGGTGTTGGCGGCGAACGCCTCGAGCTCGGTGAAGCGATCGGGATGCGTACCGATGCCCGAGCCGGAAAAATTGAACGACACGACCGCGTGGCCCGCCGCGGCCAGGCGCTGGAGGAGGTAGGGAAAGAAGCCCCAGTCCTTGAATCCCTTGAAGCCGTGCAGGACCAGCACGGCGGAGCGGGGCGGCGGACCCTCGGGAATGCGGACGTCCCCGCGCACCGGGCGGCCGCGCGCGGGCTCGCGCGAAAAGGCATAATGGATCAAGCGGCCCAGCGCCCTACGACGACTCCCACACGACGTCCTCCCGTCCGGCGCGGGCGTTCTCCAGCCGCGCGAGGACGAACAGCAGGTCGGAGAGTCGGTTCAGGTAGGCGATTACGAGCGGGTCGATCGCGTCCAGGGAGTCGAGGCCGACGACAGCGCGCTCGGCGCGGCGGCACACCGTGCGGGCCACGTGCAGGGCCGCCGCCGCCGGGCTCCCGCCAGGGAGGACGAAACGGGTGAGCGGGGGCAGCTCCCGGTCCGCCTCGTCCATCCAGCTCTCCATTTCCGCGACGCGAGCGGCGGGGAGGGGTGGGGTGACAGGACGCCGCCGACCCGGCGCCGCAGGCGGCGTCGCGAGTTCCGCGCCCAACGCGAAGAGATCGTGCTGGATGCGCGCGAGCCGGTCCAGGGTCGCGCCCGCCGCCAGTTGGGTCGCGGCCCAGCCGATCATCGAGTTGAGCTCGTCCACCGCTCCGAAAGCCGCAACGCGGGCGTGATCCTTGGGAACGCGCCCGCCGCCGAACAACGCCGTGCTCCCGTCGTCTCCGGTGCGCGTGTAGATCTTCATCTCGTCTCGTCAGCGAAGCGCGGCGGGCGTACCTTGTGCCGTACCTTCGAGAGTACGCTGCAACGGGTCAAGGGACGGGAGACAGGCATCGCATGGAATCCGAACGACCAGACGACGCAAACGCGGTCCGCGCGAACGCGCTGTACTGGGAGTCGGACCGGAGCGTCAATCAGATCGCCGACGAGCTGGATCTCTCCAAGGGCATGCTTTACGGGCTGATCCGGCCACTGACCGCGGAAATCTCCTGCCCGCGCTGCTCTTCCGCGATGGAGTACACCAACCGCACCGCGCGCGAGCGCGGCCTCGTCACCTGCGCATCGTGCGGGCTGGAGCGCGAGGAGGCCGCGCTGCGCGACCGGCCGCGTGAAGGCGCGGCGGCCGCCCCCGGCGCGAAGATCCCCGCGCCTCCCGCCACCCCTCTGCGGCTTCCCGGGGAGGCCGTCCGCCCGGTTCGCCGGCGCCGCGACCCCGTCATGGTCGGCGCCGGGCTGCTCTTGATCGCGACCGGGCTCTGGCTCTTCCGGGGACTCAACCGGCGGTAGCCCACCGCCCGCCCCGTCGTGCCCACCAACATCCGGGATCCCCGGAGCATCGTCACGCGATCGGGAAACGCGTCATGCGGGTACGGGTCCTGCGTCTCGACGGCGAGCCCATCGGCTGGTGGTCCGCCTGGCGTGAAGCGTGGGGAACCCCGGGAGGAACGGAGACGTGAGCAAGCGCGACCTCGAGATGACGCCGGAGCCCGAGGCAGCCGGGCGCACGGTGGAAGAGCGGTTCGCGACGCGCGTCGCGATGAACGTCCCCGATCGCCACAATCCGCGGCTGCGTCGCGTGATGGAGCTGGTGAACGCGGACGACGAGCTCTATGCGCTCTGGATCGCGGCCAACGTGAACGCGATCGAGCGGCTGGGCATGACCGACCACGGCCCGGTCCACGTGAAGATCGTGATGAACATCGCGGTCCGCATGACTCGGCTGCTGCTCGACGCGGGGGTACAGCCGTCGATCACCACGCAGTACGGGCTGCCCGCGGAGGACGCAGAGGTGGTGGTCGCGCTGGCCGCGCTCCTCCACGACGTGGGGATGTCGATCCACCGCGCTGGGCACGAGGAGTTTTCGCTCTTCATCGCCAAGGACAAGCTCGACGAGATGCTGCCGCAGATCTACGACCGGCGCGTTGCCATCATCGTGCGCTCCGAGATCCTGCACGCCATCATCGCGCACCGCTCGGGGGGGACGCCGCTCACGCTCGAGGCGGGGATCGTGCGCATCGCCGACGCGCTCGACATGGCCAAGGGCCGCAGCCGCATCCCCTTCGCCGCGGGATCGCCCTCGATCCACTCCATCTCCGCCCAGGCGATCGAGGCTGTGCGCATCGAGAAAGGAGAGGAGCGGCCCATCCGCCTCACCGTCGAAATGTCCAACTCCGCCGGCGTCTTCCAGCTCGACCAGCTCTTCCGGGAGAAGCTGAAGGGGAGCGGGCTCGAGCCCCACGTCGAGGTGGAAGCAATTATGGAAGGCGAGACGGAGAAGCGGATTTTCCAGAAGTTCCGGCTCTAGACCGATGACGCCGCCACACCCGGGCCGGTGGCTCGCGCCCGCGGCGCTGATCGTCGGCGCGTGCGGTGGATGGGGAGCCGCAGGTTCGGGGTGCGTCGTCGTGGAAGGACCGCGACCGCTCCCGGTCGAGCTCAGGGAAGCCAGCGGCGTCGCGCCCAGCCTGCGCACGCCCGGGATCTACTGGACACACTCGGACCAGAAGGGCGCGGCCGAGCTGTGGGCCGTGAACGAGCGCGGGGCGGTGCTGGGGCGGAGCACGCTGGACGGCGTCGAGGTGTTCGACCCGGAGGACCTCGCCTCCGCCGCGTGCGAAGAGGGCAGCTGCCTCTACCTCGGTGACGTGGGGGACAACTACGCCGAGCGGGACAGCCTCACCGTCTACCGTGTGGTCGAGCCGGTTCCCGGCGCTGCCGCGCGCGCGACGCACCTTCCCGTCCGGCTCCCGGACGGGCCCCGCGATGTCGAGGCGCTCTTCGTTCTCCCCGGAGACCAACTCTTCCTGGTGACCAAGGGGCGCGAGGCGCCGATCTCGGTCTATCGGTATCCCCCTCCGCTCCGCCCCGACACCCTGGTCATGCTCGAGGAGGTGCAGCAGCTGAGCGAAACCGCTCGCGTGCTGCCGCGCCAGGTGACGGGTGCGGCGGCGGCTCCGGACGGATCGGTGGTGGTGCTCCGCACGTATGAAACGCTGCTCGTCTACCGGTGGGACGGATCGAAGCTCATCCCGCTCCCGGACGGCACGGTGAACCTGCGGTCGCTGCGGGAGGGGCAGGGGGAGGGAGTGGGGGTCGGAGCGGACGGCACGGTGGCGCTGACCAGCGAGGGTGGACCGGCACGCGCCGAGGGCAGCATCACCCTGCTCCGCTGCCGGTTCGGCGACACCGACTGACGGGTCCGTCCACCGGGTTGGGCAGCGCGCATCCGATGAGCACCCTCCGCTCCGACTGAGCGGCGGGTCGCGCGCCCTTTCCAGATCGGGCTCCGGCCACGCACGTTGGCGACCCCACGTCACTTGGCGTTGTTCGCGGGAGCCGCTTTCTTGGCCGAGCCGATCCGCTTCGGCGACTATCTCCAGGAGGTCGGCGTCCGGCACCGGCAGGTGTCGTACGTGGACCTTCAGGCCGTCAGCACCCCCGGGGAGCGGATCCGCCTCCGCCCCGCCCAGGTCCTCACCATTCTGCGCCCCTATGTGGGCCCCCGCTTCTTCGATCAGGTGCGCTCGGTCGCGCCGCTCGCCGCGTATCTCGCGCTCTTCCAGGCGCTGGTGCTCGAAACCCCCGTGCAGGACGCGGTGCGGGTCTCGATCGCGTTGGTCGCGGTCATGGTCGGACTCATGCTCTTCATGGAGGGGCTCAAGATCGGTCTGATGCCCTTGGGCGCGCGCATGGGCGAGACGCTCCCCACGCATTCCCCGCTGCCGGTCGTGCTGACCGTGGTCTTCCTGCTCGGGGTGGGGACCACCTTCGCCGAGCCTGCCATCGGCGCGCTCAAAGCCGCAGGAGCGATCGTTTCTCCCGCCGAAGCGCCGGTGCTGTACCAGCTGCTCAACCACCATGCCGGCGCCCTCGTGCTGGTGGTGGGCGCGGGGGTGGGGCTGGCCGCGGTCCTCGGCACGCTGCGCTTCGTGTACGGCTGGAGCCTCAAACCGCTCATCTATCTGAGCGTGATTCCGTGTCTGCTGCTGAGCGCGTACTGCGCGCGGGATCCGCTGCTCGCGCCCATCGTGGGCATGGCGTGGGATTCCGGAGCGGTCACGACCGGACCCATTACCGTGCCGCTCGTGCTCGCGCTCGGAATCGGAGTGGCGCACGCGGTGGGCCACGGCAGCAGCGGCCTCCCAGGGTTCGGCATCGTTACGCTCGCGTCGCTCTTCCCCGTGCTCGGTGTGCTCGTGCTGAGCCTGCTCATCGACCCGACCGGCGCCGCCGCCGCTGCCTCGGCCGCCGCGGCGGGATGGTGGACCCGCAGCCCCTGGGTGGACGTGATCGGCGCGTTCCGTGCGATCGTTCCGCTCGTTGTTTTTCTGCTCCTCGTCATCCGCGGGCCGCTGAAGCGGGAGCTGGCCCACCCGTGGGTGATCGCGTACGGGATCGCCCTCACGCTCGGCGGGATGATCGTCTTCAACCTGGGCCTCTCGTTCGGGCTGGCCGAGCTCGGGAGCCAGTCGGGTGGGGCGCTGCCGGCGGCGTTCACCACGCTCGCGGAGCCCGCGCTCAACGCGCTCGGGATCACCGTCGAGGAGCTGACCAATGGCGCGTTTTCGCGGCTGCTGCTGCTGAACGCTGTCGCACTGGGCGTCGGCTGCGGGATCGCGCTCGGGGTCGCGATGATCGTGCTCGGGCTCAGTCTGAGCACGATCCTGATCCCCGGATACCTCATCCTCCTCGTCCTCACCTTCTTCTCGAGCGAGGAGTTCGTGAACGTGGCGTGGGACAGTGCGGCGGTGACGACCGGACCCGTCACCGTCCCGCTCGTGCTCGCGATGGGGCTGGGCCTCGGCCGCGCGGTCCAGGCCGGCAACGGCTTCGGGGTGGTCGCGCTGGCCTCGCTCTTTCCCGTCGGCTCGGTGCTGCTGTGCGGGCTCTACATCAACTGGACGGCGCGACGCCGCCCCCTCGTCTGAGCGACCATGCCCGACCGTGACGTGATCGTACTGACCGACCTGGCGCTGGTCACCTGCATCGTCCAGAAGGGGCTCGCCGATCCGATTGTGATGGCGTGCCGGGAGGCGGGTGCGCAGGGCGCCACCGTCTACTACGCGCGCGGCACGGGCGTGCGCGAGCGCCTCGGCGTGCTGGGCGTGGCGGTCGAGGCCGAGAAGGAGGTCATCAACATCGTCGTGTCCACCGATCAGGTGGACCGCATCGTCGAGGTGATGTACCTGACCGGGAAGCTCGACACGCCGGGGATGGGCTTTCTGTACGTGACACCGCTGGAGAAGGCGGCGACGTACGTGCCGCCGGCCGTCCTCGAGCGCATCCGCGAGCGCCACGACGGATGAGCGACGAGCGCATCATCACCTGCATGCTTCCGCAGGGCGCCGGCCTCCCTCTCCAAAACCGGCTCTTCCGCGAGCTGGGGCTCGCCCGCGTGGACCTCCACTCGGCGCGCGGGTTCATCGGCTCAGACCCGCGCGGCCTCTTCAATCGCATCCAGCGCGACGTCCACGCCGTGCTGGTGGACGAGGCGCAGGCCGACGAGGTCTTCGGGTGGATCTACCGAGAGGCCGGCGTGGCCGAGCACGAGGGGCGCTTTCTCTACGTGGCGCGGGCCAGCCACGCGACGCCTTTCGCGCTCCCTGCAGGCATTCCGCTGGAGGACCACCGCCCGCGAGCACGTGAGTGAGTGACACGGGCCCGCTATCCGCGGAGCAGAAGGAGCAGATCGTGGCTGCGAGCACGGCCCTGCACGCGCTCCTGCGGCCGACGCGCGTCGCGCGGGCCAACGCGTGGACGATCGCGATCTTCGGCGTGCTGACGATTCTTTGGGGGCTGGTGGCCGGCGGCGGCCTGGTGGTGGGGGCGGCGCTGCTGGCGGTGGCGTGGAACGAGCTCAGGGGCGTGCGGCGGCTCCGAACTCTCGATCCGGAGGGGGCGCGCATCCTCGGCTGGAATCAGGTGATTCTCGCTGCGGTCGTGGGTGGATACTGCGCGGCCGCGATCATGAACGCGGCCGCGGCCCCCGATCCGTCCATGGCCGAGCTGGAGGAGCTGGCCGGCTTCTCGGCGGACCTGGTCGCGGAGATCACCATGGTCGTGTACGGCGGGGTCGCGGTGCTGGTGGCGATCGTGCAGGCGTTGCTGGCGCGGTGGCACCTGCGCGCGGGATCGCGGCTCGCGGAGTTCGTGGCTGAAACCCCACCTTGGATCGTGGAGGTGCTCCGCGCCTCGACTGCCCCGCCGACACGGAGCGCCTAGCCCCCCTTCGCCTCCCGCTCCGTCTTCTTGTCCCCCTTCCAGATGCTCCACAACAGAGTGATCCCCCCCGCTGCCGCGGCGACGAAAAAGAGCACCGCGATCACCGGGTAGCCCAACACCGTCCAGGTGGTCGGCACCCGCATCAGCAGCGACGCGCCCACGATCAGCGCGGCCAGGATCGTCGCCATCGACAACCGGTTGGCCATCTGGTGGAGGCCGGTGAGGATCTGGGACTCGTCGATCACGCGGACCCGTACCTCCATGTTGTTTTCGCCGAGCGCGTCGAGCGCGCGGTTCACCCGCCTCGGCAGCTCGGTGACGAAGTCGCGCGTCTCCAGGAGCGACGAGACGATGCTTCCCGGCTTCGTCGATAGCAGCAGATGCCGCTGTGCGAGCGACAGCGCATTCGAGCGGATGGCGGCGTGCGGATCGAACTCGGGATCGAGCAGGTCGGCGATGCCGTCGAGCGCGAGCAGCGTTTTCCCGATCAGCGTCAGCTCGCGCGGGGGCCGCAGACCGTGCTCCCCCGCGGCGCGCGCGACCGCGAGCACTACGCGGCCCATCTGCGCATCCTGCCCGTGCGCCTGCTGCGCGTGCACAGCCATGCGCGCGACCTGACGCGTAAAAGCCTTGCGGTCGTACTGGGGCGTCGCATCGCCCATGCGCTCGCACAGACGAGCGGCATCCTCGCCGTCCCCCTCGCTCAGCGCGAGGACCATCTTGAGCAGCTCCTCGCGCATCCCTTCGGGGATGCGGAGCACCATGCCGACGTCGATGAGGGCGATCTTGTTGTCGGGGGTGAGGAAGACGTTGCCCGGGTGCGGATCGGCGTGCACGAGCCCATCCACCAGCGCCTGGTGCAGGTAGGCCCGGAACAGCTCGCTGAGGAGTCCCTTCCGGTCGGCCTCGAGGCGTACGACCGGCGACAGCGACGCCAGGTTGGCGCCGTGCACGTACTCCATCGTCAGCACGCGCTCGGCGCAATAGTCCGGGATCGGGCGCGGAACGAGGATGCTCGGGAATTCCTTGAGCGAGTCCGCGAGCGCGGTGAGGTTGCTCGCCTCCTCGCGATAGTTCAGCTCGGCCAGCAGCGCGTCGCGAAACTCTTCCAGCAGGGTCGTGAACGAATACCGCCGCCCGGCGTCCGTGTGGCTGTCGGCGAGCTGGGCCAGCTCCTCCAGCGCCTCCAGGTCGGTGCGGATGGTGTCGCGGATGCCGGGGCGCTGGACCTTGACCGCGACCACGCGCCCGTCGCGGAGCTCGGCGCGGTGCACCTGGCCGAGAGAAGCGGCTGCGAGTGGCCGGCTCTCGAACGAGCGGAACGCCTTGGAGATGCGGACGCCCAGCTCCTCGCTCACCACTCGCTCGATCTCCTCGAACGGAACCTCCTCCACGTTGTCCTGGAGGCGCGTGAGGGCCTCCAGGTACGCGGGAGGGAGGACGTCGGGGCGAGTGGAGAGGATCTGTCCGAGCTTGATGAAGGTCGGGCCCATCTTCTCGAGATCGGCAGCCAGATCCTCCGGCTTGCCCGCGGTGATTTCCTCCGGGTCGTCGCGCAGATCCTCGAGCGCCGTCCCGAGCCCGGCCCGACGGACCCCCGCCGCTTCGCCGTAGCGCAGAACGAGGCGGCCGAGATCCTTGTAACGCTTCAAATGCTTTGGTTTGACGGCGTGGTCCAGCAGACCCTTGCCGCTCGACGAATCGGCCACCATGCCCTCCCAGTGGGACGTCCGGAGAGGCACAAGGTCAAGAAGCGGGCCAGGATACGAGCGATTCGCGCGCCGCGCGGGAGGGGAGAGAACCGGCCGTCGAGGCGCTCGGTCGTCCAACCCTCGTCGGCGCGCGCCGGATCCTAGGGCTAGCCGAGTCGTACCTGGAGTTCCTGGAGAACGAGATCGCGATCCGGGAGGGCGAGCGTCCTGCGCGACGTCGAGGCCCCTGAGCGTCAGGTCCACACCTGGAAGAAGTCGACGCCACCCTTAGCCGGGTCGGCAGCGACGCCCGCCTGTAGGTAGCCCTGCCAGAGCCGGGCGAGCTCTTCCGCCAGCCTCCCGTCCTCCCAGCCGTCCGGCCGCATTCGCGCCGCGCCCAGCGCCGCTGCCCAGCCCAGCTCGACCGCGAGCTCGGCCCGCGGATGCCGAATCTCCCCCTTCCGCTCGAGCAGGGCCCCCATCGCGGTAGCCCTGCGGTGGCGGTCCACGTCGGGCAATCCGTCGCCCGGATCGCTCACCACCAACTCGGCGAGCGCGCGCACGCAGGCGGACAGAGGTGCGTCGGCGGGAATCCGGTCCGCGAGGGCCAGGTCCCAGCGCTCGAGGGCGCTCGCGGTCATCTCCTGGTCGAGATAGCCGAGCAGCGCCTCCCGCCCGGAAAAACGCGCGTAGAAGGAGCCCACCGACGTGCGCGCCCGGACGACGACGTCCTGGACGGTGAGGCCGTCGCGGCCGCGCTCAGCGATCAAGGCGCGGCTGGCCTCTACGATGCGGTTGAGGGTGCGGCGGCTGCGGGCCTGGATGGGCGGGGCGATCACGTGTCCTCTTGGAACAAGAATCAGAATCTTTATTCTAGATCACGATGCCACGGAGTCACGCCGGGCGCAAGAATGCGAATTGCCCCGGCGCATGTCCCACGCAGCGGTTTTCCGCCGTGCTTACCTCCCGTCCAGCTTGACGTCCACGTCCGGCACGTCCACGTCCATCTTGGGCGCCTCGGGCGCGGGTATGTTCAGCTCGATGTCCGGCCCGTCATCACGATCCATGTTTCCGAACCCGCCGGAGAACCAAACAAAGCCCGCCACCAAGAGGATCACCACGACGATGAGGACCGCGTATAGCCCGCCGTTTCCGCCACCGTCCGTGTGGACGACAGTGGTCTCGGTGGGCGGAGTGTAGTCGGCCATATCGATCTCCATCTAAGGTGCCGGCGGCGCAGTGGACCCTCGTCCACTGGTTCTCCGGGCGATCGTTCAGCGGACAGGTGAGGCCGCCGCAACCAATGGCAGCACGGCTTTCAGGGGTCCGACGGTTGTAGGGGCAAGGGGTATGCCAGGTTGCGCCATGCTGACGATGACGGCTCGCTGATAGTGGCCCTCTAGGGTGAATCGGGACGCCACTCCACCATCATCGATTCGGAGGTCACATGCGCGCTGGGGCCCTTTCGATCTTTTCCCCACCCTACCGTTGGCTCGAGTCCGTCACCGATCACTCCACGCTCCCCGGCAGACTCCGAACGAGCCCAGGAGTGGCACTATTGTGGAGTCTCGAGGAAGGAGATTGGGGAAGGGCGTTCGACCTCGTTCGCTCGCGGCCCGGTGGGGTCGCATTGGTGGTCGTGTTGCCCCGGGCCGAGGACGTGGCACAAGACCGCGAGGTTCTGCGGGTCGTCGAGGTTTGTCGCCCCCATAGCATCCTCCCCTACCACCCGGAACCGAGCACGGATGATCTCCGCTCGCTCCTCTGCCGCCCGCCCGAGGACCTCGCGATCGAAGTGACCGACTACCTCGCGTGGCGTGGCATCGTCGTCGATGGCGATACGCGTCGCTTGATCAGGCGCACCATCGAGTTGGCTGGTGAGATCAAGAGTGTGAGCGCTCTCTCTCGTTCGCTCTACCTCTCGCGGAGAGCCCTCGGTCGCCGCTTCCTCGCCAGAGGGCTCCCAGTCCCTTCTCATTGGCTGCATTTTGGCCGGATTCTCAGAGCTGCGCTCAGGCTCCAAGGCACGGATGACACCCTATTCACAGTGGCGTGCGATCTCGGCTACCCCGACGGCTTTGCGCTCAGCAACCAGATGTATCGACTGACGGGAATCCGACCCACGACCGCGCGTGAGTGCCTGGGTTGGGAATGGGTGATGGAGTCGTGGCTCCGAAGAGAAGCAGAGGCGGGAAGTTTGCTCCCCGTGTTCACGCCCCCTCGCGACGCGGAGCGCGAGCCAGACGCGCCTCGGTCGCCGCTCAGTCGGCCCGCCAACCGTGAAGGCCAGAGCCTCGCAATGTAGGTCACATTCTCAAGCTGGCTTGCAATTCGAATATGGCCAGGGAACATTCGTGTCACCTTTCCCAGGGCGCCGCCATCGACCCTTTCGTTTCCACAGACGCTTAAGTATGCCGTCTCCTCCCGTCCAAGCGGGAACGCTGCATGTAAGTCTCTTCGGGGGTCCATGCCTGCGGCGTGGCTCCCAGGACATTTCTATGTCCCCCCACCAGGAAGCCGTAATCGGCCTGGTCTACGGCCATGGAGACGCCGGTCTATCGCGTCCGCGACTGATTTGGCTGCTTTGGGAATCGGACGAACAGAGCGCCACTCGGCATCGCTTCAGCCAGCTCCTGTACGGGATCAACCGAAACATTGGGGCGGAAAGCATCTTCTCGGTCCAAGGGGATCGGGTCCTTCCGAACAGTAGCCGGGTCGAGTCGGACCTCACCGTGTTTGATCGTCTATTGCGTGAGGAATGCGTCGCCGACGCCGCTGCCATGATCGCCCGAGGCTTCCTAACACGACTTCGGGCCGCAAGCAACCGAGAATACGAGGACTGGAAGACCTCACGGGCGGCGACCTTCAGAAGCCGCCTTCGCGACGTGGCGGCTACCGTGTGGTCAGATGCTGAGAGCGTGGGTGATTGGTCGCGGGCCCGAGCCGCGGCGGAGACGCTGCTGGCATTGGACCCGGACAGCGAGAGCTACCTCAGATGCGTGATGAAAGCGCGGGCGCTGAGCGGATCACCGGAGGCGGCGGAGGCGGCGTATAGGGCGTGGATGGAAAATGGAAGCACGCTCGACGGAGGATCAGAAGCCAGTACTCGAGCCCTTCTCGATCGAGTAATGAAGTGGACCGTTACCCAGCGAGCGCCCGAGCGTGACCGCCTTCGGGGATGTGACAAAAT
>CAXNGW010000002.1:0-44987 GCA_964201975.1 Longimicrobiales bacterium | reverse complement strand
CTCAGCCTCCCCCTGCGCTACAGCTTCGCCACCTGGGCGGGGTGGCTGCTCCCGGCCGACCGCGACGTGCACCTCCTCGCCGAGCGCGCCGAGCAGGCCGACGAGGCGGCCCGCCTGCTGGCGATGATCGGGGTGGATCGCGTGGTGGGGTGGGTGGACGTGACCGCCGTGGGGCGGCCGGTCGAGACCGCGCCCAAGATCTCTCCCGCCGACGCGCTGGCGCTGCGCGAGTCGCGCGCTGCGGTGCTGCTCGACGTGCGCGGCGACGCCGAGTGGGCCGCCGGCCATGCGCCCGGGGCGCTCCACATCCATGTGGGCACGCTGCCCGACCGGCTGGACGAGCTCCCCCGCGACCGCCCCGTGCTGGCTTATTGCAGGAGCGGCGGCCGCTCGACCATCGCGCAGTCGGTGCTGCTGCGCGCCGGCTTCCGGGAGGTGCTCAATGTGGAGGGCGGCTGGGTGGCGTGGCAGCGCGCCGGCCTGCCCACCGCGGGGCCGGAGGAAGCCGCGGCGGACGTGGTGCGGCTCCCCCGGGGGGTCTAGATTGATCGGGTGAGGACTGCTCCGCCCGAGCCCCCCGGTTGATGCAGCAATCCGACGACCAGCCCCCGTTGCAGGGTGTGGCCCGCTCCCTGGACGACCTCTTCACGAGGGTCCAGGGACCCGCCGCCCCCGCTCCGAGCCATTCCCACACCGAACCCGCCCCGCGCCGGCCGCCGCCGCTCCTGACCGACGGCCCGGACCCCGTGGACCTGGTGGAGGGGCCGCTGCTCGACCGCGATGTCTTGGTGGAGGAAATCGCCGGACCGATCGAGCACCAGCCTGCGGTGGACCCGCGCGAGGAGAAGCGCGCGCGCCTGCAAGCCTCGTCCGACTCGCTCACCCAGGCGGTGGATTCGTTCGTCGCGGGGGAGGGGGACCTCGAGGGGCTGGCCCAGCTCATCCGCGACGACGCGGTGGCGCTGCGCGAAGAGAACCTGCTCACGCCGCTGCTGGACGCGGTCGAGCGGTTGGCGCGCTCCGCGCCCGTCCAGGAGCCCGACCACCGGGCCAGCGGGCTGGCGCGGCAGCTTGCCAACCCCACGGTGGCGGCCGGGATCGCGCTGCGGCTCGCGAGCGCGCGCGAAGACGAGCGCCGCGCCGAGCTCACCGCGGCCTGCAAGAGCCTCGGCGAGGAGGCCGCCGTCGCGATCGCCGCGGCTCTGGCCTCCGCCGGCGATCGCTCCGAGCGCCGCAACCTGCTGGACGGCCTGGTGGCGATGGGCGACCAAGGGCTGGCTCAAGCCGAGCTGATGGTAAAGGATGGCAACAGCTGGGGGGTGGTGCGCAACGGCGTCACCATTCTCGGCGAGCTGGGCGGGGAGAAAGCGGTCGCGTATCTGATGGACACGCTCCAGCACCATAATCCCAAGGTGCGCCGCGAGACCCTCACCGCGCTCACCCGCATCGGGGGCGACGGGGCGACCCTCCTGGTCATGGGTAAGCTCGACGATCCCGACGACGACGTGCGTGCGACCGCGGTGCGCGCCGCCGGCATGCTGGGATCGGACCGCGAGGTGCGGACGCTGCTCGCCCGCCTCGACGAGGAGCAGAGCGAGGAAGTCATCCAGGAAATCCTGCGGGCGCTCGGCCAGATGGGCGACCCCGGGGCCGTCACCGCGATCGAGAAGCGCGCCGTGGGGAGCTTCTTCTCCCGCCCCTCGACCGAGATCCGCATCGCCGCGTACCGAGCGCTGTCGCTCATCGGCACGCCCAAGGCGAAGGGCGTGATCGAGGCCGCGACCGAGGACAAGGATCCCGAGGTGCGCGCGGCGGCGCGGTCGCTGTCCGGGCGCGCGTAGCCGTCACACCATCCGCAGCACCCCGCCGAGCGCGCGCACGAAGCGCGCGGATTCGGCAACGCCGCGCACACCTCCGGGAATTCCGTCCTCCTGCGAGTGCGTGAACAGACGCGTGATGGTGACCCGCGCGTTGGCGTCCGGTCCCATCCTCTCCGCCGTGCGCAGCGTCTCGGTGAACGGGATGAGGACGTCCCCCCGCCCGTGCACCAGCCGCACCGGCACCCGCACGCCAGCCAGCCGCTGCGCAGGGTCCATGAGCGGGTCCACGCGTCGGATGGTGTCCACCATCGGCTCCAGCAGCGCCTCGACCGCTTCCCGATCTGGGACGCTCCCGCCCGGCGGCGCGAAGAGGTCGAAGAGAGGCTGCCGCTCGTGGGCGACCCCGGCGGCCAGCTCGCGCTTGAACGGGTCGTAGCCTGGATCGCTCGCTGCCACCCCGCGCGCGCCCGCCTCGGCGGCGAGCGCGAGCAGCGCGCGCGCGACGTCGCCGGCGTCGGTGTGACCGGGCACGCGGTGCAGGTAGTTGCCGCCCACGATCCAGCGGCCGTACGGGTCGGGCGCGACGCGGAATCGCTCCCCCCGCCACTCGTGCTCGCCCAGAAAGAGGAAGCGCAGCGTGCGCGGCAGGTCCACGTAGCCGCCGAACGCCGCGATGCCGCCCAGCACTGGCGCCAGCTCTGGGTCCGCGCCGGCCGCGAGCGCGTGCGGCGCGGCGAACGAGAAGCCGATCAGCCCGACCGGCGCGGCGGCGATCCCCGGGACCGCGTGCAGCGCCGGGATCGCCGCGCGCACGGTGGGCACGGTAAGGCCGGGCGCGAGCTGGAGCGCCTTCCACTCCGGCACCTCGGGGATCAGCACCGCGACGCCGGTGTGGGCCAGGCTCTTCGCGAAGCGCACCAGCTGGAGATGCGCGCGGCCCGGAACGGCGGTGCCGTGCAGCAGGATCCATCCCGGAAGCGGCCGGTGTCCACGGCGGGAGGGGAGGAGGAGGGTGGCGGGGACCGTGCGGTCCCCACGATCCACCAGGATCTCCTCCACCGTCACGTCGGCGCGCCCGCGCAACCAGCTGCGCGCGAAGCGGAGGCCCGCGGCGGTGTCCCGAATCATGGTGGAAGCTAGCGGCGGCCGCTCTATTATTTGCGCGATGATCCTCTCCCGCGCGCTCCGCCTACCGCTCCTCGTCCTTACCGCCGGATGCGCCGCTGAGAGCGGCGCCGCGTCGGCGGACGACATCCAGGTGCCCACTGGCTTCGCGGTCGAGGTGTACGCGGCCGACCTCGCCAACGTGCGCACGCTGAAATTCGGGCCCGACGGGATGCTCTACGCCGCCCAGTCCGAGGAGGGCCGCATCGTGCGCCTGGATCCGAGCGTCGCGGGTGGCGAGCCCGCGATCGTCGCGGACGACCTGAACCAGCCCTACGGGATGGCGTTCCACGACAGCGCGCTGTTCGTGGGTGAGCACCATCAGGTGATCCGCCTGGACGGGCCCGACCATACGCGGTCCGTGGTGGTGGTCCCCGACCTCCCGACCGGCGGCCACTGGACGCGCGAGATCGTGTTCGGCGCGGACGGGATGCTCTACCTGTCGGTCGGCTCGAGCTGCAATCTGTGCGAGGAGGACGATCCCCGGCGCGCGGCGGTGAGCCGCTACCGCCCGGACGGCAGCGGCGGCGAGGTGATCGCGACCGGCCTCAGGAACGCGGCCGGGCTCGCCGTGCACCCAGAGACCGGCGCCATCTGGGCGAGCCAGAACGAGCGCGACATGGCCGGCGACGACATCCCGCCCGAAGAGATCAACGTCCTCACCGACGGCACCGACTTCGGGTGGCCGTTCTGCTACGGCGCCAAGCTTCCCAACCGCGAGTATCCCGACCCCGCGCGCTGCGCGGCCACCACGGCCCCCGCGCTCGCGATGCAGGCGCATTCGGCCCCGCTCGGGATGGTGTTCTACACGGGCGACCAGTTCCCGGAGGAATGGCGGGGCGACCTGTTCGTCGCCTTCCACGGCTCCTGGAACCGCTCCCGTCCCACCGGCTATCTGCTCGCCCACGTGGACGTCCAGGACGGACGGCCCGTGTCCTACGAGCCATTCGCCTCTGGCTGGCTGGAGGAAGGCGGTCGTGTCACCGGGCGTCCGGTCTACCCGGCGGTGGGGCCCGACGGTAGCCTTTACCTGTCGGACGACGAGGGCGGGCGCATCTACCGCATCCGCTGGGTCGGCCGGTGAGTTCCGAGATCTCCGACCGGGAGCCCTGACCGGATGGATCAGCGTCCGCCGTATTGGGCCGCCGCCCTCGCCGGGGCGGCGGTCTTCGTTCTCTACCTGATCACGCTGTCGCCCTCGACCGCGTTCTGGGATACCAGCGAGTACATCGCGACCGCGCACATCCTCGGCATCCCGCATCCGCCGGGGAATCCCCTGTTCGTGACGCTGGCGCGCGTGTGGAGCGTGCTGCTGTCGCCGCTGGGGCTGTCGGTGGCCGTGCGCATCAACATCTTCGCCGCCGCCACCAGCGCCGCATCGGCCGCGTTTCTCTTCCTCGTCGCGCACCGCATCCTGAGCGTGCTCGTGAGCGAGCGCTGGATGGCGCTCGCGGGCGCCGGGGCTGCGGCCTTCCTGTCGGGCACCGCGTTCACCGTGTGGAACCAGTCCACCGTGAACGAAAAGGTCTACACGGTGAGCGTGCTCATCATCGCCGCGGTCACTTGGCTGACCGTGCTCTGGTACGACCGCAGGGGCCAGCCGAAGAGCGATCGCTACCTGCTGGGCGCGCTCTACCTGATGGTGCTCGGCTCGACCAACCACCTGATGTCGGTGCTGCCCGCTCCGGCGATGGCCGTGCTGGGGCTGATGGCGGGGGCGGGGTTCCTGCTCCGCTCCGCGTTCTGGATGCGCGCGGTGCCCCTCGTCCTGCTCGGGCTCTCGTTCAACCTCGTGCTGCCCGTGCGCGCCGCGCTCGACCCGGTCATCAACGAGGGCGAACCGACGTGCGCGGGAGTGGGTGAGGCGGTCGCCGCGGTGTGGACGAACGGCGCCATGGGGTGCCCCGCGCTCGCGTCGAACCTGCGGCGCGACCAGTACGGCAAGCCCCCGGTCACGGTGCGCATGGCGCCGTTCGGGTCGCAGCTCCTCAACTACTACCAGTACTTCGACTGGCAGTGGAGCCGCGGGGTAAGCCCGTCGGAGCTGCCCGGGACCGTGCGCACGCCGTTCACGCTCGTGTTCCTGGCGCTGGGGGGCGCCGGCCTGTTCGCCGCCTTCCGCGCGGACCGTCGGCTCTTCGCCTACCTGGGCACCCTCGCCGTCATCCTCAGCGTGGGGTTGGTCTTCTACCTCAACTTCAAGTACGGCTACTCGCTCGCTCCGTCGGTCACCGACATGAGCCTGCACGAGGTGCGCGAGCGCGACTACTTCTTCGTGGCGAGCTTCGCGCTGTGGGGGATGCTGGCTGGGATCGGGCTCACCTGGGCGTGGGCGAGGGTGGCGCGCTCGCTCGGAAACGGGCGGGCTGCGCTGGCGACGGCGCCGATCCTCCTGGTGGCTTTGATTCCGCTGACGCTCAACTGGCGATGGGCGTCGCGAGCCGACGACTGGGCGGCGCGCGACTGGGCGTACAACCTCCTCATGAGCGTCGAGCCGTACGGCATCCTTTTTACCAACGGCGACAACGACACCTTCCCCCTCTGGTACGTGCAGGAGGTCGAGGGGCTGCGCCAGGACGTCACCGTGATTGTGGGCCAGTACCTGCACACGACTTGGTATCCGCGCCAGCTCCAGCGCCTGACCGCGCCCGGCCGTCAACGCCCCTTCGAGCCGCCCGCAGGCGTGGATTTCTACGCGGTCCCGGACGCGCCGCCCGTGGCGTCGATCGTGGCGGTGGACCCGGCGCTGATGGATCAGGTGGGCGGCGGCGAGCTCGGGCAGGAGCTGACCGTGCCGTTCCCGCTCATCGCGGTCACCTACCCGTCCGGAACCGTGCTCGACCGCAGCCAGCGGCTCGCGCTCGCGATCATCCGCGACAGCATTGGCCAGCGGCCGATCTTCTTCGCGACCACGGTCGGCATGATGAGCGAACTGGGGCTGCAAGCCTGGGGGGTTCGCACCGGACTCGCCACCAAGCTCATGCTGCTCCCGGACAACATGCTCGAGTCCCAGGGCTACACGCAGGGACCACCCGAGCTGGGCGCGGAGCGCTACAACGTGGCGCGCTCGCTCGCGCTCTACGAGACCGTGTACTCGTACCGGGGACTCAAAGAGCGCGCGGTCTGGAACGACAAATCCACGCTGAACATCGTATGGCAGTACTACGCGCTCGCGCTCCAGCTCGCCGACGCGGTCGAGCGCTCAGGCGGCTCGCGCGACGTCGTGCAGCGCCTCCAGCTCGACGCGGCCGCCTTCCAGATCACGTCCGAGGGCGGCACGCTGGGGCGGCCGGGGATCTGAGGCGGGCTAGTATGTCTGCCGCCCTGCCCCCGCTCTCCCGCGACGAAGTCCTCCGCTACGCGCGCCATCTCGTGCTCCCCGAGGTGGGCGAGGCCGGGCAGCGCCGGCTGAAAGCGGCGCGCGTCCTCCTGATCGGCGCGGGCGGGCTGGGCTCGCCGGTCGCGCTCTATCTCGCGGCGGCGGGCGTCGGCGCGCTCGGCATCGTGGACCACGACACCGTGGACGCGACCAACCTCCAGAGGCAGATCCTGCACGGCACGTCCGACATCGGCCGCTCCAAGCTCGATTCGGCGGCCCGTCGGCTCGGCGACATCAACCCCCACGTGGTGGTCGAGCGGCACGCCACGCGCCTCACCGCGGCCAACGCGCTCGACGTGATCCGAGGCTACGACCTGGTGGTGGACGGAACCGACAATTTTCCGACCCGCTACCTCATCAACGACGCGTGCGTGCTGCTCGGAAAGCCGTACGTGTACGGCGCCGTGCTCAAGTGGGAGGGGCAGGTCGCGCTGTTCGGCGCGCCTGGCGGGCCCTGCTACCGCTGTCTTTTCCGCGAGCCGCCGCCGCCGGGCCTGGTGCCGGGCTGCGCCGAGGGCGGCGTGCTGGGCGTGCTGCCGGGGATCATCGGCACGCTGCAGGCGGTCGAGGCGCTCAAGTGGGTCCTCGGCGTCGGCGAGTCGCTCGCGGGACGGTTGGTCGTGTTCGACGCGCTCGACCTCACCTTCCGCGAGGTGCGCATCGCGCGCGATCCCGCGTGCCCGGTGTGCGGCGACCATCCCACGCAGACCGCGCTGATCGACTACGACGTCTTCTGCGGGCTCGTGGACGCGGCGGCCGCAAGCGCGGGCGCGGAGGGCGACCCGCACGAGGTGGACGCGACCGCGCTCGCGCGCGCGCTGGCGGGCGCCGAGCCCCCCGTGCTCGTGGACGTGCGCGACATGTGGGAGTGGGACGCCGGCAACCTGGAGGGTTTGGGCGCGGTGCACATCCCGCTCGCCGAGCTGGTGGACCGCGCCGACGAGCTGCCCGAGGGTCGCCGGGTCGTGACCTACTGCCGCATGGGCGGGCGCAGCGCGGACGGCGCCGAGCGGCTGCGGGGCGCGGGATACGCGGCGCGCAATCTGCGCGGCGGCCTCCTCGAATGGGCCAGGGAAGTCGATCCCGCGATGACCGTGGCGTGAGCTCAATGCCGGGGGAGCCTGCCCGCCCCGCATCGTTGTGGTAGGCGCGGGCCGCCCGCCTAGGCCAGCGCGCTCAGTACTTCCCCAGCTCCACGATCCCGGCGAGCACGTCAGCGGTCTGCGGCAGGATTACATCCTCGACCTGAGGCGCGTACGCCACCCAGCTGTCGAGCGACCCGATCCGCCGCACCGGCCCATCGAGGTACTCGAACAGGTCGTCGGCGATGCGCGCCGCGATCTCCGCCCCCATGCCGAAGCTGAGCGCGTCCTCATGGACGATCAGCGCCTTCCCGGTCTTCTTCACCGATTCGCCCACGCGGTCCATGTCGAGCGGCGAAATCGTGCGCAGGTCGATCACCTCGGTCTCGATGCCGTGGTCGTCCGCGGCGCGGCGCGCCGCGTCCAGGCTCCGCTTCACGAGCGCGCCGCACGTTACCAGCGTCAAATCGGTCCCCTCGCGCACGACCTTCGCCTTGCCGAACGGGATCATGAAGTCGGGCCCGGGGTCGCGGCCCTTGTTGTAGACCTGCCGGTACAGATGCTTGTGCTCCAGGAAGATGACCGGGTCGTCGCAGCGGATCGCGGTGCGCAGCAAGCCGTTGGCGTCCTCGGCGGTCGAGGGGAGAACCACGCGGAGTCCCGGCGTGTGCGCGAAGATCGACGCGCCGGTCTGCGAATGGTAGATCGCGCCGCCGCGCAGGTAGCCGCCGTAGGTGACCCGGATCACCACCGGCGCACCGAACGCGCCATTGGACCGGTAGCGCATGGTGGCCAGCTCGTTCCGGATCTGGTGGAAGGCCGGCCAGATGTAGTCGAAGAACTGGATCTCGACCACCGGACGGAGCCCGCGAATCGCCATCCCGATGGCGCGCCCGACGATGTTGGCCTCGGCGAGCGGGGTGTTGAACACGCGGGCCCCCCCGAAGCGCGTCTGCAGGCCGTGCGTGACCTTGAAGACGCCGCCCTTGCCCGCGCACTCCTTGAGGACTTCCGCGCGCGACGCATCGGCGACGTCCTGGCCGAACACGATCACGCGCGGATCGCGCTCCATCTCGGTGGCGAGGCAGGAGTTGAGGAGGTCCACCACCGTGAGGTCGCGCGTGCTCGTGTAGTCGGGGGCGCTCTCGGTGTCGAAGTCGGGGCCGGTCGGATCCACCTCCTCCGAATACAGATGCAGGGTGGCGGTGGACGGGTCCGGCTGGGGATGGTCCAGGGCCTCTGTAGCAGCCTCGCCCACCTCACGCTGCACGTCGCGCTCGAGCGCGCGCAGATCCTCCTCGGTCGCCACCTCCAGGTCGATCAGAAGCTTCCGCGTGCGCACCAGCGCGTCCTGCTGGTCCTGCGCCTCGCGCTCGGCGGCGGGCCGGTACGCGCGCTCGTCGTCCGACAGCGAGTGTGAGTACGGCCGCGTGCAATGCGCGTGCAGGAACGCCGGGCCGCTGCGCTCGCGCACCCAGCGCACGACCTCGCCCACCGCGCGGTAGGTAGCGGCCAGGTCGGTGCCGTCGCACTCGATGACACGAAGATCCGGGAAGGGTGTCACGAGCTTCGAGATGCTGCCGCCGGCGGTCTGGTCCTCGACCGGCGTGCTGATCGCGTAGCCGTTGTCTTCGACCACGAACAGAACCGGCAGCTTGAGCGTGCAGGCGGTGTTCATCGCCTCCCAGAACTCGCCCTCGGAGGTGGTCCCCTCGCCGCTGGTCACGAGCACAACCTCGTCCTCGGCGACGTCCGCCACCGCCGACCGGATCCCGGCCGACAGGCCGGCGCGATAGCCGACCTCAGCGGCGCCGACGGCCTGCAGGTACTGGGTGCCGGTGGGGGAGGAGCCCGACGCGATGTGCAGCTCGGGGCTGCCGAAATGGGCCGGCATCTGGCGACCGCCGCTCGCGGGGTCGTCGGCCGCGGCGACCGCCTGGAGCAGCTGGTCGAGCGTCGTCTGGCCGAGCGTGAGCGCGAGCGCGCGGTCCCGGTAGTACAGGAAGAACCAGTCGTGGCCCGCGCGCAGGTGCTCGCCCAGCGCCACGCCGATCGCCTCGTGGCCCGCCCCCGAGATCTGGAAAAAGATCTTGTTCTGTCGCTTGAGGGCGATCTCGCGGTCGTCGAGCCGCCGCGACGTCACCATGGTGCGGTACATGCGCAGGAGCTGCTCGCCCGAGAGGACGTCGAGCTCTTCCTTCACGCGGGTTCCAGTCTTGGTCGCCATGTCCGGACAAAGATAGGGAGGGGGGGTCCGAGGGCAATCAGGCAGGGGACGTGCCACCGGATGCTCCGCGGTCCGTTGCCGCGGTCCCCCCCCACCCCTACGCTCCGGGCGTGAATAAAAAAGAAGACGCTGGTCGCGTCGCGGCGCGGGCGGGCATGAGCGAAGCCGTCCCGGCGCCGATCGGCCCTTCGGCCGCCCCGCCGCCACTCCCCCCCCTGCCTCCGACCCGCCGCTACGATCGTTCCTTGATCGAGGGTCCGCTCCAGTCGGCGGTGTGGAAGATGGCCTGGCCGACGATGCTCAATAACATCATCGGCGGTGCCCAGGGGCTGGTGGATCACATCTTGGTCGGCCGCTACGTGGGCTTCACCGGCAACGCCGCGATCGGGGTCAGCTGGCAGATCTTCCTGGTCGTGGTCGTGTTCATCGCCTCGCTCTTCAGCGGCATGAACGTGCTGTTGGCCCGTTTTGTAGGCGCGGGCGACCACGTGAGCGCGGACCGCACCGTCTACATGGCGTTCCTCACCGCGATCGGCCTGTCGATCGGCGTGTTCGCGCCGCTGGGATATTTCCTCTCGCCCTCGCTGCTCCGTCTGGTGAACGCGGCGCCCGAGGTGCAGGCACAGGCGCTTCCCTACCTGCGCATCATGTTCGGCTTCAGCAGCGGCATGCTGATCTTCTTCATGCTGGGGGGCGCGTTGCGCTCGGGCGGCGACGCGCGCACGCCGCTCTACCTGGGCGTGATTGCGACGCTCCTCAACATCGCCCTGAACGTGATCCTGATCCGCGGCCTGGGGCCGATCCCGGCGTTCGGCACCAGGGGGTCGGCGATGGGGACCACGATCGCGATGGGCTCCATCGCGCTCTACTCGCTGTACAAGCTGATGACCGGCGGCTGGGTGGTGGCGTTTCCCCCGCGCGGCCAGCGCCAGATCGACTGGGGGATCATCCGCGCGCTCTTCAAGTTCGGCCTCCCCACCGGGATCCAGGGGATCGCGATGAATCTGGGCGGCATGATGATGCTGTCGTTCATCGGTTCGCTGGCGGTGAGCGCGGCTGCGCAGGCCGCGTTCTCGATCGGTTACACCCAGCTCTTCTCGCTCATCACGTGGACATCCACGGGGCTGATGGGCGCGGCGGCCGCGGTCGCGGGGATGAACCTGGGGGCGGGCAACCCGGACCGCGCCGAAGCGGCCGTGCACGCGGCCGCCCGCATCGGTGCGGCCAGCGCGACCGCGATCGGACTTCTTTTCTTCTTCTTTCCCCGGCAGCTGCTCGCGGTGTTCGGAATGAACGATCCGACGGTGGTGGAGATCGGGGTGCAGCTACTGCGCGTGCTCAGCGTGTCCGGCGTTTTCATCGCGGTGGCGCTCACCTACACGGGCGGGCTGCAAGGGACGGGCGACACCAAGAGCCCGCTCTACATCTCGGTGGTCTCCCAGATCCTCGTCCCGCTGGGCCTGTGCGTCCTCATCCGGGCCACGTCGCGCCTGGATCCGATCGACATCTGGCTCGCGATCCTGGCCGGGCACGTGACGCGTTGTGCCTTGAGCGTGATCCGCTTCAACCAGGGGAAATGGCGCGCGATCAAGGTCGAGGTCCCGGCCCACCGCTGAGCGCGGCCGCGAGCGCGTCCGGATCGGCCACCGGCTCCCCGCACACCCGCGCGCGGCACACGTAGGCCGCCGCGTGGCCCCCGCGCGCCGTCTTCCCCTGGAGCAGGGGAATCGTGGGCTGCGGCTCCTCTCCCGGCGCCGCCCCCGTCACCACCCGCCCGGGCACGAACGGACGCAGCGCAGCGCCGATCAGCGCGCGCGTGGCCCGGTCCTCCCGCGCCCCCACGATCACCACCTCGACCGGCTCCGCCAGCTCCTCCTCCATCTGCGCGAGCAGATGGCCGAACGCGGTCGGCCACTGTGCGACCTGCGGCGCCTCGCGCTCGAGCACCCGCTCGGCGGCGGCGCGCCAATCGGCGCGCTCGAGCAAGCGGGCGGCCCGCAGCAGCAGCTCGACCGCGAGCGAGTTGCCCGAAGGGACGGCGTTGTCGGTGACTTCGCGCGGGCGGATCACGAGCGGCTCGGCGTCCACGGCGGTGTCGTAGAGCATCCCTTCCGCCTCGTCCCAGAAGCGGGCGAGGATGTCGTCGCACAGGCGCGCCGCCTCCGGCAGCCACTCGGGTTCGAGCGTCGCCTCGTGCAGCGACAGGAGCGCGTTGCCGAGCGCCGCCACGTCCTCGAGGAGGGCGGGGATTTTGGCACGGCCGTCCGTCCACACGTGCAGGAGCTTCCCGCTGGGGTCCCGTAGAGCCGCGAGCGTGAAGCGCACCGCCGTGCGCGCGGCGTCCACGTAGTCCGCGCGGCCGAGCGCACCCCCCGCCTCGGCCAGGGAGCGCGCCATGAGCGCGCTCCACCCGGTGATCACCTTGGTGTCGCGGAAGGGCTCAGGCCGGGGCGCACGCGCGGCCAGCAGCTTGCTGCGCGCGGCGGCGAGGCGCGCCTCCAGGGCCGCGGGCGCTGCGCCTTCGGAGCGCGCGAGGGCTTCCACGTCGTGCGGAAGGTGGAGGATGTTCCGCCCCTCGAAGTTGCCCACCGCGCTGACGTCGTAGACGCGGCGGAAGCGCGCGCCCTCCTCCGGCCCGAGGACCGCGTCCACCTGGTCCGGCGTCCACAGGTAGAAGGTCCCCTCTTCCCCCTCCGAGTCGGCGTCGCGCGCGGCCAGGAAGCCGCCCTCGGGGTGGCGCAGGTCGGCGAGGACGTAGTCCAGCGTGCTCTCGCACACCGCGCGCAGGTCGGCCGCGCCGGTCGCCTGCCACGCCTCCAGGTACGCGCGCGCGAGGAGGGCGTTGTCGTAGAGCATCTTCTCGAAGTGCGGGACCAGCCAGCGCGCGTCTACCGAGTAGCGGTGGAAGCCGCCGCCCAGGTGGTCTCGCATCCCCCCCGCCGCCATGCGGCGGAGCGTGTGCAGAGCCGCCGCGAGCGCCTGCCCGTCCCCCGTGCGGCGATGGTGTCGCAGTAGGAATGCGATCAGCATCGGCTGCGGGAACTTGGGCGCGCCCCCGAAGCCGCCGTGCACCGGGTCGAAGCGGACCGCGAGCGCCCGCGCGGCCTGACGCGTCAGGACCGCGTACGCCGCCGCTCCGCGCAGCTCACCGTCGGGCCCGGACCAGACCAGCCGCTCGCTCGCCGAGCGCGCGAGCGACGCGCGGATCTCTCCCGCCGACCGCTCGACCCCCTCGCGGTCGCGCTGCCACGCCTGGCTCACCGCCGCCAGCACCTCGCGGAACGCCGGCATCTGGTGGCGCCGCGCGGGGGGGAAGTAGGTGCCCCCATAGAAGGGGACGCCCTCCGGGGTGACGAACACGTTGAGCGGCCAGCCGCCGTGGCCGGTCATGGCCTGCACCGCGCGCATGTAGATCGAGTCCACGTCGGGGCGCTCCTCCCGGTCCACCTTCACCGGGACGAAGGCCTCGTTCAGGAGCGCCGCCGTGGCCGCATCCTCGAACGACTCCCGCTCCATGACGTGGCACCAATGGCACGCGGAGTAGCCGATCGAGACGAGCAGGGGGCGGTCGGTCTCGCGCGCGAGACGGAACGCTTCGTCGCCCCAGGCGTGCCAATCGACCGGATTGTGGGCGTGCTGGAGGAGATAGGGGCTGCTCTCGAGGGCGAGCCGGTTGGCCAAACTATGCGTCAATCGTCGGCCGGCGCCGGCAGCGGCTCGAGCTCGTCCTCGTTGAACTCCCGCTTCTCGGTCTCGTCGTCGAGCACCACCCCGTAGCGCTGCGGGCGGTAGTCGTCGGTCTCGACGATGAGGCCGGTGCGGCCGATGGTCGCGGCGTCGATCGGAAAGCTGCCCCGGCGCACCCGCACGCGGGTGCCCTGGGCGTGCACGTAGGTCCGGATCATCTCATCTCCCTGCCACGTCGGGAACCTGTACTCCACGCGCGATCTGACGGATCACGTGGCGTGCCAGTACCTCGGGAGAGGAATCGGGGTCCTCGCCCAGCACGCGCGCGACCGTGATGCGGCGTCCGTCCGCGCACACCAGGCTGATGAACGCGGCCGCCCGGCGCTCCATGCGGCCGCGCACCTCGCTCTGGGACTCGACCCAGCTGCCCACCACCGCCACCCGCGGATCGCCCTCCTGGAGGGAGACGACCAGGTCGTCTACCGACTCCTCCGGCACGCGGTGGGCGGCCAGAAACGACGGCATGCCGCCGATCAGGAGGGCGAGCACCAGCTCCGCCTCCCCCTGGGGTACCCCCGCGTCCCCGGGGCAGGCGACGCTGAAGAGCGCCGGGTAAGGGGGGGTCACAAAGGCGTTCATCTTGGGCATGACTCCAGTCTCGCCGGAGGCCCGCGGGTGACGCAAGCGTTGTATCCGCCGTCATCTGTTCCTATTTTAGGGATCGGGAAGTCGTTGGAAACGTTGGACGTTCGGCGCTCGGCGCCGTCCGCGTCAGCTACGGAGGATCGGACCGACGTGCCATCTCCCGCCTGGACGGTGTTTCGTGCCGCGCTCCGCCACCCGGGCATGATCCCGGATCTCGTGTCCGCGGCCTGGGCATTCCGGAGAAGGGGCTGGTACCGGCGAGCCCCCTTCCTGCCACTGCCGTCCGCGTCGTACCTGCAATGGCGGATGGAGACGGCGTACGGCGATTCCGACGCCGTGCCGCCTGTATACGAGCTGCGCCGCTTCCTGCGCTGGGCGCGCATGACCCGCATCGCCAACGCGCTACGGAAAGAGGAGGACTCATGGGAAGGGTGATCCTGCTGGTCATCCTCGGCCTCGCGGCCGGGTTCTACTTTCCGGATTCCCGCGCCGTGCTGATGGAGAAGGGCGAGCCGGTCCTGCGCCCCATGCTGCTGTGGAACGCGGAGCGGGAGATGGAGGAGATCATTGCGGGCATCCAGGTCATGGAGAACGTCGAGCGCAAGATCCCGGAGAAGCGCGAGTGGGTGAAATGGATCGACGACCATTACACCAGCGACGCGGCGCGCGACCCCTGGGGCAGCGTGTACGGGTACGAGGTCAAGCCGGACTCCTTCGCGATCCTCTCCAACGGTCCCGATCGGGTGATCAATACCGACGACGATATTCGCGACGTGCGCATCCGGAACTGGCGCGCCAAGGGGCAGGGCAAGCCCTGACGGTATCGGGTCAACCCTCTTCCCAGCTTGCCCACGGTCCCACTCTTCCTGGACCTCGTCACGGTCGACGGGCCGTGGCTCCTCCTCCTGCTTGCCGTCCTCGAAACCTCGTTCGTCACCGGGTTGCTGGTGCCCAGCGGCGTGGCCACGTCCATCGCCACCGGCATCGCCCTGGACGAGGGCGCCCCGCTGTGGCCGATCGCCCTGGCCGCGCTCGTCGGCGGAGCCATCGGCGACTCGCTCGGCTTCTGGATCGGTCGCGCCGGCCGCGAGCACTGGCTGTCCGGCTCCGGACGCCTCGCGCGGCGGGTGCGCGCGGTGCAGCAGCGCTCGGAGGATTTCTTCGGCAGGAATCCGTTCGTGTCGGTCACCATCGCGCGCGTGATCTCGTTCGTGCGCACGGTCATGCCGATGGCCGCCGGCATGAGCGACCTCTCCTATCGTCGCTACCTCCCCTACGAGCTCCTCGGGTTGCTGCTGTGGTGCTCGCTCTACATGGGCATGGGCATCGCAGCGGGAGAGGGGTGGAGCTGGATGGAGCGCTGGTTCGGCGTGGAGGGCGCTCTCATCGCAGCCGCCGCGGTCGCGTGGGTGTGGTTTCGGCGCAGGACGACGCGGGCCCGGGAGCGGAAGCCCTGACGTGGTGAGTATCGCGCTCACCGGGGGCGTCGGTGCGGGCAAGTCCGAGGTGCTGCGCACGTGGGCGCTGGCGGGCGTGCCGGTGGTGAGCGCCGACGAGTTGTCGCGGCGCGCGGTCGCGCCCGGGGGTGACGGGCTCGCCGCGGTGCGGGGCGCCTTCGGGGACGAGGTGCTCGCGTCGGACGGCACCCTCGACCGCGCGCGTCTGCGCGCGCGCGTCTTCCAGGACGAGGCCGCGCGCCGCCGGCTCGAGTCGATCCTGCACCCGCGCATCGCCGCGCTGCGCGACGCGTGGGTGCGGGCGCGCGCGACCGAGGGGCACCCGCTGGTGGTGTCCGAGATCCCTCTGCTGTTCGAGGCGGGGCTCGCTCCCGGGTTCGACGTCACCGTGGTGGTGGACGCTCCCGAGCCGGCGCGCGTGCGCCGGCTGGTGGAGGCGCGCGGGCTCGCGGAGCCCGAGGTGCGCCGCATGATGGCGGCGCAGATGGACCCGGCCGAGAAGCGCCGCCGCGCCGACCACGTGCTCGTCAACGACGGCACGCTTGCGGAGCTGGAGGCGAACGCGCTCGCGCTGCTCGAGCGGCTACGGAGGGACGCTGAAGCGGCCGCCGGCTCCCCGGAAGAGGGCGAACGAGGGGAGAGGGCAGTGGGCGGCCGGTGGCCGATCCAGCCCGGCAGCTCGAATAGCGACCTTCGTATAGACTTCCACATGCACTCGTGGGGCTCGCACGACTGCCTCTCCCACCCCGAGGCCGTGCTCGATGCGGCGCGCAGCCGCGGCGTCGGCCGTATCGCGCTCACCGACCACGACCGCCTCGACGTGTCGCTGGCGATGGCGGAGCGGCACCCGGATGCGATCATCCCTGCCGAAGAGGTGCGCACGGCCGAGGGCATCGACGTGATCGGCCTCTACCTCCACGAGGTGATCCCCAGGGGCACCCCCGCCCGCGAGGTGTGCGAGCGCGTGCGCGCGCAGGGTGGGATCGTCTACCTGCCCCATCCCTACGCGGCGGGGAAGGGAGGAGGCGGCCGCCTCGCCGAGGCGCTCGCCCCGCACGTGGACGTGGTCGAGGTGTTCAACGGCAGGCTGCACGACCCGCGGCAGAACGCGCTCGCCGCCGCCCTCGCGCACCGGCACGGACGGCTGTGCGGCGCCGGGTCCGACGCGCACACGCTCGGCGAGGTCGGGCGGAGCTGGGTGGAACTCCCCTTGCATCCGAATCGCCCCGCCGCGCTTCTGGAGGCCCTGACCCAGGGCCGGGTGCACGGATTCACCGCGGGCCGCTGGGTGCACCTCGCGTCCGGATGGGCAAAGGTCCGCCACCGGCTTCCCGGTTCGCCGGGCCCTCGTTGACGAAAGGAACCCTGGTGGCCGACACGCAGAACGAGACTCGCTATCGCACCCCCGGCTACCGCAGGTCCGCGGTCCGGGAAACGCTCGACGCGCTGCGCGGCTCGCGTCGCGCGGTGCTGACCACGCACCTGAACTCCGACGGGGACGGCGCCGGCTGCGAGGTGGCGCTCGCCGCCTGGATGCACGCGCTCGGCGCGCGCCCGCGCATCGTCAACCCGACCGCGTTCCCCGACATGTTCAGGTTCCTGCTCCCGGAGCCCGGGTGGGTGTTGGAAGCCAACTCGCAGGAGGCGCGCGACGCGTGCGCGGACGCCGACCTGGCGGTGGTCGTGGACACCGGCGAGATCCCCCGCATCGGCCGCGTGAAGCCGATGATCGACGGCATCCGCACGGTCGTGATCGACCATCACCAGCCCGGCGATCAACCGATCGGAGGCGTTTCGTTTCGCGACGCCCAGGCGTGCGCGACCGCGGAGCTCATCTACGACCTCGTCAAGGCGTCGAACGGTCCGTGGCCGGAAGCGACGCTCAACGGGATCTACGTGGGGATCCTCACCGACACCGGCTCCTTCCGCTTCAGCAACGCCACGCCCAACGCGCACCGCATCGCGGCCGACCTGATCGCCGACGGCGTGGACCCGGAGGATCTGCACCGGCGCGTCTACGGGGCCGCGCCGGTGCGCCGGCTCCGCTTGTTGGCGAAAGCGCTGGAGTCGCTCGAGGTGGACGCGGCCGCCAAGGTCGCCTGGATGATCGTGCCCAACGAGCTAGAGGGGACCGAGCCGACGCCCGAGGAGGCGGAGGGGCTGGTGGACTATCCGCGCGCGATCGAGGGGGTCGAGGTCGGGCTACTCTTCCGCAGGAGCGCCAACGGCGGCACCAAGATCTCCTTCCGCGCCAGCGGCCCGGTGGACGTGAACGCCCTGGCCCGCGAATTTGGCGGGGGTGGACACATCAAGGCGTCGGGGGCGCTGGTGGAGAAGCCGCCCGCCGACGTAATCCCGAAGGTGTTGGAGGCGGCGCGGCGCGCGGTACGCGCTACGCTGGCCCGCCCCGGAGGGTCGCCGCAGGATTCCGCGCCGGAGAAGGCACGCACGTGACGAACGACGCAGGTCCTGGGGTGCCCGAAGCGCTGCCCCGGACCTTGACCATGGTGGTGGACCGGCTAGGCGCGGAGCGCATCGACCGGCTGTGGATCTTCCCCCCACTCATCCGGGGTCGTAAGGAGTGGGGGCTGGTGGCCGCCAGCGTCTTCACCGACGACGGCGAGCGGCGGCGGCTACACACGGCGCCCTACACGGCGGAGCGGACCGGACAGGGGCTCACCCTAGCCAACGACGTCCACGAGCAGGGCGAGGCGCCGCCCGACCGGCTGCCTCGGGTCATGGCCGGGGTGGTGCACCGCTCCCCCGAGGAGCTGGGCGAGCCCCGCGAGGTGGTGGTGGAAGGCAGCCCCGATTCGATCGCCGAGCTGATGGCAGAATTCGACCCCGCCCTGTTGGAGCCGAGCGCGCCGTGACCGCAGTCAGCCACCCGTTCGTCCGCCTCTTCTCGCGCTACCTGCGCGAGCAGGGGCTTCCCATCACGCAGCAGCGCGAGGCGGTCGCGCAGGTGGTGTTCTCGAGCAACGGTCACCTCTCGGTCGAGGAGATCGAGCAGCGCCTGCGCGAAGGCGCCGACCGCATCGGCAAGGCTACGATCTACCGTACGCTCGACCTGCTGGTGAAGAGCAAGCTGGTCGAGGAGCACGACTTCGGGGAGGGCTTCAAGCGCTACGAACACCGGCTCTCCCGCCAGCCCGTGCACGAGCACCTGATCTGCCTCAGCTGCGGCATCGTCATCGAGTTCAGGAGCGACGAGGTCGCGCGCGTGGAGACCAGGGTCACCCAGGAGTTCGGCTTCGAGCCCGCGCGTCACCGGCTCGAGATCTACGGTCTTTGCAAGGAGTGCAGGAGCGCCGGAGTCGCTCTCCCCATCCACGGGCTGAGCTGTCCTATCGAGACGGTGTGAGTCTCTTCCGTTGCGTCGTCCGCTCAATTCCATACAATTCGCACGCTCCCGCTCGCGCGGGGCCTTTTTTCCTTGTCGGTCGCCGAGCGACGCGGAGGTAGACCGGTGTTCCAGGGCGAACAGCTGGTTCCCAAGAAGATTTTCTTCACGACCGGGGTCGGGATCAACAAGGAAAAGCTCACCAGCTTCGAGATGGCATTGCGCGACGCGCGCATCGCCCAGCACAACCTGGTGCGCGTGTCCTCCATCTTCCCGCCCCTGTGCGAGGTGGTGGACCGGGAGGAGGGCGCCAAGCTGCTCCGGCCCGGCCAGGTCGTGTTCTGCGTGCTCTCGGAGGCCGCCAGCAACGAGCCCTCCCGCCGCGTGGGCGCGACAATCGGCGTGGCCATGCCGGCCGACCGCAACCACTACGGCTACATCTCCGAGCACCACGCGTACGGCCAGTCCGAGAAGCAGATGGGCGACTACGCCGAGGACCTGGCGGCCCAGATGCTGGCGACCGTGCTGGGGGCGGACTTCAACCCCGACACCGCGTGGGACGAGCGCCGCGAGCAATGGAAGCTGTCCGGGCTGGTGGTGGATTCGGTCAGCCACACGATCGTGGCCGAGGCCCCCGAGGACGGGCAGTGGGTGACCGTTCTCGCCGCCGCGGTTTCCTGCGGCTGAGCTTGCGCTAGCCTCCCCCGCGGCAACGCCATGACGGAACTGCCTCGCATCCTGTCCCTCCCCGACGGGGAGGAGGTGGGGCGGGCCGTGCCCGGTGCCCTTAAGACCTTCCCCTGGCGGGGGATGGACCGGGCCGCGGGCGCGCCCGCGGTGGCGGGTAACGCGCTCCGCCTCCAGTTCGAGGGACCACACACATTCGAAGTCTGGATCGAGGCGATCCAGGGCGCCGAACGCTTCGTTCACTTCGAGAACTACATTCTGCGCGACGACGCGGTCGGACGCGCTTTCCGCGACGTGCTCGTCGCCAAGGCCCGGCAGGGCGTGCCGGTACGCGTGCTGTACGATTGGGTGGGGTGCTGGGCCACCCCGCGGCGCTACTGGGCGGGCTTCCGCGACGGGGGGGTGGAGGTGCGCGCGTTCAACCGCCCCAGCGCCGCCGATCCTTTCGGAATCCTGCAGCGCGACCATCGCAAGCTCGTGTGCGTGGACGGTCGCATCGCGTTCGTGGGTGGCTTCTGCGTGGGCGATGAATGGGCGGGGAAGGGAGACGAGCCGCCCTGGCGCGACACCGGCGTGGAGATCGTGGGCCCGGCGGCCGCGATCGCGGCGGGCTCGTTCGAGCGGGTGTGGGCGCTCATGGGTGAGCCGGTACCGGACGAGATGCGAATGTCCACCACCGACCAGCCCGCCGCCGGCGACACTCCGGTGTGGGTGATCGAGGGGGCGCCCGGTCGCTCGCGCGTGTACCGCACGCTCCACCTCATCGCCGCCTACGCGCAGCGCCGCATCTGGATCACGGACCCGTATTTCGTCGCGCCGCGTCCCGTGGCGGAGGCGCTCGGCGCGGCCGCGCGCGACGGCGTGGATGTGCGCATCCTGCTGCCCGCGCACAACAACTGGCGGTGGGTGGGGAGCTTGTCGCGCGGCGGCTACCGCTTCCTGATGGAGGCGGGGGTGCGGCTGTTCGAGTGGCAGGGGCCCATGATCCACGCCAAGACCTCGGTGGCGGACGGGATCTGGGGACGGGTCGGCTCGAGTAACCTGAACAACGCGAGCCTGCTCGGAAACTTCGAGATCGACGTGGGCGTGCTGGATGAAAGTCTCGCGAGCCAGCTCGAGGGGCTCTTCCTCGCCGACCTCGCGTCCTCCGTCGAGATCGTGCTGCCGCGCCGGCACCTCTCGCTCTACCGCGCCACGGAGCTCGAGGACGCGGCCGACGAGCCGCCCACGCCGAAGGCGTCCCTGGAGCCCGAAGGGAAGCATGAGCGCGGGCCGCAGCTTCCGCTCGGCGCCAAGCGCGGCAAGGGCACCGGGTGGAAGATGGCCAACCTGGTGCGCGCGGGGACCACGCTCGGGAGCGCGATCGCGGGGCACCGCTCGCTCGGGCGCGAGGACCGGACGCTGCTGGGCGCGCTCTCGATCCTGTTGGTGTTGCTGGCGGTGGCCGCGGGCTTCTTCCCGCGCGTGATCGGCTGGACGGTGGCGGCCGTGGCCGGCTGGCTGGGCGTGGTCACCGCGGTGCGCGCGTTCGTGCAGGGGCGCCAGGCGCGGCTCGAAGAGCGCAAGCTGCGCGGCGTCTACGATCGCATGGGCACGCCATGACCGACCCCGCCAGTATTGCCATCGCGCTGACCGCGGGACTGCTCTCCTTCCTGTCGCCGTGTGTGCTTCCGCTCGTCCCCAGCTACCTCTCGTTCGTGACGGGGATGACGCTCGACGACCTCCAGGAGGGCGCCGACCGGACGCACGTGCTCACCCACTCGCTGCTGTTCGTGAGCGGCTTCACCTTGGTGTTCATGCTGCTGGGGGCGACGGCGTCGTTCCTCGGCGTATTCGCGCACGCCTACAAGGAATGGATCGCGCGCATCGGCGGCGTGCTGATCATCGTGCTCGGGCTGCACCTGATCGGTGTCTTCCGCATCCCGCTGCTGCTGCGCGAGAAGCGCGTGCACCTGAGCGACAAGCCGGCTGGCTACCTCGGCACCATGGCGGTGGGGGCGGCGTTCGGGGCGGGGTGGACCCCGTGCATCGGTCCGGTCCTGGGTGGCATCCTGACGCTCGCGGCGGCGCGCGAGACGGTGTGGTCGGGAGTGGGGATGCTGTTCGTCTACTCGGTCGGACTGGCGATCCCGTTCCTGTTGGCCGCGCTCGCGCTCGACCGTTTTCTCGCGACCTTCCGGCGCTTCCGGAGCTGGATTCCGTGGATGGAGCGGGCCGCGGGGGCCCTTCTGATCGGCCTCGGCCTCCTCCTCGTCACCGGGAGCTTCACCCTGCTCACGGAATGGCTCGCCCGCTTCACGCCCGATTTCATCCAGCAGCGCATCTAGACAGCCCCCCCCCAATGCCTTTCACGCTCAAGTCCAGCGCTTTCCGCTCGCTCGACCCCATCCCCAAGCAGTACACGTGCAAAGGGGCGGACCGTGCTCCTCCGCTCGACTGGAGAGACCCTCCCCGCGGCACCAAGAGCCTCGCGATGATCGTCGAGGACATCGACGCGCCCGACCTGTCCGCGCCCGTGAAGATCCCCCGTTCGTGCACTGGGTGCTCTACGACGTCCCGGCGACGGTCGGCAACCTGACCGAAGTCGCCCCGCTACCGTCCGGCGCGCGCCAGGGGAAGAACGATTTCAAGCGGCACGGCTACGCCTGTCCGTGCAAGCCCAAGGGGAAGCACCGGTTCATGTTCCGTTTGTACGCCCTGGACGTGGTGCTGGGCGACCGGAAGACGCCCACTCGGAAGCAGCTCGACGCGGCCATGGAGGGGCACATCCTCGGCAAGGCCGAGATGATGGGCACCGGCGAAAAAGCCAAGACCTAGTCGCCGGCTGCGGCGGCCGGCACGTTCTCCTGCTCGATTTGCGCCTCGAGCATCTGCCGCCGCAGCAGCGTCGCGTACGTTCCGCCCGCGGCCAGTAGTTCGGCGTGGCGCCCGCGCTCCACGATGCGGCCCTCGTCGAGCACCAGGATCTGGTCCGCGCCCATGACGGCCGACACGCGGTGGCTGATGATGAAGCTGGTGCGGACGCGCATCACCTGCCGCAGATCGGCGAGGATCTTGGCCTCGGTGTGCGTGTCCACCGCCGACAACGCGTCGTCGAGCACGAGGATGCGCGGATCGCGCGCCACCGCCCGCGCGAGCGTCGCCCGCTGCTTCTGGCCGCCCGAGAGGTTGATCCCGCGCTCACCGAGGAGCGTGTCGTACTGGCGCGGAAAGCCGAGGATGGAATCGTGCAGCTGCGCCACCTGGGCCGCGTGGACGGTCGTCTCGGCGGCATCCGCGGGCGACGTCCCCGCCGGCAGTCCCAGCCCGATGTTCTCGGCGATCGTCGCGGAGAAGAGGAACGGGTCCTGGGGCACCATCCCGACCACGCGCCTCAGCTCGCCGGGGTCGTAGCGGGTGAGGGGGACGCCGTCCAGCCACACCTCGCCGCCGGTGGCGTCGTACACGCGCGCCAGCAACGACACGAGCGTGCTCTTTCCGGAGCCCGTGGGCCCCACCACCGCGACCGTTTCGCCGGGACGCGCGCGGAAGGTCACGTTTTCGAGCACGACGCGGTCGGTGCCGGGGTAGCGGAACGACACGCCCCGGAACTCGACGTCGCCGCGCACGGCCGCGACCGACGCCGGCTCGGCGGGGACCGGAATCGCGGGCGGCGTCTCCAGGATCTCGCTCAACCGGCCCATCGACGCGGCGCCGCGCTGGAAGAGGTTGACCACCCAGCCGAGCGCGATCATCGGCCAGATGAGCAGCCCGAGGTAGAAGAAGCACGCGACCAGCGAGCCCACCGTGATGCGTCCCGCCATCACCTCGCGGCCGCCGAACCAGAGCACCATCAGCATCGCCGCCGCCGAGATCAGCTCGAGCAGCGGGTGGAAGAGCCCGGACGCGGTGGCCAGCCGCACGTTGCGGTCGCGGTACTCCGCGTTGAGCACGTCGAACTCGCGGGCCTGCGCGCGCTCCTGCACGTACGCGCGCACGATGCGCACGCCGGTCAGGTTCTCCTGCACCATCGTGGACATGGTCGAGTAGTGCTCCTGGATGTCTTCGTAGCGCGCGTGGATGACCTTGCCGAAGCCGATCACGAGCGGGGGCAGGAGCACCATCGGGATCATCGCCAGCGCGGTGAGCCGGGGGCTGATCCAGAGCATGGCGGCGACCGCGAGCACGAAGCCGACCAGCGTGTTGACCGCGTACATCACGGCCGGACCCGCGGCCTGCCGCACCGCCTGCGTGTCGTTGGTGGCGCGGCTCATCAGATCGCCCGTGCGCGTGCGGGCGTAGAACGACGCATCGAGCCGCAGCAGGTGACGGAAGAAGGCGTGCCGGAGGTCCACCTCCATGCGCCGGCTCACCCCGTTCAGCAGCTCGCGCATCCCGTAGCGGCCGGCGCCCCCCAGCAGCGCCGCGCCGACGATCAAGACCGCGTACAGGGTGACGCGGCCGCGGCCGACCGCGGGGTCGGAGAGCTCGTCAATGGCGAGCTTGACCAGCCAGGGCGAGGCCAGCCCGAACCCTTGTGCCACCACCACCAGCACCATCCCCCAGGCCATGGCGGCCCGGTACGGGCGGTAGTACGGCAGGATCTTGCTGAGCTGGCTCATTCCCCGAGCTCACGGTGTATGGACCAGAGGACCCGCCCCCAAGATAGCGAACCCTTGGAGCCGCCGATGAAGACCCCCGTGCGTGCGTTCTCCGCCTCCCTCGTCCTGTCCGCCGCGCTCGCGTTGGCGGGCTGCGCGCAGGACGCCGAGTCGGCGCTCAACGACGACGCCCAGACCACCAGCCCGGATCCGTTCGTCCAGGCCCAGGGCGAGGTGCCCGCCGGCGAGCTCCCGGGAGCCGCTGCCGAGCCGTCTGTTCCGGCCGGGCCGGCCCCCGCGGCCGCGATCCGTCGCCCCGTGCGCCGCGCCGACGGCTCGAGCGCGCCCGCGACCGCCTCGGCGTCGCCCCGCACCCCGGCGTTCATCGCAGCCGGCACGTCGATCTCGGCGACCGTGGACGAGGAGCTTACGACCGAGCGCACCCGCGAGGGTGACCGCTTCCACGCCCGCCTCAGCGAGGACGTGCTCGGCGCCAACGGCGAGGTTCTCCTGCCCGCGGGGGCGGTGCTCAACGGCCGCGTCACGACCAGCCACCAGAGCACCGGCGCCCAGGACCCCGCCGCGCTCGAGCTCGAGGTCGGATCGATCACGGCCGCCGGCCGCACGCTGCCGCTCGCCGCGGACGTGGTCGAGGTCGAGGCCAAAGTGTCCACGCGCGACAGCAACGCCGAGACGGCGACCAAGGTGGCCGTGGGCGCCGCGGCCGGCGCGCTGATGGGGCGCATCCTCGGCAAGGACCGCGAGTCGACCGTGAAGGGAACCGTCGCGGGCGCGGTGGCGGGAGGCGCGGTCGCCGCGGCTACCCGCTCAGGGCACGCGGTCGTGAAGCCGGGGGCGCGCATGGTGGTGCGCCTCACCGAGCGCTTGGTCGTCGAGCCATAGGGCACAGCGTCGGTCCAGGAGTGCGTCCCCTCCTGATCGGGCTGGTCCTGCTCGGCATCGTCGGACTGATCGCCGAGCTGCTCCTCATGGAGCATTACGACGATTGGGAGCAGATCATCCCGCTCGCTGCGCTCGGGCTCGGCCTCGCCGGAGCCGGCGCCGCGGCCTATCATCCCACCCGCCGCACGGTACGCTCCTTCCAGGCGGTGATGGCGGCCTTCGTCCTGACCGGCGTGGTCGGGCTGTGGCTGCACTACCGGGGGAACGCGGACTTCGAGGCCGAGATCGCCCCCGCCCTGCGCGGCGGGGCGCTCGTCTGGAAGTCGCTGCGGGGAGCCGTCCCCATCCTCGCTCCGGGTGCGCTCGTGCAGATCGGACTGCTGGGGCTGATCTGGAGCCATGACCATCCCGCCCTGGGGCCCGGGGCGTCCACTACGACCAGGAGAAACAAATGACCGGGAGAGACACAAATGACTAGACGCACTCTGACTGGTTCGATCCTGTGTGCCGGGCTGGTCGCGCTGTCCGGCTGCGGCGGCGCCGAGGAAGTGCCCGCGGAAGCGCCGCCGGTCGAGGCACCCGCCGCCCCGGCCGCAGGGGCGTTCGTGGATCCCAACACCGCGCCCCGCGACCAGCTGATGACTGCGCCCGGCGTGGACTCGACGCTCGCCGACGCGCTCGTGGCGGGCCGCCCGTACGCGAACATGACCGCCGTGGACGCCGTGGTCGGCACCCGGCTCACCGCCGAGCAAAAGGATGCGCTCTACGAGCGCGTGTGGATGCCGCTCGACCTCAACAGCGCGTCCGAGCAGGAGATCCTGCTGATCCCCCGCGTCGGCGACAACATGGCGCACGAGTTCGAGGAGTACCGACCCTACGACGCCATCGAGCGCTGGCGGCGCGAGATGGGCAAGTACGTGGACTCGACCGAAGTGGCGCGGTTGGAGAAGTACGTCGTCATTCGCTGATCGACCGCCCGGGGGTCACGCGCCGCCCATCGCATCCGCGAGCCGGCGCGCGACTCCCGCGTCGGGCAGCAGCCCCGCGGCCGGCAGCCGCCCCACCAGCTCCGCCCACCTCGCGTTCTGCGCGTACGCGCGCCGCAGGTACGGCAGCGCCTCCTCGACGCGGCCCTGGTCCGCGAGCGTGATCCCCACCCAGAACGGCGCTTCGCCGTTCGTCTCGCGGTCCTCGAGCAACTCCATCGCGGCGCGGTAGCACGCCATCGCCGCGGCCATGTCGCCCGCGGTGACGTGGTCGTCGCCCGCGTTCAGCTCGAGGTAGGCGCGCTGCAGCCGCACGAGGCGACGCAGCTGGCCTATCGGATCGGGGTCGTCCTCCACGCGCAGGTCGAACGTGCGGTCCACCCACGGCTGTCCCGTCGGCGTGGCGCGCACGATCAGGATGGCCGCCGACTGGCGGCCGCGGACGTCGCCGCCCTCGCGCTCGGCGGCCTCGAGCGCCGCGAGCATGCGGTCGGCGAGGTCGCCGGCCGTGGACTCGTACGCCTGCGCCATCGCCGGCCACACGGTCGGGCTACCCATCAGGTTGGCCTGCACCGAGAACTGCTCGCCCACCCGGTGGCCGGCCGCCGCGACGGACGCAGCGCCCGTGTGCGCGGCGACGCGTCCCTGCGCGTCCACCATCGCCACCTGCCGCACGTTCGCTTTCGCGTCGGTCGAGACGAGCGCATGGAGCGCCTCCGGCGCGGAGCGGCCCGCGCGCATCAGCTCGAGGCCGAGCGGGCCGTAGCGCGGATCGATGAACGACTGCGTGGCGACCGCTCCCACCCCCGCCTCCGCCCACGGCACGATCGTGCCCACGCTGAACCAGTGCGACTGCACCGCCACGCCCATCTCCCCCGTGGCGGGGTCGCGCGCGACGATCGAGTAGGTCGCGACCGGGCGCCGCGGCGAGCTCATGCGCCCGCGAGCAGGTCCATCGCCGAGGCCGCCAGCACCGCCGCGCCCAGCGGCAGCGCCGACTCGTCGATGTCGAAGCGCGGGTGATGGTGCTCGCGCGGCTCGGGCAACGCGGCGCCGAGCCAGACGAAGCAGCCGGGCGCTTTGCGCGCCAGGAACGCGAAGTCCTCGGCCGCCATCCAGCGCTCCATCGGCAGCACGCCGGCCTTCCCCAGCACGCGCTCGGCCGCGCGCTCCACCACGCGGGTGACGCGCGCGTCGTTCACCACCGGCAGGTAGCCGCCGCCGATGTCCACGACGACCACCGCGCCCTGCGCCTCGAGCGCCTTGAAGGCGCCGGTCACCGCGGCCGTCAGCTGATCGCGCACCTCGTCGCGGAAGTAGCGCAGCGTGCCGTGCAGCTTGACCGAGTCGGCGAGCACGTTGTTCGCGCGCCCGCCGTGGATGGTGCCGAACGTCACCACGCCCGGGTCCATCGGCGAGATGCCGCGCGCCACCGCCTGCTGCGCCGCGATCACACCCTGCGCGGCCAGCACGAGCGCGTCCACGCCTTGCTCGGGGTGCGCTGCGTGCGCGCTCCTGCCCTTCACCTCGATGCGGATCTCCTCCGATCCCGCCATGATCGAGCCTTCGGCGACGAACAGCTTCCCGCTCGGCAGGTGCCCGCCCACGTGCAGCCCCACCACCGCGTCCACCCCGTCGAGCGCGCCTTCCTCGATCATGCGGGTGGCGCCGCTTTTCCCCTCGTCATCGAGCGCCTCCTCGGACGGCTGGAAGAGCAGCCGCACCGTGCCGGCCGGGAGCCGCCCCGCGGCGCGCTCGGCGACGAGCAGGCGGGCCGCGCCGACCAGCCCCGCCATGTGGAAGTCGTGGCCGCACGCGTGCATGACGCCCGGCACCGTCGAGCCGTAGTCGTGCTCGAACTGCTCCTGGATCGGCAGCGCGTCCATGTCGGCGCGCAGCGCCACCGTGCGGCCGGCGCCGTTGCTGATGTCGGCCACCAGCCCGGTCTTGCCCACGTTCCTGCGCACGGTGAGCCCGAGCGCCTCGAGCGCGCTCGCGACCACCCCGGCGGTGCGGCGCTCCTCGAACGACAGCTCCGGATGCCGGTGCAGGTCGCGGCGCAGCTCCACCAGCGCGGGAGCCAGGGAACGGGCGCGGTCCAGGAGGGTGCTGTTAGCTTCGTCCACGTGCCCCTCGAAAAGCTCTGAAGGTCTTGGGGGCGACGAACATAGCGCCCCCGGGACGCTCCAGCACCCATGGCCGATCCGCGCCTCACAGAACAGAGGAATCCGCGCTCCCGGGAGATCGACCGCCTCTCGCCGCTCGAGATCGCGGATCTGATCAACGCCGAGGACCGCATGGTCGCGCAGGCGGTGGGCGAGGAGCGCGCGGCGATCGCGCGCGCGATGGAACTCGCGGTGGACGCGTTCACGTCCGGCGGACGGCTGATCTACGTCGGCGCCGGCACGTCCGGCCGGCTCGGCGTGCTCGACGCGTCCGAGATGCCCCCCACCTACGGCACCGACCCCGCGATGGTGCAGGGGATCATCGCCGGCGGATACGCCGCGCTCGTGCGCGCGCAGGAGGGCGCCGAGGACCGGCCCGAGGACGGCGCTGCCGCGATCGATGAAAAGGCCGTGGACGCCAGGGACTTCGTGCTCGGCATCGCCACATCGGGCACCACCCCGTTCGTGCACGGCGCGCTTGCCCGCGCGAAGGGGCGCGGGGCGCGCACCGGCTTCCTGCTCTGCACCGACCCGAGCCCCGAGCTGATCGCTGCGCACGACGTGGTGATCGCGCCGCTGGTGGGCCCCGAGGTGATCACCGGCTCCACGCGCATGAAGGCGGGCACCGCGACCAAGATGGTGCTCAACACCATCACCACCGGTGCCATGGTCCGCATGGGCAAGGTGTTCGGCAACCTGATGGTGGACCTCCAGGTGACTTGCCAGAAGCTGCAGGACCGGGGCGAGCGGATCCTGGTCGAGACCACCGGCATGGAGCGCGCGGCCGCGGCGGAGCTGCTCGACCGCGCCGGCGGCCACGTGAAGACCGCGCTGGTCATGCAGGGGCGCGGGGTGGACCGGGACGAGGCGCGCCGCCTGCTCGCCGAGGCGGACGGAGTCATCGCGCGCGTGGTGGAGGGGCTCGGCGGATGAAGGTGGTCGGCCTCATGTCGGGCACGTCGATGGACGGCATCGACGCGGCGTTGCTCGAGCTCGACGGAGTGCCCTCCGACGCCGAGTGGTCGCTGCTCGCGTTCCGCGCGGCGCCCTACAGCGACGAGCGCCGCGGCCGCATCAAGGAGGGCGTCGAAGCCGGCACGCCGGAGCGGCTCTGCCGGCTGCACGCCGACCTGGGCGAGTGGATGGCCGAGGCGACGCTCGCGCTGCTCGAAGAAACCGGCGTCGCGCCCGGCGACGTCGCCGCGGTGGGCTCGCACGGCCACACCGTGTGGCACATCCCGCCAACGGGCGGGCCCGACGGCCCGCGGGGCTCCACCTTCCAGCTCGGGGACGCGTCCACGCTGGCCGAGCGCACCGGCATCGACGTGGTCGCCGACTTCCGCACCCGCGACATGGCCGCGGGCGGTCAAGGCGCGCCGCTGGTGCCGTTCGCGGACCGCATCCTGTTCGCGCTCCCCGGCCGCCGACGCGCGCTCCAGAACCTGGGCGGCATCGGCAACGTCACCTGGCTGCCGCCCCGGGGCGCGGACGAGCCGCTGCTCGCCTTCGACACCGGCCCCGGCAACGCGCTCCTGGACCTGGCCGCCGAGCGCGCATCGGGCGGCCGCCTGCGCTGCGACCTGGACGGCGCTCTGGCCGCGCGCGGCCGCGTGGACGCCGCGCTGTTGGCGCGCCTCATGGCCGACCCCTTCTTCCAGCTCGAGCCGCCGCGCTCGACCGGGCGCGAGCGCTTCGGGCACGCGCTCATCGAGCGGCTGGCGGCCGACGTCGCCGCGGGCGACGACCAAGCCTGGGCGAACCTCCTCGCCACCCTCACCGCGTTCACCGCGCAGAGCCTGGGCGACGCCTACCGGCGGTGGGTGATCCCGCGCGGGGTGGACGAGGTGGTGCTGACCGGCGGGGGCGCCAAGAATCCCGAGCTGGTGAAGCGGATCGGCGAGCAGGTCGCCCCGGTGGCGCTCGCGGGCGCGGAGGCGCTCGGCATGGACCCGGACGCGCGCGAGGCGGCCGCGTTCGCCGTGCTCGCCTGGGCGCACCTGCTGGGCGCGCCCGCGAACGTGCCCGAGGCGACCGGCGCGCGCGGGCCGCGCGTGCTCGGCTCGCTCACGCCCGGACGCTGAGGAGCGACGTGGCCAAGAAATCCCGCGCCGCGCGCGCCGCGACCCCGCCCCCGCCCGGCGCCGCCAGAAAGGCGGCTCCAGCGCGGGCCGGGCGCGCGCTGCCGCTGTGGGGCGCCGCGGTGCTGGTCGTCCAGGTCGTGCTCATGATCGCGGCCTTCAACCCGGTCGCGCACAACGGCGGCGACACCGCGGGCTACGTCACGCTCGCGCACTCGCTGCTCGACCGCGGCACGTACAGCGACCTGTGGCAGCCGGGGCAGCCGCCGCACACCAAGTATCCGCCCGTCTTCCCGGCGCTGCTCGCGGTCGCGATCGCGCTCGGCGCGCGCACCTGGGCCGCACTCAAGGTCGTGCCCGCGCTCTTCACCACGCTCTCGGTGCTGCTCGCGTACGTGTGGGCGCGCGAGCGGCGCGGGGCCCCCTTCGGGGCGGCAGTCGCGCTCCTCACCGCCGCGTCGAGCGGCGTGCTCTGGTCCAGCCACTGGGAGCTGTCCGAGCCGCCCTTCATGGCTCTCACCTTCCTGTCGCTGTGGGCGTACGAGCGCGTGCCCCATTCCGGGCGCTGGCTCGCGCTCGGCGCGGTCGCGGCCGGGCTCGCGTACTTCACCCGCTCGGCCGGGCTGCCGCTCGTGGTCGCCGCTGGCGCCTGGCTGCTGCTGCGCCGCCGCTGGCGCGCGGCTGCCGCGCTGACCCTCGGCGTGGGCGGCCTCGCGGTGCTGTGGTCGCTGCGCGGTGGGCAGGGGGCCCAGTACGTGAGCGAGTTCTGGATGGTGGACCCCTACCAGCCGGACCTCGGGCGAGTGGGCGTCGGCGGCCTGGTGCAGCGCGTGCTCGACAACTCGTTCACCTACGTGACGCAGCACGTGCCGACGGGGCTCACGGGGCTCGGCGGCTCGCCCGCCGCGCTCATGGGCGTGGCTCTGTTCGGGCTCGCGGGCTGGGGGTGGTGGCGGCGGCTCCGCGCCGCGCCCGCGGTCGCCGAGCTGTTCGTGCCCATGTACCTCGGGCTGATCCTGCTGTGGCCGCAGGTGTGGTCGGGAGACCGCTTCGCGCTGCCGCTCTTCCCGCTCCTCCTCTTCTACGCGGGGGAGAGGATTCTCGACCTGGCGGGCTCGCTGCAGCCGTCCGCGCGCCGGGTGGTGGCCGGGCTGGCGATCGCGCTCGTCGGCGCCCCCTCGCTCGCCCACTGGACGGGCGAGGTGAAGACCGCGTCGAGCTGCGCCGCGCTGGTGCGGAGCGAAGGCGCGTTCGCCTGCTGGGGACCGCGCACGTACGAGTTCGTGGAGGCGGCGGTGTGGAGCGGGTCGCACCTGCCCGCAGGCGCGGTCGTGCTGAGCCGGAAGCCGCGCATCTTCTACGTCGAGAGCGGGCTTTCCTCGGAGACCTTTCCGTTCACAAAGGATGTGGACCGTTTCCTGGCGTTCGCGGACTCGGTGGGCGCGCGCTACGTCGTGATGGACTACCTGGACGGGGCGGCGACCGCGTACGTGGCGGAAGCGGTGATCGCGCGCGGCGGCGCGTTCTGCGGGCTGGAGGGGTTCACTGCGGGCGGCAGCGAAGTCCCCACGCAGATTCTCGGGATCATGCCTCCGGACGATCGCCCCGAAGCCGAGGTCCGCGAGTTGGCGGACGGATCCGCCTCGGTGGCCATGCGCCGCTGCGGCGCGGACATGGTGCGCGCGGAGCCGCTCCCCGAGCAGACGGCGCGCACCCAACAGATCCCCCTGCTGGTGGGGTTCACGGGATCCTGAAGAGAGCCGCCGGCGACGCTGCGGTCCCCTAGTCCTCGTCCTCTTCGTCGTCCTCTTCGATCTCCGGCGGCGCCGCCCCATACAGCGCCGCCACCGCGATCCCGAAGAGGATATGGTCCATCAGCGTCTGCTCCTCGGGCTCGAGGTCCTCGAAGAGCTGCGAGATGAAGGGGAGGCTCCGGTGCGGCGCCGCCGGCCCCGCGAGCGCGGTGAGGCCGCCCAGCGGCGAGACCAGATGCTCGATGGCGCCGTACGCCGCGCCCCGCACGATCGGCGGTCCGGGGATGCGCGGCTCGACCAATGCGCCGTAGAGCAGCCCGCGCGCGCTGCCCGACAGCGCGGCCCTCCGCGCGCGCTCGGCGAACGTCGTCGCGACCGGCTGGCCGGAGGTCATCGGGCGGAGCAGCTCGCGTACGAGCGCGGCGCCCGCGCCCGCGCCGGCGGCTCGCAGGAGGCGGAGCGGTCCCAAGCGGTGCTTGCGGGGCAGCTTCGCGAGCACGCGTCCGACCAGAGCGGTGCCCGCCGCGGCGATGACGGCCTCCCACGGCTCCCCGGTCGGGGAGGCGCCCTTGAGGAACACGGCGAGCCCGCCCAGGCCGCCGGGCAGCTCCGCGCCCTCGTCCGCGGCGTCCGCCTCCGGCCCCTCTACTGGACGGGGGCGCGGCGGGTCCGCCACCTTGCGGGCCGATTGCCGCTCTTGGGGCGAGCGCAGGCGCGCGCGGGAACCGGACGACCGCAAGCGCGCCTGCTCGAGCGTGTAGCCCAGACGAAACCAGACGCTGTCCTGCTCGGACATGATCGCTCGCACCTCGTGGGGAATGGGAACGCCAACGGTGGCGGCGCGCTTGGACGCAGGCAAGGACGGGGGCAAGCTCCGGGCCCGCTGGGCCGCCGCCCTCCTCCTCGCGGCCCTCCTGGCGCCCGTCCCCGCCGCGGCCCAGCTCCCTCCCGATGAATCCTGGCGCACGCTCGACACCGAGCGCTTCCGCGTCACCTATCCGGAGCGGCTCGAGGCACTCGCCCGGCGCGCCGGCGCGCGCGCCGAGCGGGCGTTCGACGAGCTCACCGGGGCGCTTTCCGAGGTGCCGCGCGGCCGCATCGACCTGGTCCTCACCGACAACCTGGACGTCTCGAACGGGTTCGCCTCGGTGGCCCCCCGCCGCCGCATCGTCGTGTTCGCGCGCCCCCCGGTGGACGGCTTGGGCCTCGCCTACTTCGACGACTGGCTGGAGCTCGTCATCACGCACGAGCTCGCCCACGTCTTTCACCTGGAGCGCACCAGCCGCTTCGGGCACCTCCTGCGCTCGGTGTTCGGACGCGTGCCGGGAGCGTGGCCGTTCTTTCCCGAGAACGGCGTGCCCCGCTGGGTGGTGGAGGGGACCGCGACGTACTACGAGTCCGCGCTCACCGAGTCCGGCCGCACCGAGGGCAGCTACCACGAGATGGTGCTGCGCACCGCGGCGCTCGAGAACCAGTTGGATCCGATCGACCGGGCCTCGGGCGAGTCGCCCGATTGGCCCGGCGGCGACCGCGCCTACGTGTACGGTTCGGGCTTCTTCGCCTGGCTACTGGAGCGCCACGGTTCCGCAAAGATGGGCGACTTCATCGAAGCCATCGCGGGGCAGTGGATCCCGTATCGGCTGAACTCCGCCGCGAAGCACGCGTTCGGGGCGTCGTTCTCGGCCGAGTGGAAGGTGTGGTCCGCTGAGCGCCGCGCCGCCGCGTCCGCGCTGAGCGCCGAGCTGGCGGCCCGCGCGCCCCTCACCGTCACCGAGCCGATCACGCGCGGCGCCCGCTACGTGCTCTCGCCGTCGGTGTCGCCCGACGGCCGCACGCTCGCGTTCGGCCGCTCCGACGGGCTAACCGACGCCCAGATCCGCGTCGCCTCCCCGGACGGCGCCGACTCTCGCCAGCTCGCGCGCAGCAACGGCGTGCCGCTGCTGTCGTGGACCGCGGACGGCGCGCTCATCACCGCGCAGTTCGAGCAGGACGGTCCCTACCGGTTCAGGAGCGACCTCTACCGCGTGGATCCGTCGGGCGCGCCGACCAGGCTCACCCGCAACGCGCGGCTCGAGCATCCCTCGGCGGCGCGCGACGGCCGCACGGCGGTCGCGATCCGAGACGTGGACGGCACCACGCAGCTCGTGCGCGTGGACCTCGCCTCCGGGGCCGTTACCGAGCTCACCCCCGCGGAGCCCGATGTGCACTGGGCGTTTCCCGCGCTGTCGCCCGCCGGCGCCCGCATCGCGGTCACGCGCTGGCGCGCCGGCCGCTCGTTCGATCTGGTCCTGCTCGACGCCGAGGGAAGGCTCCTGCAAGAGATCACGGACGACCGCGCGGTCGAGTTCGCGCCGGCCTGGTCGGCGGACGGGCGCTGGCTGCTGTGGACGTCCGACCGCACCGGCATCCCGAACCTGTTCGCTGCCGGGGTGGACGGCACCGGCCGTGCCGGCGCGGTGCGTCAGGTGACCAACATGCTCACCGGGATCGCGTATCCGTCGGTGGATCCCGCCGGCCGCTGGATCTACGGCGCGGTCTATCACGCGGACGGGTGGGAGGTCGAGCGGCTCGCCTTCGACCCGGCGCGCTGGATGGAGCCTTTCCCGCTCGCTCCGTCGTATGGTCCTGTCACGCCCGAGCCCGCCCCGCCCCCCGCGGGAGGGCCGTCGCGGCCGTACAGCCCCGCGCGCACGCTCGTGCCCGGCTTCTGGGAGCTGCTCGCGCAACCCGCCCAGAGCGTCTTCATCGAGGGGCGGGGGGACGTCGAGCTGCTCGCGCCCGCGTACGGCCTGGCCACCTTCGCGACCGACCTGGTGGGCCGCCACTCCTGGCAGCTCGCGGCCGTGGTCGCGACCGACGGACGGGTCGAGGGAGGGTTCAGCTACGGCTACCAGGGGCTCGGCAATCCGCACCTGTCGCTGACCGCGCAGCAGGACTGGGACGCCAGCGGGCCGCGCATCGGGCGCCGACGCAGTGGCGCGATCGACACGCTCTTCCTGCGCAAGCGCGAGCGCATGGTCTCGCTCGGCACCACCGCGCTGCAGCGCCGCTACCGCATGGCCGGCTCGCTCGGTGTGGCGGCGGGACTCGTCCAGGAGAGCTCCGAGCTGCTCGACCGCGACCTCCGCCCGAGCGCGCTCTACCGGCTCGACAACCCCAGCAGCCGACTCGCCCACGGGCGCGCGTCGGCGTCGCTCTCCACCGCGCGCGGGCACGCGCTGTCGGTGTCGGCGGACGAGGGCGCAGCGCTGTCGCTCGTCGGCCGCGTGCGCCGCCAGCTCGACCTCGCCGACAGCCTGCGCGCGGTCGCCGGATCCGATCGCTCGTACGCGGACGGGATCGGCGTCCTCCGCCTCTTCCAGCCGCTGCGCGCGATCGGGCTCGACCGCCACGTGATCGCGCTGCGAGCCGCGGGCGGGACGGCGACCGGCCCCGGCGCGGACCGCTTCCACTTCGACGTCGGCGGGGCCAGCGGCTACGCGTTTCCGCTGCGCGGCTACCGGAACGGCGCGCGCTCCGGCCGCGTCGCGTGGGCCAGCGCGGCCGAGTACCGCTTCCCGATCGTGCGCGTGAACCGCGGTATCGGGCTGATCCCCATCCATCTCGATCAGGTGAGCGGGGGGCTGTTCGCGGACGCCGGCAACGCATGGGGGCCAGAGCCCGCGCGGCCGGCCACCCTCGCCTCGGTCGGCGCCGAGCTGTCGGCCGATCTGCTCGCACTCTTCAACTTCGGAATTCCGCTGCGCGGCGGGGTGGCTATCCCGCTCATGGACGTGCCCGGCCAAGCCCGCTCGACCCCCGTCTACTATCTCCGTCTCGGTACCTCGTTCTAGCCCCTTCCCAAATGTCCTCGGGTCCCGTATAAATCCCGAACATTGGGGTCCCATCGGGGTATCTTTGAGGCTGTCCCAGAGCGATCACGAAATGCTTGCTCCCCCCGCATGTAGGGGTGCATATTGACCTTCACCTCTAGATCTTGTGGTCCCCGCCGGGGCCTTCCCACGCATCGTAGAGGCCGCAAGCCTTCTTTCACCGGTTGTCCACCGGTTTTCGACATCTGCATCGCTCGATTTCCACCATCTGTCCACACCCGAGGAGTCCCCACACGATGACCCCCGCGCTTCCCCCCCGCCGTCAGGAGCCGATCCTGTTCGATGACGTCGTGCCGTCCGACCTCCTCCCCGCGACGCTCACCGAGAACGCGCGCATCGTGCTGGGAAAGCGCTATCTGAAGAAGGATGAAAAGGGCCGCCCGACCGAGGAGCCGGAAACCATGTTCTGGCGGGTGGCGCGGGTGATCGCCGAGACCGACCGCACCTACGGCGCGTCCGAGGCGGCCATCGACGAAGCGGCGCGGCAGTTCTACCAGCTCATGACCACCGGGCAGTTCGAGCCGAACTCCCCCACGCTCATGAACGCGGGCCGGCCGCTCGGCCAGCTGTCCGCCTGCTTCGTGCTGCCGGTCGACGACACCCTCTCCAACGGGAAGAGCGGGATCTACGACACGCTCAGGGCGATGGCGCTGGTCCACCAGTCGGGCGGCGGCTGCGTGGCCGGCGACGCCCACGTCTGCACCACCTTCTGCGGCGTCGAAGAGATCCAGACGCTGTACGCGCGCGTGCTCGCGACCGGGATCCAGGAAGAGGTCCGCGACGGCCACAAGATCATGGACGTCGCCCATCTCGGCATCCGCACGCTCGCGCTCGACGCCGCGAGCGGCCGCTTCGACGCCAAGCAGGTCACCCACCTCTGGCAGTGGGACGTGCCCGCCGAGCAGCAGCTGACGATCCGCTGCGCCGACGGCTCCGAGGTCACCACCAGCGCGTGGCACCCGTTCATGGTGTTCACCGCCGGGGGCATGGTGGAGCGCCGCTCGGACGAGCTCCAGTCCGGCGACCTCCTGCTCACCGCCAACAAGACCGCCCGCTCCGCCTGGCCGATCAAGGAATATAAGGAGATGGAGGGCTTCCACGTGGACGAGGAGCTCGCGTGGCTCGTCGGCTACGCGCTCGGCGACGGCTCGATCGGAGCGTACCGGAATCGCTCGACGGATTACGAGGCGCTGCGCCTCAGCTGCGTGGACGGGCGGCCCGAGAGCGTGCGGCACGCGGCGCAGGTGCTGGCCAAGCACGGCGTCAGCGTCACGCCCCAGCAGGACGCGCGCGGGCTGTGGAGCGTCACGACGACCGACAAGGACTTCGTGCCCCGCTTCGCGCGGCTCGCCGGTATGGAGTGCGGCCTTAAGGATGACCTCACGATGCCCGAGTGGGTGGCCAAGTCCCCCCTCCGCGTGATCGGCGCGTTCCTGGCCGGCCTAGTGGATGCGGACGGCCACGTGAGCGTGAACCGGCACCGGGTCGAGGTGTCCACCGTGTGCCCGCGCCTCGCCCGCAAGCTCGTGTCGCTCACGAGCACGCTCGGCTTCAACCCGTCGTCGCGTGAGAAGGCCGCAATCGGCAGGGCCAAAGAGGTCGAGCACCGCGTCAAGCTCGCCAGCGCGCGGAAGAGCCCGGCGCTCATCGAGCTGATCGCGGAGTTCCTGCACGACCCGTTCAAGCGCGAGCGGATCGAAGAGCTGCGCACCAACGCGGAGAACGACGCGAACGTCCGCATCCCGCTCCCGTTCTCGGCGATCGAGGATCTGCTCCAGGCGGCCGGCGTCGAGACCGACACGGCCAACATCCACCGCGCCCCGGTGGTGATCGCCGAAGAGGCGTTCCAGCTGCACCGCTTCCGCTGGGGCCAGGGGATCGGCGAGGACAAGCTCGCCCGCCTCGCCGCCGCGCTCCGGCGCGTGCTGCCGGCCGTGCACCATCCCCGGCTAGAGCAGCTCGAGCGGCTGGCCGATGGCTGGTCCGTGGTGAGCGAGGTGTCCCGCGCCGCGGAGGCGAGACCGTTCTTCGACTTCACGGTGGAGGGGCACAACACCTACCTCGCCGGCGGCGGGGCGGGGAAGATGCTCGTCATCCACAACACCGGCTTCGGCTTTTCCCGCATCCGGCCCACCAACGACAACGTCCGCTCCACCATGGGCGTCGCGTCGGGCCCGGTGTCGTTCATGCGGCTCTACGACGCGTCTACGGAGGTCGTAAAGCAAGGCGGCACAAGGCGTGGAGCGAACATGGGCATACTACGCGTCGATCACCCCGACATACGCGAATTCATTCTCTGTAAGAGCGATACGTCGCAGATCACGAACTTCAACATCAGCGTCGCGATCACCGACGCGTTCATGGAGGCGGTGAAGGCGGGCGGGACCTACGACATGATCAACCCGCGCACGAACTCCGTCGTCGGCCAGGAGAACGCGCGTGAGATCTTCGACATGATCGTCGAGGGCGCGTGGAAGACTGGTGAGCCGGGCGTGTTCTTCATCGACCGCGCGAACGAGTACAATCCGGTCCCGGCGCTGATGACTTACGAAGCCACGAATCCGTGTGTGGTCGGCTCAACCCGCATGGCCACTGACCGCGGCCTCCTCACGATGGAGGAGCTGTGGCTCAAGACGATGGAGATCCGTGTCGGGACGGACAATCGGGTTCCCGGAGCGCGGGCTGTCGCATTCGCGCGCGAGCACGGCAGCGTCGCGACACGCGTCCGCACCAAGCCCGGCGTCACGGTCTTCCCAGCGGTGCCGGTCTTCAAGACTCGGAAGGATGCTCCGGTCTTCCGGCTCACCACGACTCAAGGCCACGAGATCGTCGCGACCGACAACCACAAGTTCTTCACGCCCGCGGGGCCGGTCGAGCTCAAGGATCTGGCTCCGGGCGATACGCTGCTCATCCAGTCGGGAGAAGGACCGTGGAGCACCGAACGCGCGCTGCCACCGTTCACGCCGACGGACAAGTTCGCCGCGCGAATCGCACGTGGTGAGGCCGAATTGCCGCGCGAATGGTCGCGCGAGCTCGGGCAGCTGCTGGGGTGGGTCGTGGCGGACGGGTGGGTGAGCGAGCATCTGTCCGAGGGTCGAACCGTGCCCAACTACAAGGTCGGGCTGCTCTTCGGGGGAGATGAGCGGGATCTCGCCCCCGTATTCGAGGAGCGCATCCGCCGCTGGACCGGCACAACCGGCAACCACACAGACCGTCCGGGCCGCATCCAGCTCATGTACACGTCGGGTCTGTACTACTTCCTGGATTCCCTGGGGCTCGTGACGGCCGATGGTCGCTCGAGCCGCGTGCCGACCGCGCTGTGGAGCGCGCCGCGGGAGGCCGTGGTCGGCTTCCTCCAGGCTGCGTTCACGGCGGACGGAACGGTCAACATCTCAGAAAGGGCGCGCACCTGCTCGGTGCGGCTGGCTTCGAGCGAGCCCGAGTTCCTCAAGGAGGTTCAGGTCCTCCTCCAGAACTTCGGCATCGTTTCGAATCTCCGGCTCCGTCGCGAGGCCGGCCGCAAGGCGATGCCGGATGGTCACGGGGGAATGAAGGGGTACGAGTGCAAGGCGCAGTACGAGTTGATTCTCGACAAGGTCAACCGTGATCTGTTCCTGACCGAGATCGGTTTCATGTCGGCCGCGAAGCAGCGGAAGGCGGAGTTCTTCATCCGTTCGAAGACCCGCCGCTCCAATCGCGAGCACTTCGTCACGAAGGTCCATTCGATCGAGCCTGCGGGCTCCGAGGATGTCTACTGCACCACCGAGTTCCACACGCACTCGATCCTCGTAAATGCTTTTGTGACAGCGAACTGCGGTGAGCAACCAATCGGACCCTACGACGTCTGCAACCTCGGCTCGATCAATTTGGGCCCCTTCGTCCGCGACGACGTCGCCCCCAACGCCGCCCCCGAGGACCGCATCGACTGGGAGGGGCTCCGCCGCGTGGTGCACCTGTCCACGCACTTCCTCGACAACGTCATCGACGCCAACCAGTACCCGCTCGACGAGATCCACGAGCTGGCGCAGACCATCCGCCGCATCGGTCTGGGCGTGATGGGCTGGGCCGACATGCTCGTCCGCTTGGGCGTCCCGTACGACAGCGAAGACGGCGTGGACATGGCGCGGAAGGTGATGGAGTTCGTGAACGAGGAGTCGCGGGTCGCGTCCGAGAAGCTGGCCGAGGGCCGGGGTGTCTTCCCCGCGTGGGAGAAGTCGATCTGGGGCCCCGACGAGACGGCCGCGCGCCGCGCCGACGGCAGCCGCGTCCGTCCCATGCGGAAGCTCAGGAACTGCAACCTCACGACTGTCGCGCCCACCGGCACGATCTCGATCTTCGCCGGCTGCTCCGGCGGCATCGAGCCGCTCTTCGCAGTCGCGTTCATGCGGAATCAGGCGGGCTCGCTCATGCCCGACGTGAACCCCGACTTCATCCGCATCGCCAAGGAGCAGGGCTGGTACTCGGACGACCTCATGGAGCGGATCGCGACCGAGGGTCACATCCACTTCGAGGAGGTGCCCGAGGACGTGCAGCGGATCTTCCACACCGCGCACGACATCACGCCCGAATGGCACGTGCGCATGCAGGCCGCCTACCAGGAGCACGTGGACTCGGCGATCAGCAAGACCACGAACTTCCCGCAGGAGGCGAAGATCGAGGACGTGCGCGCGATCTACGAGCTCGCGTACGACTTGGACTGCAAGGGCGTCACCGTCTACCGCGACGGCTGCCGTCCCAACCAGGTGCTCTCGACGGGGAAGACCGGAAAGGCCGAGGCCACGCCCGAGGAGCAGACCCAGCTTGCCGACGCGAGGGAGAAGATCCACGACCTCGAGGGCACCGTCGCCAAGCTGGAAGCGCAGATCCGCGAGCGCGACCAGACCGCTGCCGCCGCGCGCAACAAGCGGCAGCGTCCGGCCATGCTGCGCGGCCGCACGGTCAAGATGAACTCGCCCCTCGGTGACCTCTACGTGACGATCAACGAGGACGAAGCCGGCCGCCCGTTCGAGGTGTTCTGCACCCTGGGCAAGGCCGGCGGCGCCGCCATGGCCGACGCCGAAGCCATCGGCCGCCTCGTCTCGCTTGCGCTCCGCTCCGGCATCCCCATCACGTCGCTCGCCGCGCAGCTCCGCGGCATCTCGTGCGACCGCGCCGTCGGCATCGGCCCCAACAAGGTGCTCTCCGCCCCCGACGCGATCGGCCAGGCGATCGAGCGCTACCTCGAGGAGAGGGAAGGGGTGCAGGAGGATCTGCCGCTCGCGCCCATGCGCACGGCCAGCGCGACCATGCCCAGCCCGCGGTCCAGCAAGCACAGCGGTGCCGACTCGTTCATCGGGAGCTGCCCGGAGTGCGGAACCGGGTCACTCGCGTACGAGGAAGGGTGCGTGAAGTGCCACGTGTGCGGGTTCAGCGAGTGCGGGTGAACTGCATGACTGCACCACAGGGGACGATGATGGAAGGCGCCCTGCGCGAGAGGCCGATCTTCGTGCACTAGCCGTTCGGTTTGGCGGTTTCTAGTACGGGAGACAGCGCGGGCCGGCCGGGGGAGCACACCTGGTCGGCCCGTGGTTCGTAGGTAATCCTCTTGGCGCCATTCGCTTCAACAGGACCAACAGTTGGAAGACGCTAATCGGCTGGGCGCGCTCGGGGAGTTGTTGTTGCAGCAATGGGCTACCGAAGCGAGGGTCACCGTCAACAAGGCGCTCAACGACACGGGCGGTTGGGACTTCTTCTTGGAGTGGCCCCTCTCCGGGCCTCCATCTCAACCACTCGATCGACACGCGTCCCCTCTCCAGTGCTTGGTCCAGGTAAAGTCGACGCGTGCGCGTTCCCGCCGCAAGGCGATCAGTATCAAGAATTGGACAAAGCTCTGCCGAACCTCGCTCCCAGCATTCTATCTAATACTTGAGTTCGACAACGACGCCTGCACTAGAACGTTTCTGGTGCACGTGTGGGAGCACCATTTCGAGAGAGTTCTCAAGCGACTTCGTGAGCTCAGCGCGTCCGGCGTTCGGGCTCTCCACGCTGAAACCCAGACGTTGACGTGGTCACGAGATGACGAGCTCCCGGAGGCTAGCAGCCCTACTTTTGCAAAGGCAGTCGCCGAGCGCGTCGGGGATACCGACAGCTACGCAAGTCGGAAGCGCCACATCCTCAACACCATGGGTGGAAACGGAGGGGATCAAGCGCTTGTGTCGATTGAAGTCCCAGCTGCCTACAAGGGGCGAGCGCCCCAAGATCTGTTGGATGACCTTGTCCTCGGCATCTTGCCTGAGCTAAGGACCACAGGTGGCGCGATCTGGGAAGCTCCCCCACACCCGACTCTTCGGCATCCCGATGGGCACTGGGACCACGTCTTCCTGAGGGGCTTCGCGGGGGTCGGCGCGGTCGGCGTCGTGCATGTGGCCGGTCCCTATCCGATCGAATCGACCACGGTGTCAGGGTCCATGCCCTTCGGGACCAGGTCCCGGATTTCCAGGTCGAACGTGGCCAGCCGTCCGCCTCGCCGCATTGCCAGGGAGAGTAGATGGGCGTCGGTGACCTGACGGTATCCCACCACTCGGGCAAAGGTCTGGTTCACATCCTCAGTGGCGGCCGTGTCGTCGGTCCAGAAGACATGGCCGGGTAGCTCGACAATCCTTCGCAGGAGCGCGGTGGCCTCCCGCGGCGAGCGAGCGTCTGGGACTGCGGCGCTGTTCGCTGAAACGCGCACGAACCCGCTCTGGGTGAGGGGGCACGTAGCCCATCCGCGCGGGCGCGCCGAGGCGAACCAAGCGTGCGCCCGAGCGTGGTGGATATGGTTTGGCCAAGCCAGGGCGACGAGGACGTTGACGTCCAGGAGTGACGTCACGAATCCTCAGCGGCCTGCGCGACCATCTCGGGGGTCAACGGCCCCACTCCTTCGCGCACGACGAAGACGGGGAAGTCCGCGCGGTAACGAACCTCTGTCGGCGGCTCGAGGCCGCGCCGGGCCAGATCGGAGAGCACGTCTCCCAGGCTCCGCCCCTGCTCGCGAGCCAGGCTTCGGGCGGCGCGGACGACATCGTCGTCGAGGTTCACGGTTGTGCGCATGGCGAAGAATGATGTGGTCGCATCATGATGTCCAGGTGCGGGTCGCACTTCCGCGGTTTGCGCCTCGCTCGCTCGCCTCTCCACTTTCGAGGCGCGGTCCCCCGACGATCTGCACCTTGGAGACACCGATGAAGCGACCGGCGCTCGTCCGCATCCCGATGGCGATCTGGCTCGTTCTCCTGATCCTCGGCGCCTCGGCGTCCGGCCTCGCCGCCCAGGCGGCTCAGCCCGAGCTGCTGATCAAGAACGGCCTCATCGTCACCGAAGGCGGTCGCGTCCAGGGCGACCTGCGCATCCGCGACGGCCTGATCGCTGAGATCGGCCGGAACCTCACCCCCGGCAGCGGCGCACGGGTGATCGACGCCACGGACAAGCTGATCCTCCCGGGCGGCATCGACACGCACGTGCACCTGACCCCGGAGCGGACGCCCACGACGCGTGAGGGGCAGGACGACTTCATGACCGCGTCGCGGGCGGCCCTCGCGGGCGGGATCACGACGATCGGCGGCTTCATCAGCCAGAGCAACGACGTCCCGGCGGCGCAGACTCTCGCCGAGGCAGCCGAGGCGGCCGAGCGCGTGACGATCGCGGACGCGATCCTGCACTTCACGATCGGCAATCCCACGACGCTGGTGCCCGGCGACGTCGAGATGATGAAGGAGCGGGGCGTGACGCCGAAGATCTTCATGCGGGGACTCGGCTTCGAGCAGCGCCTCGCCGACAACCTGAAGCTCATCGATGCGGTGGGCGACGCGGGCATGCTGATGCAGCTGCACGCGGAAGACGCGGCGATCCTGTCGGGGGCCATGGATCGACTGGTCGCCGAAGGGCGGACGGCACTGGTGGGGCAGAACTTCGCCGACTCGCATCCGGTCGAGGCGGAGGAGGCGGCCACCCAGCGCGCGGTCGCGTTCGCAGAATTCACGGGGACGCCGATCTACCTGGTGCACATGTCGTCGGAGCGCGCGATGCGCGTGGCCGAAGCGGCGCGGGCGCGGGGGCTGCCGGTGTTCACCGAGGTGCGCTTCATCTACCTGCACCTCACGCACGATGCGTTCAACCGGCCCGACGGTCCGACCTTCACCGGCGCGCCGCCCCTCCGGAACAAGACCGACCAGGACTATCTGTGGGCGGCGATCGCGCGCGGCAGCGTGGACGCGGTCAACACCGACCACGTGGGCTATACGCGGGCCGAGAAGATGGATCCGGACAACAGCGTCCAGCGGCCGCGCGAGGGGAGCAACTTCCTCCAGGACCAGATGCCGCTGCTCTACTCAGAGGGCGTGCGGAAGGGGCGGATCACGCTCGAGCAGATGGTCCAGGTCACGTCCACGGGTCCGGCCAAGCTCTTCGGGCTCTATCCCCGGAAGGGAACGATCGCGGTGGGTTCGGACGGCGACGTGGTGATCTGGGATCCGGAGCTGACCAAGCCGATCCGCGACGAGGACATCCTGTCGGCCGGCAAGTTCTCGATCTTCAACGGCTGGGTGGTCACCGGTTGGCCGATCGTCACGATCCGGCGCGGCGAGGTCGTCTACGAGAACGGGAGGATCCTGGGCGCGCCGGGCAGCGGTCAGCTGGTGCCGCGGGTGCGGTGGCAGCGGCCCTAGTCAATCCCCCGCAGCGCCTCCGTCGGCTGCACCCGCAGCGCCCGGCGGGCCAATAGCACACACGCTTCCAGCCCCGCCCCCATGATCACTGCGCCTACCAGCCCGAAGATCAGCCCCAATGTTCTCCGAGAGCGCGCGCCTCTACGACCCGATCTACCGGCCCTTCAAGGAGGGAGCGGTTCGGCAGGGCACCGCTACCATCGCGCTGGACGAGCTACCCTATACGGCACGGGCAAAAAAAATCATCGAACTGTCGATGCGGGCCGCGCGCGACTTGAACCACGACTATGTCGGGACCGAGCACCTCCTTCTGGGCATGATCATGGAGGAGAATGGAATCGCCGCCCAGGTGCTCACTTCCATGGGGGTGACCAGGGAGCAGGCGCTCGCTGAGACGATCGAGCTGACCGGCGCGAACGTCGATCCGGCGCATCTCACGTTCGGGCCGCCGCTCACGCTTCTGGAGTGGGTGCGGTC
>CAXNGW010000001.1:0-60294 GCA_964201975.1 Longimicrobiales bacterium | reverse complement strand
CCCTCAGGCGAGGTCCGGGGACAGCTGCGGGCCCAGTAGCAAAGAGTCGGCGCACCCCCGTTGGATCGCGAGGCCCCGGCCGCTTGGCCGGGGCCTCGTCGTTTTCCGCCTACGGGACCGCCCTCAGCTGTTCGGGATCTCCTGCGGCGCCATCACAAACGCGTACTCGTAGAAGTAGAGACCGATCAGCGTGAGCGCGCCTGCCAGCGCGCCGGCCAGGCTCGTCCCCGAGAGGAGCAGCGCGAGCGGCAGCGCATGGCCGAGGCCGATGCTTCCCACCCAGAAGTGCATGCGGTAGCGGCCGCGCGTGATCTCGGCTGCGGCGCGCGCCGCGTCCGCCGAAGCGTGCGGCATCGCGAACTCGCCGCCCAGCGTCACGAGCAGGTCTATGACCAGGAAGAGTGCGAACGCGATCACGGTCACCCGCGCCAGCTCGGGGCCGAGCGCCACCACCGGCGCGACGCAGAGGAGGGCAGCGGCACCCGCCATTCCCATCTGCACGAAGAGATGGACCGGCAGGAGCGTGCTCTGCCACAGGTCGCGTCCCTCCGCCTGGCCGAACAGGAACGCGGTGTAAATCGCCACCCCGACCGCGAGCGGAAGTCCGACTCCCAGCATCCAGGGGCGCACTCCGGCGACCACGCCTGCGCCGACGAGACCCGCGAGCCCGGCCGCTTCGAGCGCCCACCACGCCGCCAATAGCGTGCTGAACGCCACCAACAGCACGGCCCCCTTGGTGAGCCAGCTCCGCCACTGCGGGCGCAGGAGGATCGACAGGAACCGCTCCGGGCGCTCCAGGTCGAGGACGAGCAGCGCGGTGGTGACCCCGATCAGGACCAGCGCTAGCAGCCCTCCGGCGACGAATACGGTCTCCGAGACCGGTGCGAGGCCGAACAGGGCTGCGACTGCGAGCAGCGCGAACACGCCTGATCCGGCGCCCTTCGTGACCAGATACGCTGGTACCGGCCAGTGCCAGGGAATCTTGTGCTGCGCGTTGTAGACCGTGCGCACGAGGTCGCCCGCCATGCGCTCCGCCCCGATGTGGATGGGACCCGCGGACGGTAACCCCTGCGGCTGCCCCTTCCGCAGCGAGACGCCCGAGCGCGCGGTTCGGTCGAGGGCGGCGGCAGGCGGGTGGCCGTTGCCTGCGGCGGACCTCCGCTGGGCGCCCGCGTCGTGCGGACGGGCGTCCCCGTGCAACGACAGCACGTCCGTCCACGCGAACGTGCGCGGCGCCCGGTCGGCAGCGGCGGGATGGAGCGAGGTCTCTTCGCCGTCCACGTAGAAGAGCTTGGGCGCCGTGCCCTGCTCCGGCTTGCGCACGGTCGTCTGGAATTCGGCGAGCATGCGGCTGATCTCGGAGATCGGGTCGTCGAGGTCTCCGGAGATGATCGCGTGCTCGGGGCACACGACCACGCACGCCGGCTCCAGGTTCATTTCCACGCGGTGGGCGCAGAAATGACACTTGGCCGCGGTACCGGTGTCGGGATCGATGTAGATGGCGTCGTAGGGGCAGGCCTGCAGGCAGGCCTTGCAGCCGATGCACACCTGGGGGTCGAACTCGACGATGCCGTCGGCCCGCTGATACATCGCGGTGACCGGGCAGATGCGCACGCAGGGAGGGTTCGCGCAGTGGTTGCAGCGAGTGACCTGAAAGTGGCGTTTGACGTCGGGGAAGCGCCCCTTCTCGACGTTCTTGACCCAGGTACGGTTCACACCCAGGGGGACGTCGTTCTCGCTCTTACAAGCTGTCGTGCACGCGTGACATCCGATACATCGATCGTTGCGGATCAGGAAGCCGTAGTTCATGGGGCTGAACTATATCGGGCGGCGGCTTCCGGGGCACCCCCCGGGCGGACGGGGTGGAAGGCGGTCTAGAGGAGGGCGTTGGCGAGGAAGGCGCCGCCGTACGCGAGCAGGAGCATGTAGCCGAACTGGAGCGCGGGCCATTTCCATCCCGCTGTCTCCCTCCGCATCACCGCCACGGTGGACATGCACTGGAGCGCGAACGCGAAGAAAATCAGCAGTCCTACGGCCGCCCCCAGGTCCAGGCGGCTGCGGAGCGCGTCCTGCAGGGCCAGCGAACCCTCGGTCGGGTCGGCCACCCCGTAGAGGGTGCCGAGCGTCCCCACGATCACCTCGCGGGCCGCCAGCGACGAGATCAGCCCGACGCCGATCGTCCAGTCGAAGCCGAGCGGCCGGATCACGGGCTCGATCGCCTGGCCCAGCTCCCCGAGCAGGCTCGCGTCGATGCTCGGGGGCGCGCCGTCGATGCGTGGGATCTGGGTCAGCGCCCAGAGCACGATTGCGACAGCCAGGATGGTCGTCCCGGCGCGTCGGAGGAAAATGCGGCTGCGGTCATAGAGGCGGAGCGCGAGCGAGCGCAGCGACGGGATCCGGTAGGGCGGCAGCTCCATGAAAAAGGTCGCGCGCCTCCCCCGCAGGAGCGAGCGGCGGAGCACCGCGGCCGTCACGATGGCGGCCAGCGCCCCCAGCGCGTAGAGGCCCAGCAGGGTGGCGGCGCGGGTGCCCATGAGCGGGCCGAGTACCGGACGCTCCGGGATGAACGCGGCGATCAGGAGGGCGTACACCGGCAGCCGCGCCGAGCACGTCATGAATGGCGTCACGAAGATCGTCGCCAGGCGGTCCCGCTCGTCCGCCACGGTGCGCGCGGCGAGGATGGCCGGGATGGCGCATGCGTAGCCCGAGAGGAGGGGGAGAAACGCCCGACCCTGGAGGCCGACCCGGTACATCGTGCGGTCGGCGATGACCGCCGCTCGCGCCATGTAACCGGAGTCCTCGAGCACGCTGAGAAAGAGGAAGAGGACCAGGATCTGGGGCAGGAAAACGACTACCGAGCCCACCCCCGACCAGATCCCGTCCACCAGTAGCGAGCGGAACCAGGAGTCGGGGAGATGCTGCACGATCCACGCGCCGGACCCCGCCACCACCGCCTGCACTCCGTCCATGAGCGGAGCGGCCCAGGTGAAGATCGACTGGAAGACCAGCACGACCACGGCGAGGAAGATGAGGGGGCCCCACACGCGGTGCAGGAAGATGGAGTCGAGCGTTTCGGTCAACCGCGACGCGCCCGGCGGAACGAAGCCCGCGGCCTTGCTCAGCGCCTGGATGCGGCGGCGACGCTCGGCGAACGCATCCACCATCGGCAGCGGGTGTCCGCGACCGACGTTGGAGAGCGCCGGGCAGGGGCGAGGGGGGAGTGGGCCGCGCTCAGCGACGACCTCGAGGAAATGCCGTACCCCGTTCAACCCTTCGCCAACGCGCGCGTTGGTGCGCACGACGGTGACGCCGAGCCGCTCGGCGAGGACTTCGTCGCGCACCGTCCCGCCCCGCTGCTCGAGCTCGTCGGCCATGTTGAGGACGAGCAGCGTCGGGATGCCGAGCTCGAGCACCGGCTCCACCAGCATGAGCTGGGTCTCGAGCCGCGTGGAATCGATGATCAGCACGAGCGCATCGGGGGCCCGGATGCCCTCGACCCGGCCCTCGAGCACGTCGCGCGTCACGCGCTCGTCGAGGCTGCGCGCCGAGAAACCGTTCACGCCGGGGAGGTCCACCAGCTCGATGGTGCGATCGCTGGGCAGGCGCGTCACGCCGACGTGCTTCTCGACGGTCACCCCGGGATAGTTGGCGACCTTTTGGCGGAGCCCGGTGAGCTGATTGAAGAGGGTGGACTTGCCCGAGTTGGGCGGCCCCACCAGCGCGACCAGGGGGGTCGCGGGCGACCGCGGATCGGTCAGCTGGACGCCGCCGTCGGTGTGGCAGCTGGGATCGAAGGGAGTGGCCAACTGCGGCTGCCGTGGGGTCAGGCGGCGTGGGGACCGGCGCGCCTCACGCACAGGCATCCCGCCATTTCGCGACGGATCGCGAGTAGGGTGCCGTCCACCCGCACGATGGGGTCACCGGAAGGAGACCGACGGACCGGACAGAGCAGGCAGCCCGGGAGCACCCCGAGTTCGAGGAGGGGCTCCATCAGCTCGGGGGGAAGGTCGATCCGCACCAGCACGACCGTTTCCCGCAGCGGGATGTCCGCGAGGCGCAACTCGACTGCGTCGGACGGATTGGCGGAGGGGGTGCTTTGGGTCACTCGGGTTCCCTGAGAATGAGATCGAGTTTCATCCAGAAGATACACCGATGACGATGGAAAGGAACAGCTCGCCTAGGCGGGGACCGCCTCCAACTCGCCCAGGATCTGCACGCTCACCGACTGGATGAGCAGCAGCCGCGCCCGCTCGGCGACTTCGTCGAGGGACACCTCGGGCACGCTGAACATCTCCGCGGCGCGACGGCGCATCTCCTCCGAAGTGGGGAGTACGGGGAGATGGACGGTCGCGAGGCGGGCCGCCGCGTGCGCCCGTGCGGCCTGTAGCCGCGCCTGGATCTCGGGCCACGTGGGGTGGTGCTCCCAAGCATCCCGCAGCTGAGTTGCCATCCGCTCTGCCGGGAAGGTATCCGCCAGCTGGCGGGCGACCTTTTCGACCACGGTGCGGCCGAGACGCTGCTGGTTGGTGACCACCTCGACCGGGGGTGCGCGCAAGTCCCACACCAGGCCCAGCCAAGAGAACAGCGTCAGGACGTAGTAGGTGATGTCCACCTGATACCAGCGGAAGCCCTGGCGCGTGGAGCTCTGGTAGGCGTGGTGGTTGTTGTGCCACCCCTCCCCACAGGTGACGATCGCGAGCCACCAGTTGTTGCGGGAGTCGTCGCCGGTCAGGTAGCGCTGGTTGCCGACCACGTGCGCCAGCGAGTTGATCGAGAACGTGCCGTGCCAGAGCAGCACCGTGCTCCACAGGAAGCCCACCACCAGCCCGGACCAGCCGGCGTAGAGCCACACCCCGAAGCCGAGCAGGGCGGACACGAAGTACTCGTGCTTGTTCAGCCAGACCAATTCGGGATAGCGGGTGAGGTCGGCCACGCTCTCGTAGTCAGGACGAGCGTTCTGCTTCGCGAAGATCCACCCCACGTGCGAATGCAGGAAGCCGTGGTGCCGGGGCGAGTGCGGATCGAGCTCGGTGTCGGAGTGCTTGTGGTGATCGCGGTGGACCGCAGCCCACCAGACCGCGCCCCGCTGTGCGGACGACTGGGCGAGGACGGCGATCACGAACTGGCCGGCTCGGCTCGTCTTGTAGGTTCGGTGCGAGAAATACCGGTGATAGCCACCGGTCACGGCCACCATCCGCACCCAATAGAGAACCATGCAGATCACCAGCGCCTGGACCGTCACCCCGGTCCAGATGGCCGCGAAGCAGGCCAGATGGACGATCACGAACGGGACGGCCGCGGGATAGATGATGTCGTGGTGGGACTCGTCGGCGGGATGGGAGGCCGAGATCTGACTCAAGTGGCGTCTCCGGTTTTTGGCACCGAGCGCAGGGAACTCGAAAGCTCTAGACGTGGACCGCTCGGGTCAACGGTGGCGGAGGGGGCCCGCCCCCCAGCCCCGGCACGGCCGTTGCTCCCAGCGCCATCCCGGCCGGTTCGGGGAGCCCGCCTAGAACCCACGTGTGTGTGAGGCGCCCGCATTCTACCTTCCGGACATCTTAATGGATGTCGGGCGGATGCCCGGCTGCGGCGGCGATCCACCTTTCGCACGGTGGGAGGAACCCTTATGGTCTCCCTCTTGCACCGCATCGTTGACTGTGCTGCGGCTTCGTGCCACGTTACTGCCGCGGACGATTAGGGGTGCTGGCGACGGCCTCGTCGCTACCCTCTGATCCACGACAAAAGTCCCAGGTGCTATCGACCGCCCGTGACGGAACACAACGTCGCTGAGGACTCTTTTCGAATCGTCCCCGACGAGTTATCGTGCTGCCGTTTTGGATCCATCTTGCCTCATGGCGGCGGATGGCATTGACACCGTTTCCGTCACCATGGAACGCATGAACACGGGAGACCACACATGAGCGCCGATCGCGGAAAGGCCGGCAAGAGCGCGGCAGAAAAGGGAGCTGCTGCTGCCACCAGCGCTGCGCCCCCTCCTAGGGAGCACCGGCCCACCTTCGGCGGCGGGCTCCTCGCCAGCAAGCCGCCTCGGAACAAGGGAGCAGTCCTGACGGGAATCATTTCCACGTCCCTGCACGTGGTCGCTGTCGGTGCGATGGTGTGGACTACGGTAGGCAAGGGCGTGACCTCGGAAGAGGACGAGGTCACGATCGTCGAGCTGACCCAGGAGTTCCAGCCGCCCCCGCCCCCGCCCCCGCCCCCAGTCGACCAACCCCAGGCGCAGTTCCAGGGGTTCCAGACGCTGTCCGTGCCGGACATCGTTCCGTCCGTGATCCCCCCTCCGGGAGAGGTCGCGTTCAAGGCCTCGGACTTCACCGGTCAGGGCGTGGAGAACGCGATCGGGGCGGGCGCAAGGGACGAGGCGGTCGTCGCCATCGGCGAGACCCCGTCCTTCACTCCGTTCACGGTCGCGCCGAATCTGCGGAACCGTGACGACGTGGGCCGGGCTCTGGAGCGTGAGTATCCGCCGCTCCTGCGCGATGCGGGCGTGGGTGGAAAGGTCGAGGTGTGGGTGCGCATCAGCGACAAGGGTGCCGTGGAAGCCGTACAGATCCACCAGTCCAGCGGTCATCCGGCCCTGGACGAGGCGGCCCTCAAGGTGGGTCAGGTCATGCAGTTCAGCCCGGCCATGAACCGGGACAAGCAGGTGCCGGTGTGGGTGTCGATTCCCATCACCTTCCAGGTCCGCTGAAGCGGATCGCGCTGATCACCCAGCCGACCGTTCCGGATGGGCCGGTCGCACATTCAACAGGAGCACGAACGTGAGCACAGATCTGCTGGAGTTGTGGGGCACCATGGGCTGGTTCGCCAAGGGCATCGTGTATGTACTCCTCGTCATGTCCCTGTACTCCCTCACCGTGGCGTTCCAGCGCTTCTTCGACATGTCCCGGTCGCGAAGCCAGGTGGTCAAGTTCGCGCCGAAGCTTTCTGCGGCGCTCGAGGCCAATGACCTCGATGCGGCCGATCGTGCGGTGATGGCGCATCAGAAGGGCCACCTCGCGGCCGCCTATCGCGGCGTGTTCTCGTCGCTCCGCGACAACGTCGCCGACAAAACGCTGTCGGCGGTCGAGGTGGGTGCGGTCCAGCGCACGATCGAGCTCAACAAGCTCGAGCAGCTGGCGCGCTTCCGCCGCGGTATGGGCGTCATGGCCACCGTCGGCTCGACCGCTCCGTTCGTCGGCCTGCTCGGCACCACCATGGGCGTCGTGAACGCGTTCACCGGGATGGCCGCGGCCGGCAGCGGTGGTCTCGCCGCCATCTCGGCCGGGATCGCCGAGGCGCTCATCACGACCGCCCTCGGGCTCCTGGTGGCCATCCCAGCCGTGTGGCTCTACAACTACTTCACGAACCGGATCGAGATGATTTCGATGGAGATCGACTACGGGACGAAGGAGTTCATGAATTTCCTGCTGGCGATCGAGGGCCGCATGGCCCGCGGCATGGACCCCTTCCACAGCGCTAGCGCCAACAAGCGCGTGACGGCTGCGCAGCCGGCGGCGGTGGCCGGGAGGCCCTAATGTCGATGAGCGGTGGCGTGAGCGGGCCGAGCAGTGAATACGACAACCCTTCGGTCAGCAGCGACATCAACGTGACGCCGCTGGTGGACGTCATGCTCGTGCTGCTGATCATCTTCATGGTGGTGACTCCCGCGCTGCTGCAGGGCTTCCAGGCCGTGCTGCCGGTGGGGGACAACCTCCTGGAGCGTCCGGAGGAAGAGAGCCGCGTCGTAGTCGGCATCGACGTGGAAGGGAACTGGTACTTCAACAAGCGTGCGATCCCGAAGGACAAGATGTTCGCCGCGCTACAGCAGTCGTTCGCTGAGCGGCCCGAGGACAAGGTGCTCTACCTCAAGGCCGACGCGGGGCTGCCCTTCCAGGACGTGCTCGAGATGATGGACATGGGCCGGGATGCGGGAGCGCGCGTGCTCGCCGCGGTTTCGGAAGCCACACCGCCGGCGACGACCGAAGGGGAGGGACGCTAGACCATGTCGATGTCAGCGGGTGGCAAGAGCGGCGGCACGATGAACGAGATCAACATGACGCCCATGATCGACGTGCTGCTGGTGTTGCTGGTCATCTTCATCATCGCGCAGCCGCTTCTGCAGCGGAGCATCGACATTCAGCTGCCGGTCGAGAAGGAAGAGGACACCGCGCCGTCGGTTCCGCCGATTGTGCTCGAAGTCTTCCCCGGCGGCCAGTACATGCTGAACAAGACGCCGGTGCCGAAGGATCAGCTGAAGGCCAAGTTCATGGAAGTGTACAGCAACCGTCCCGACCGCGTGCTCTTCGTAAAGGCGGACGGTGCGGTGAAGTACGGTGAGGTGATCTCGATCATGGACGCCGCGCGTGGTGCGCGGGTGGAAGTGATCGGAGCGGTTCTGCCGGACGAGTTTATGAACAACCGCTAGACGCGGTCGTTCGAGCTGGGAAGACGATGGGGGAGAGCGACCAAGGTCGCCCTCCCCCATCGTTTTTTTTCGGTCCGGTCCGCGTGCGTGCCTGGGGGGTAAGCGCCCGGGTCGGCGAGATCCCAAGATCCCCATCCCGAGGTAAGCCCGCTCGTGCTCGACCGCGTACGCTTCGCCATGCGGGCTCTTCGGCACCGCGACCTCCGCCTCTTTCTTCTTGGACAAGGCATCTCGCTGATCGGCTCCTGGATGCAGCAGGTGGCGATGAGCTGGCTCGTCTACCGGATGACCGGGTCCACGCTCGTCCTCGGATTGATCGCGTTCTGCAGCCAGTTCCCGACCTTCCTGGTGGCGGGCGTGGCCGGAGCGCTGGCGGACCGCTGGAGCCGATACCGAATGGTCTTCGTCGCCCAGATCGGCTTGATGCTGGAGGCAGTCGTGCTGGCCGCGCTGGTGCTGACCGGAACCGTGCAGGTCTGGCATCTGATCGTGCTCGCGGCCTGGAGCGGCCTCTGCAGCGGGTTCGACGTGCCCGCCCGACAGGCGCTGATCGTCCGTTTCGTGAATGGCCAGGACCTGCCGAACGCGATCGCGCTCAACTCCGCGATCTTCAACGGAGCCCGGCTGGTGGGCCCCGCGATCGCGGGGGTGATGATCGCGGTGGTGGGTGAGGGTCCGGTCTTCGTGCTCAACGCGCTCAGCTACCTCGCCGTGCTCGGCGCCATGTGGGCTGTGGAAGCGAGGGACAAAGGCTCGAGCGGTGGCGAGTCCGTCCTGCGCACGATGCGGGAAGGGTTCCGCTACGCGTTCGGCTTTCCGCCCATCCGCGCCATCTTGGTCCTGCTCACGCTAATCTCGCTGGTGGGGCTCCCCTACTCGGTGCTGCTGCCGGCGTTCGCGAGCGACGTCCTGCACGGCGGTGCCGGCACGCTCGGACTCCTGACCGCGGCGGCCGGATTGGGGGCGCTGGCGGGCGCGCTGACCCTGGCGTCGCGAGAGTCGGTGTGGGGGCTCGGTATGTTCATTGTGCGCTGTACGGCGCTCTTCGGCGCCGCCCTGGTCGCGTTCGCGTGGTCGCGCAACGTGTGGCTGTCCTCCGTGCTCATGATGTTCGCCGGCTTCGGCATCATGGCGACCACGGCGGCCATGAATACGATTCTCCAGACGTTGGTGGAGGAGCAGATGCGGGGGCGGGTCATGGCGCTCTACACGATGGCGTTCATCGGCCTGTCGCCGCTGGGGGCGCTCTTCGGGGGAGCCCTGGCGGAGCGGATCGGCGCGCCCCTCACGGTCGGCGTCGGCGGCCTCGCGTGCGTGGCGCTCGCGGTCTGGTTCGCGCGCGAGCTGCCGGAGCTACGCGAAATGGTGCGGCCGATCTACCAACGCATGGGGATCATTCCGGAGGTGGCGAGCGGAATTCAGAGCGCGTCGGATCCCAGGATCAAGGAATGACGCTCCTCGCTGTCCATGTCGTCGCCCCCCACGAGCGGGGAAACTGAAGTCGCCTGGGATCCTTCCTTGGCGCTCGCTTCGGTGAAGGAAACCTCGAGGCCCTCGACCATCTCGTCGTAGGCGATTCCGCGCACGACGCTCTCGTGGAAGTAGATCTCCCGCCCGTCGTCAGAGAGAAGGAAGCCGTATCGGTCGGCCGGGCTCTCCATGATGAGCCGAAGAATCCGTCCTTGGGGAGCGCCACCGCGGCGCTTGCCGTCCGAGCGGCGCTTGTGCCGCTCGCGAAGTTGGCGGCGCGCCACGTTGAACGCCTCCCGGATCGCCTGGGCTACATCCCTATCCCTATGCTGGGGGTCGAGCGGCGCTTCGTGATCGACGACGAGCTCACCGCCGGGAATGCCGATGTCCAGCCGGACATGAGGAAGTCCTCGGCTCGCCTCCTCCACCATCACGCGACAGCTCACGACGCGAGGGTGGACCTTGGCGAGGGAGTCGATTCCTTCCTGGACCAGCCGCTTGAGCGCATCGGTGGGGTCCAAATTACGAAAGGCGATCTCGGGCGGGACATCCACGCGCACCTCCGGACATGGGGTTGCAGGTCACCCGTGCCATGGTAGCAGGGGACGTGCCAGGGGCGGGAGACCCACCAGCCGCTTCGAGCCGATCCCGTCAGCCCTGCGCGGAGCTGCCCGCCTGGGTGTTCACCGACACAGTGGCGGCGCGCGTAGTCCGCAACCGCTGGGGAGACGCGAGTGGAGTGCGGGGAGCGGCGTGGCTGTGGCCGTTGAGCTGACGGCGCGGTTTGCCCGCCGCGGAGCCGCGGGGCACCTTTGCCCCATGCTACGCACGCCCCCTCCGCCGATCGCGGTCGGCATCGTCTTCTGCGCCGTCCTTGTGGCCGCGGGGGTCCCCCTCCGCGCCCAGGAGGCGCCCGGGCGCTGGCCAGCCCGCATCATCGACGTCCACGAGCACGCCGCGTTCGATCCGGCCGCGAGCGACGCGGCGATCTCCAACACCCGGGAGGGTCTTCTTGCCGCGTGGGGGGACGCGGGGATCGTGGGGGCGGTGGTCCACCTCCCGCAGGGGTCGGTGGATCCTCCGGACCTCCCTGGTCCGGTGCGCTTCTGCGCGGGCGTGGGCGCCGAGCCGGACACGATCGCTCTGGGCCGGGCGCTCGCGGACCAGCGGGTGCAGTGCGTGAAGATCTACCTGGGCTACGTACCGCGGTGGGCGTCGGACCCCGTCTACGAGCCCGTCTACCGACTCGCCGCGCGCCACCGCGTTCCGGTGGTTTTCCACACCGGGGACACCGAGTCCGCGCGAGCGAAGCTCAAGTACGCGGACCCGCTCACGGTGGACGAAGTGGCGGTAGATCATCCCGACGTGACGTTCGTGATCGCCCACTGCGGAAATCCCTGGCTCCAGTCCGCCGCCGAGGTCGCCTACAAGAATCCGAACGTGTACCTCGAGTGCTCCGCGCTCATGACCGGAGACATGGACGGCGTTCCCGCGGCGGCGCGCGAGCGCTATGTCGTGGACGCCATCCGCTGGGTGCTGGGCTACGTGGAAGACCCCACCAAGCTGATGTTCGGCAGCGATTGGCCCTTGGTGGACGTGGCCGCTTACGTGCGTGCTTACATGGAAGCGGTGCCCGCGGAGCAGTGGGGCGCGGTATTCCACGACAACGCCGCGCGGGTGTTCGGGTTCTGACGGCTCGGAGGCGCGCTACAGCCCGTCGATCAGGAACGTGCTGTTGTGCCCCAGGCTGTACCAGCCGCTATTGTCGATGAGCGCGGCCACCGCGTTCCCCAGCATCTCGTCCGGAGTCGCGATCAACACCCCCACGAGAATGCGAGGCGTCGTGTCCTCTGGCAGTCCGTTGGGCAGTGTCCAGCGTTCCCAGTCGAGCCGATACTCGCCGCGATCGAACGAGAACTCGTCGGGCAGGTCATCGAGCAGCTCAGCGGGAACCACGCCGGGCGGTGCCTCCCCCGGCCAAGCGTTGTTGCGCGCGTAGTAGTTGGCCGCGGCGGTGCGCACCACCTCGACGTCCCCCATCGCCGCGGCGGCGCGCGCGCGGATGAGCGCCTCCTGGACGTTGGGGAGCGCGATGCGCGCGAGGATGCTGACCACGGCGACCACCTCGACCAGCGTGAAGCCGCCGCGGCGATGGGCGCTCATGGGATCATTCCGCGCAGCCGCTGCGCTCCGTTCTTGCCGAGGAGCGCGGCTGACGAGTCGGACGAAATCCACCGGATGGTGGTGCGCTCGGTGGTGCCGTTCAGGCTGTAGGTGCGCGCATCCAGCTTCTGATAGCTGATCCCGGGCATGGGTTCCCCGGTCTCGCGCAGCTGGTCGGGAAGGCGGCCGGAGGAGAGGCGGAACGCCTCCACCTGCTGCGCCTGGATATAGGCGGCGATCCGGAGGGCGGCCTCCTCGTCGGCGGGCGGGAGGGGGAAGGGGATGTCGGGCCGGAGGCCGGGGACCGGGAGGGTCCACGTGACGAGCGCGACCAGCCCCAGCACCCCCGCGACGACGCGGGTCCGAAGGGATGCGCTGGGCCGCCGGTAGGCGATGTCCCGCAGCACTTCCCGCCGCGCCTGGTCGCGCAGCACTTCATCGATCACCCGCGTCCCCTCCTTGTCGTCGGAGAGGCTCTTGCGGTCGAGCGGCTTCGGCTCGCTCTCGGTCATGCGTGCCGGGCGGTCAGTTCCGGTCCAGGATGAACACGTAGCGGTTCCCGGACACCGAACCACCGTCTGGGGCCCGCCAGATCGACCAGAGCGTTGCCGAGGGTCTCGTTGTCCGTGATGATCGCGATCCCGATCAGACCACCGCCGTTCTCCCAATCCAGATTGAATCCCTCACCCGTGAACGAGAAGTTGTCGGGCAGGAAGCCCGTCAGGCCGGCGGGGACCACCCCGGTCGCGGTTTCACCCGGCCAGGCGTTGTTCTCCCCGAGGAACTGATGCACTCCGACCCTGACCACGTCGATGCGTCCCAGTAGGTCGGCAGCTCGCGCCTTGACGACGACGTTCTGGTAGTTGGGGATCGCGAGGCCGGCGAGGATGCTGACGATCACCACCACGAGCATCAGCTCGATCAGCGTGAACCCGTTCTGTCGGCGGGCGCTCATCGGCCGTCTCCGATGCCGAGGCGGTCCATGGCGTCGCCCACGAACTGCTGGATCGCCTGATCCGAGTTGAACGTGAGCGTGACGCCGCGGCTCTGGCCGACGAGCCGGTACGTACGCGCGTCCACGCGCTGGTAGCTCATTTCGGCCGGCGCCGATCCCAGCTCCCCGAGCGTGTCGGGCAGCCGACCCGTCGTCTGGCGGAAGTTTTCGATCTTCTGCGCTTCGAAGAACATCGCTACCCGCAGCCCCGCCTCGGCCCGCTCGGCCGTGACGGGGTCGGGCATGGTCGGAGTGACCCAGGCGGGGTTGCCGAACCAGAGATAGAACGAAAACGCTCCAGCGAGCGGCAGCGAGACGGCCGCGACCCGCTAACGATTGCGGCCCAGCGGCTCGGCCTTCTTGGTGCGTGCCACTTGCCGGCGCTTGGCGTCCTCGAGGACCTCGGAGACGAGATCGGCCGTATCGGACCCCGTCGACTTCCTGGGATCTCGAGATTTCGGGCGCGGCTTGTCTGCGTCGCCTGGGGTCATAGCCTCGGCGGGCACATGGGCATGGGGGGCGAATGCTGGTGCTGCCGGATGTTTCCTGAAGGAGAACGGACGGATATCCAATCCAATAGCGGCGGGACGCCGCCCGCACCGGGCACGTTAGGGCCTCTCCCGGTCAGCTGCGCACGAGCTTCTTCAGCTTCACGCGGTGCGGCTGGTCCGCCGCGGCGCCCAGACGCTTGTGCCGGTCTTCCTCGTATTCGGTGAAGTTGCCCGGATAGAACGTCACCGTGCTGTCCCCCTCGAACGCCAGGATGTGCGTGGCCACGCGGTCGAGGAACCAGCGGTCGTGGGAGATGACCAACACCGAGCCCGCGAAGCGCAGGATCGCGTCCTCGAGGGCGCGCAGGGTGTCCACGTCCAGGTCGTTGGTCGGCTCGTCGAGCAGGAGGACGTTCCCGCCTTCCTTGAGGAGCTTCGCGAGGTGCAGACGATTACGCTCCCCGCCTGACAGCACCCCGACCTTTTTCTGCTGATCGGCGCCGCGGAACGCGAACCAGGACAGGTACGCCCGCGCGTTCACCTCCACGCGCCCGAACTGGAGCACGTCGAGCCCCGCGGACACCTCGTCGTAGACCGACTTGTCGGGGTTGAGGGCGTCCCGGCTCTGGTCCACGTACGCGAGCTTCACCGTCTCCCCGACCTTGAGCGTGCCCGCGTCCGGCTGCTCCGCTCCGACGATCATGCGGAAGAGGGTGGTCTTGCCCACCCCATTGGGTCCGATGATGCCCACGATCGCCCCGGCGGGCACATCGAGGCTGAGCCCGTCCAGCAGGAGGCGGTCCCCGTATCCCTTCGAGAGCCCGTCGGCGCGGATGACCACGCCGCCCAGGCGAGGGCCCTTGGGGATCAGGATCTCCGCGGTCTTCATCTGCTCCCGCTCGTCCTGCGAGAGCAGCTCCTCGTACGCCTGGACGCGGGCCTTGCCCTTGGATTGGCGCGCGCGGGGAGCCATGCGCACCCACTCCAGCTCGCGGTCGAGCGTGCGCGCCCGCGCCGACTCCTGCTTCTCCTCGATTCGCATGCGCTCGCGCTTCTGCCCGAGCCAGGACGAGTAGTTGCCCTTCCAGGGCACCCCCTCGCCACGGTCGAGCTCGAGGATCCATTCGGCGACGTTGTCGAGGAAATAGCGGTCGTGGGTGATCGCTACGATGGTGCCCGGGAAGTCCATCAAGTGGTGCTCGAGCCAGGCGACCGACTCGGCGTCCAGGTGGTTGGTGGGCTCGTCGAGCAGCAGCATGTCGGGCTGCTCGAGCAGCACCTTGCACAGCGCGACGCGGCGGCGCTCGCCGCCCGAGAGCGTGGTCACGTCTGCGTCCGGGGGAGGGAGCCGGAGCGCGTCCATCGCGATCTCGAGCTTGCGGTCCATCTCCCAGGCGCCGGCGGCGTCGATCTGGTCCTGGAGGCTCGCCTGCTCGTCGATGAGCGCCTGCATCTCCTCGTCGGAGCTGATGTCCGCGAATTTGGCGTTCACTTCCTCGAAGCGTCGCAGCAGGTCGCGCGTGTGCTTCACGCCCTCCTCGACGTTGCCCCGCACGTTCAGCTGCGGGTCGAGCTCAGGCTCCTGGGCCAGATAGCCGATGCGGGTGCCCTTGGCGGCCCACGCCTCGCCCAGGAAGTCCGTGTCCAGCCCGGCCATGATGCGGAGCAGAGAGCTCTTCCCGGAGCCGTTGGGACCGACCACGCCGATCTTGGCCCCGGGGAAGAACGACAGGTAGATCCCCTTCAGGATCTCCCGCTTGGGCGGGACGATCTTGCGGAGGTCCTTCATGTGATAGATGAACTTCTGCTCGCTCATGGCTCTCGGCTGGCAGGGTCGGAACCGACCGGGTTTTCCGGTCGGAAGCCGGATAATCTAACAGGCGCCGTGCCCTCGCTGGACCCTGCCCGGACTCGCCCTCAGGGGGGGCCAAACGGAACTTTGTGCCCCTACGGGTGTCGTACAATACGCAGAGCGGACGACCCGGGCGTCGGGCCCTGGTTGCTTCGCACTGCCTATTTGACTGCTTGCCCGTCCGCCGGAGGTGTCGCGATGGCCCGCTACATCGCCCAGCTGGACAGCAGGAACCGGACGCTACATGCGCTGCTTTCGCGCCGGAGCCCCTGGCTCGCGGCCTTCGGTCTGGCCGGGGTAGTGGGGGTGGGAGGCATCGTCTGGGCCCGTCCCGAGGCGGAAACGGTGGCTCCGGCCGCGGGTCGACTACTGGGTCGGGCGCTACTCGACCGATGCCGACATGCGGGACAAGATGGAGGGCTTCCTACGCCGCTCGGGTCGGTACCGCGAGATGATCGCGAGCCAACTCGCCGAGCGCGGGATGCCCCAGGACCTGCTCTTCCTCTCCATGATCGAGTCGGGCTTCCAGCCGCGCGCGTACTCGCCCGCGGCGGCGTCGGGGCTCTGGCAGTTCATCTCCGAGACCGGCCGCCGCTACGGCCTCACCATCGACGGCTACGTGGACGAGCGGAACCACCCGGAGCGGTCGACCGAGGCGGCGCTGGACTACCTTCAGGAGCTGCACGACCGGTTCGACTCGTGGTACCTCGCCGCCGCCGCGTACAACACCGGCGAGAACCGGGTCGCGCGCATCATGCGCGAGGAGTTCGGCACCGAGAAGGCGTTCGGGGAAGGCGCCTACTACCGCATCTGGAACCGTCTGCCCCAGGAGACGCGGGATTACGTTCCGCTCATGATCGCGGCCGCCCGCATCACCAAAGAGCCCGCGCGCTATGGCTTCGGCGACGTGTCTCCCGAGGAGCCCGTCACATACGAGGAGGTCGTCACCGACGCCTCCATGACGTTTGATCAGATCGCGCGCGCCGCTGAGGTGGACGTGGACGAGGTAAGGCTGCTCAACCCGTACCTGAAGAGCGGCAAGACGCCCGGCAATCGCCGCGTCGCCGTCCGCCTGCCCACCGGCGCCAGTGCCTCGTTCCAGGACAACTGGATGCGGTTCGCCGGGAAGACCGCCCCGGTCACCAGAGGCATCACGCACAACGCGGCCTACCGCGTTCGTAGCGGCGATAACCTGAGCGCGATCGCGCAGCGGCACGGCATGAGCGTCAGGCAGCTGCGCACGCTCAATGGGCTCCGCAACGATCGCATCCACGCGGGCCAGACGCTCAAGGTCACCCGCTAGCGTCCGCCCGGCGGATGGGTGATGGCGCCCCGCGGGATTCAGGTCAGCGGCCGGGCTCCTCGTCCGGCCGAGTGGCGTCGTCGCACGATCCCATCCCGTTCTCCGCCAGTTGGGCCATGCTCGCACTCACCCCGTCCGGGGCCAGCGCCGCGATCACGGGATCCAGGGGTGCGGGGCCTCCCGCCGGCGACGGGGGCTGGGGCACGATCACGTTCGACCCCATACACCAGCGGGGCTCCCGTCTCCAGCTCGGGCAGCGTCTTCTGGATGAGCAGGAAGCGCGACAAGACCTCCCGGTAGAGGGGGATCGGGTCCGCTCCCCCTCCCGTCTCGGCCAGCAACGCGCGCGCGCGTCCTTTTTGCGCGCACATCGAAGTGCGCAGCTGGGCGATCGTCTGCTCGCGCGCCTCCCCCAGCAGCTCGATCGACGCGCGGCTGCGCTCACGCCGGTGGGATCCCGCGACATCGGCGGCGGTCAGATAGACCGCGTAGGGGCGAAGTCCGTGGCGCTCGAGCAGCGCCACCACCACGGAGTCCGAGAGCGCCCTCCCGAACCCGAGGGCCACGGGCACCGAGGTGCCCTCGGGGAGGGTCGCCCAGACCGCTAGCCGCTCGTCGGCGGTGGGCGGCAAACCTGCACGATCTGCGGCGTCGCTGCCGCACCCCGCCGCCCAGGGCGCGAGGAGGCAGGTCAGGACCGGGGCGAGCAGGCTGCGACGCACGGGCCTCCCAGATGGCGGGGGGACGGACGAGGGATGCTCCGCCGTCCGCAGGACGCGTACCAAGCTCGGTCCCCGCTGGATCCCTGGACTCTTCCGCACGGCACTTGCACCATTCCGTGGAATTGGGGGAGACAAGAGCGAGGAGGAGGCTGCAAGTGGAAGCCGAGGTGACGCACGATCCCAAGCGAAAGCGTTTCGTAGCCCAGACCGAGGAGCGGGAGAGCCACCTGATCTACACGCGGTCGCAGGCGGGAGTGGTGGATTTCCTGAGCACCTACGTCCACCCCACGCTGCGCGGCCGCGGGGTAGGGGAGCAACTCGTGCGCGGGGCGCTCGACTGGGCTCGCGCTGAGGGGCTGAAGGTGATCCCGACCTGCTGGTTCGTCGGCACCGTCGTGCGCAGACATCCGGAGTACGAGCCGTTGATCGAGAGATGAAAAAAGACATGCGGGCGGAGACACCGCACGGACAGCGAGTTAGCTTGGGGAGATCCCACACCGGAGGATCCGAGTGGAACAGCAGCCCCATCCCGCGCCCCCAGGGCCGAGCGTGGACGATCCCACGGGTCCGGTCATCCTGGTCGTGGACGACGATGACGCGGTGGGTAAGGTCGCCGCGCGCGTGCTCCAGCGGGTGGGCTACCGGTGCTGCAGGCGGGAGAGGGAGTCGAGGCCCTCGAGGTCGCGCGCGCGCACGCACGCGGGACGGCTCGACCTCCTGCTCACCGACGTGGTGATCCCGGGAATGAACGGTCGTGAGCTGGGCGAGCGGCTCGCCGTAGAGCGGCCCGAGACCCGCCTGCTGTACATGTCCGCGTACACGGAGGATGAGGTGATCCTGCGGGGGGTGCGCGTGGCCGAGGTGGGCTTCCTCGACAAGCCCTTCAGCCTCGACGGACTCACCGACGCCGTGCGGCAGGCGCTCTCGGCCTGACCCGTCAGCGCCCCCCGCCCGCGCGGGAGAGCGCCCGGAAGTATTCCTCCACCAAGCCCCTGAATCCCTCGGGCACCTCGTCCGAGCCGTTCAGCACGGCCCGGTCCGACCCGTCCCCCTCCACCTCGCGGCGCAGTCTGAACTCCAGCCGCTGCAGGTTCTCCTGAAGGCTGCTCTGGAGCTGCGCGAGCTCCGGCAGGTCGCTGTACGGGCGCGCGGCAGTGAGCTGCTCCAGGGCATCCATGACTTCGGTCAGCTCGGCCGCGTCCACCCCGGCCCGTTGCAGGTCGCGCCCCATCGCCTCCGCATCGCCCAGACGCTGCTGGAACTCCTGGCGGAAGTCGCGGATCTCGCTGGGCGTCAGCGCGCGCGTGCGCGGGTCGCCGCGCGTAGCCCCACCGCCCGTTCCGCCACGCGGGTCGGAGGAGGGATCGCCTCCCTGGGCGTTGGGGTCCAGTCGCTCGCCCGCACCGCCCTGCTGACCCTCCTGACCTTGCTGGCCCTGCTCCAGCCGGCGCCCGAGCGTCTCGGTGCCTCGCGCCAGGCGGCGCGCCCGGTCGAGCGCCTCCTCCATCGGCTTGGGCTCGCCACCGTCCATCGCCTCGCTCGCGTCGTCGATCTGTTTCCGGAGCTCATCCAGGTCCATGGCGATCTGAGCCTCGAACGCGGTGGCGTCGGCGTTGGTTCGCTGCTCAACGACACGCTTCGAGTACGCGATCTTCTCGCGGATCTTCCGCTCCTCGATCTCGTCGGCCGCTCCCGCGAGTTTCTGCGCGGCGTCGGCGTCGCCCTCGCGCGTGGACTCCGCGCTCATCCGCTGGAGCTGCTCGCGCAGGTCCTCGACCTCTGCGAACATGCGGTCCTTGCGCTCGTTGATCTGAGCGCGCTGCTGCTCGATGTCTCGACCCGCGCGGCCGGCCAGCCCGCGCACCTGCTGCCGCACCTGGCTCTGCTCCTCCACCAGCCGCTGGGCGCGCTGCTGCGCGCTCGCCATGTCCTCGCCGAGCCGCTCCTGCCGCTCCTGCTGGAGCCGGCGCTGCTCGTCGGCCAGCCGGTCCGCAGCGGCCGCCGCGCCCGCGGCTCCGGCGCTCCCGCCCTGCGCCGCCGAGCGGCGCATCTGGTCGGCGACGTCCTGGAGGTTGCGCGCGGTCTCGGCCAGCTGCTCGTCGCGCGTTTCGCGCGCGAGCTTCTCGAGCTGGCGCGCCACCACCTCGGTCTGGTCGGCCAGCGCGCGCTGGTCCTCGGCGCCGCGTGAGCCGCCTTGGGCCTCCAGTCGGCGCCGCTCGGCCGCCTGCTGCTGGCGGCGGGCGAGCTCTTGTAGCTTCTCCAACACGGCGTCCACCTGGTTGTCCTGCTGCTGGCGTTCGCCGCGCTGCACGGTTTCGTACTGGTTGCGCAGCTTGTCGAGCTCAAGCTCGAACAGGTCGGCCAAGTCCTCCGCGTTGGCGCCGCCGCCTCTCCCCCCGCCGCCACCGCCCTGCTGCTGCTGGAGCGTCACGTATTTCTCGTACGTCTCCTCGGCGCGCTGCACGTGCTGGAGCGCCTTCTGCTCGTGTGGGAGGGCGCCCTTCGCGTCCGCCTTCGCGAGCGAAGCCTCCGCGGCTTCCATCTCCGCCACCGCCTCGGGCAGCATGGCCGCGATGTTCTTGAACTGCTCGTCGGCCCCCGACAGACCGCGGTTCACCATCCGTTCCACCAGCGTCTCGACCTGGGCGCGGACCTGTTCCTGCGCCAGGCGCACGCTGACCACGTTCTCGGCGAAGTCTGCCTCGGTGTGGCGCGCGCGGTCGCGGTCGAGATTGAAGGTGGCGGCGATCACCTGCTTCTGGAGCTCGGAGAGCGAGCTCTCCGGCCCCCCCATGCCGCCGCCGCCCCCGCCACCGCCACCCCCCTCCGCCTCGCGGTACTCGCTGCCCAGGGCGCGGATGGTGAGGAAGTAGATGTCGCTGGTGACCTCCTGGCCCGCGCCGGCGCCGTGGGTGTCGCGCGCCGTCGCCCAGTAGGTGACGAGGTCTCCCGCCTGCAGGCCGAGCTCCTCGAGGTAGAGGGTATGTCCCGCCGACGCCTCGGCGAGCGGGGCAGCGCCGCCGTCGAAGACCCGCACGGTCTTGGGGTCGCCGCCGTTCACGGAGTAGACCAGGCTCAGCTCCGAGACGCCGTAGTCGTCCAGCGCCTCGGCCTCGAAGTACACCTCCTCGAGCGGGCTGGCGTTGCCGTCTCTGCCCGGCTTCACCACGCGCACCTGCGGCGGCTGATTTTCCAGCGCGTCGATCGTGTAGCGGGGCGACGCTTCGACCGGGCGTCCGTCCGGCGCGTCCAGCTCGATCCGGTAGAAGCCGTCGCCCGCCACCGTGAAGACGCCGGTGAGAACGCTGTCTCCGACCGACGTCAGCGCGACCGGCTGTTGCCCTTCGACGAGCAGTCGGCCCGACCGGGTGGCGATGGTCGGATGGATGCGGAGCGTCACCCTGGTGCCGTCGAGAGCGGCCACGTCGCCGCCGTCCTCGACGATGCGGTCGGGCAGCCCCGTGTATGCGGGGAAGCGCAGCGTCTGCTCCAGGCGGTCCACGTACGGGAGGTCGGCGACCTCCAGGTGGAACACCGGCGAGCGGGTGCCGTCGGCCTCCACGAAGTAATCCGCGCCGTCGGCGAGGTTGAGCAGCATCAGTTCGAATGCGCCGTCGGTGGTGCCGGGGAGCATGGTGAGCCGCTCGAACGGCTCGCCCTCGTTCGTCCGCGTGAACAGCGTCGCTTCGGCGGCGTTGAACCCGCCCAGCGCGGCGGTGACGAGCTGGTCGGAGCCGCGCGCGACCACCGCATCGCCGGGGCTCACCGTGATCGAGTACGGGTTGACCGCGCTCGGGCTCGCGGTCGGATTGAGCAGCGCCGACAGCCCCTGCCTGATTCCAGCCGGGGAGAGCAGCAGCAGCACGACGGTCGTCACCGCGACCGCGGCGAGGATGCCGCCGGTCCGCTGCAGGCGCTCCTGGTCGATGCGGCGCCCGTCGCCCACCGCACCGGCGCGCTCGACGGCGGTGCGCACGATGCCGCGCACCAGGCTGGGAGAGAACTCGGCGCCGGAGCGCTCGGCCTCGACGACGGCGAGGAGGGTGGCCTCGAGAGAAGGCTCGTGCTCCTCGATGTAGAGCGCGACGCGCTCGTCGCTGGGGGCCGACCGGAGCGGACGGACGAGGTGGAGCCAGGCCAGCGTGCCGACCGCGATCCACGACAGCAAGCGGAAGCCGATCACCGCCGCGGCGGAGAAGCGAAGCGCGCTCAGACCGAACGCCGACACCAGGAACAGCGCTATCCCGGCGCCCAGCACGATCGCGACGCCGCGCAGGGCGACCCGCAAGCGCCAGCGGCTGCGCACGCTCCCCAGGATCTCCCGCACCCGCTCCCGATCGCTCACCTGCCGTGTGTCCATGGTGCCTCCTCGGAGTGGCTCGGCCGCGCCTCTCTTCCGCGGTGCAGCGGTGTCTCTAGCTCGTGGCGACCGCCGTGGACCTCTTGTTCGCCATCACCGTTTCCGCCGCCAGCAGCGCCAGCACCGCGACCAGGAGCAGCCGCCAAAGAGATTGCCGCCTCTCTATGTCCGTGCGTTGGAGATCTACCGCACCCCCCGTCCCTCCGGTGCCGTCCCCCTCAGCCACAGTTGCCGACAGGGCCGCCGCGACCTCCTCCCCGTCCATAGTCGCCGGATCCGACTCGGCCAGGTCCACGTTGACCGCCACCGCGAGAGGGCGGTCCTGGTCGGTGCCGGGAGGACGCATGGTATAGAAGCCGGCGTCCTCCAGGACCAGATAATGGGGTCCCGCGCCGCCGGGCAACCGGACCGACGCCCCGGTCGGGTCGATTACCACCCGCTCCCCCTCCAGATCCAGGCCTTCCTCCGTACCCTGGAGGAGCCCGGCGGTGGCCATCGCCCGCACGTCTGAGACGTCCAGAACCTGGCCGGCCGTGAACCAGGGCAGGGTCTCGCCCCGCCCAGACGCGTACCGCGTCATCTGATGGACGAACGGGAGAAAGATGGGCTGCACAGCCAGGTCGTTCCAGAACGAGTCCAGCGTGGACGCCCACACCAGCACGCGTCCCTGGCCGATCCGCCGCTCGATGAGTGCCGGCGAGCCGTCGTCGAAGCGGGCGAGCACGCCGGCTCCGTCGAGCGGGACGAGCGCGCGGTAGCGGAAGAAGCGCGGGCTGGTGAAGTCGCCGCTGCGCGGTCCCTTGAAGAGCTGGAAGATCGGATGGTCGTAGTCCACCCACCCGATGCGTCCGCCGCCCCCGTCCAGGCGGTCCACCGGCTCGGCGATGCGGACGCCCATCCAGCTGTCCACATCGTCGCCCCACGCGGACGACTGTCCGGCCACTACGAGCAGACCGCCGCCGCCCTCGACGAACCGCCGCAATTGGCTCCCGGTGGTGCCCAGCGGGAAGGGCACGTCGGTCAGCACCGCCACCTGTCCGGTTGCGAGCCCGTCGGTCGCGCCGGCGCCGAGCGGGCGGACCTCCACGGCGAACCTGCTCTCGTCCGAGATGCTCAGCGCGTGGCTCAGGAAGAGCGACGCCTCGCCGGCCGCACCCGGCCGCGTGTAGACCCGCACGCGCTGCGCGCTGCCGGGGGAGACGACGAAATGGCGGGCGTCGTCGCGGGAGAGCACGTCCCCTGCGACTCGCACGGTTCCGCGCGTGTGCCGCTCGGCCACCGGCACGGGGCTGAAGTCTACGGTCGCGGCGCCGGACGCGGGCAGCGTCGCGGTGCGGCGCTGGATTTCGCGTCCCTCCACCTCGAGCACGACAGCCACCTCGGCCTCGGCGTCGCCGCCGGTGCGTACGAGGCGCGCGCTCGGGGCCACTCGCTCGCGGCCGGAGAAGCGGTCGCGCCGGAGCACAACGTCGGCGACCGCGACGTTGGCGCCGCCCCCCGACACGGGCATCGTGCGGACGCGGGTGCCCGCCGGCAGCCGCACGCCCTCCTCACCCGTCCAGCCCCGCCGCTGGAAGTCGCTCACCATCACCAGCTCGCGGACCGGCAGCGCGGACTCCTCGAGGATGGTCTGAGCCAGCTTGAGGCCAGGCCCAAACCGGGTCGATCCCCACCCGGGCTGGAGGGTGTCGATCGCGGCGCGCAGCCGCCCCGGATCGTTTTCCGAGCGCACCACCGACTCGGCTCCCTGATCGAAGACGAGCAGGCTCACCTTGTCGAGCGGCCCCAAGCCGCTGATCGCCTGCCGCGCGGCGGTGATCGCCGCGTCCCAGCGTCCCGTGGTCGCCATGCTGTAGGAGCGGTCGAGCAGGACGACGATCTCGCGGGGGCCCGTCCCGGACACCGCGAGCGCAGCGTTGCCCTGGAAGAACGGGCGCGCGAACGCCGCCACCAGCAGCAGGATGACGAGCGCGCGCAGCGCCAGCAGCAGCCAGTGATGGATGGTCCGGCGGCGATCCTCCTTGAACGGGATCTGGCGCAGGAACATGAGCGAGGGGAACTCGATCACCAGGCTGCGCTGCTTGCGCGTCAGGTGGATCCAGATCGGGATCGCGATCGCCGCGAGGCCGGCGAGGAAGAGCGGAACGAGAAATCCGAGTGGCATGGTCAGGCGGCTCCGCGGCTGCCGCGGGTCTTCTGGCGCGCGAGCAGATAGCGGAAGAGTGCCATGTCGAGGGGTTGGGAGCTGTCGAGCAGTGTGTACTCGGCCCCCTGGCCGAGCACACGCCGCTGCACCTCCGCGACGTGCTCGCGCATCATCTGGCGGTAACCCTCGCGCAGCTTCTCGGGCACCACCGGGAAGCGCTCGCCCGTCTCCAGATCCTCGAAGCTCGCCGGCTTGTCGAACGGGAACTCGAGCTCGGCGGGATCGAGCACGTGGAAGACGATCACGTCGTGCTTGCTGCCGATCAAAGGCTTGAGCGCGTCGATCACCGCGTCCGGAGACTCGTAGAAGTCCGAGATCACCGCCACGATGCCCTTGCGGCGGAACGTGCTGGCGACCGTGAACAGCGGCGGGCCGAGCGCGCCCGGGCGCCCCGGCACGACCCGCTCGAGCGCGTGCAGCACCTGGTCCAGGTGGCGGACCGACGGGCGCACGTGCTCCACCACTTCGGTGTCGAACGCGTACAGCCCGACGCGGTCGCGCTGACGGATCGAAAAGTACGCGAGGGAAGCGGCCAGGAAGCGCGCGTAGTCGAGCTTGGTGATGCCGCCGCTTCCGTACGCCATCGACCTCGACACGTCCAACGCGATGGTGAAATTGGCGTTGGTCTCGGCCTCGTACTGCTTCACGTAGTGGCGGTCGGTGCGCGCGTAGAGCCGCCAGTCGATCTTGCGAATGTCGTCTCCCGGCATATACGCGCGGTGCTCCGCGAACTCCATGGACAGCCCAAGGTAGGGAGAGCTGTGGAGCCCGTGCAGGAAGCTGTCCACCACCGTGCGCGCGAGAAGGTCCAGGTTGTCGATCCGGGCGAGCACCTTGGGATCGAGGAACCGGGCCCCCGGCGTGTCGGTGCGGGCCGGCGCGCGGCGCTGGGTCAACGGATGCTCACATCCCCGATGTGGGCTGGGGCACGATTTCCAGCAGCTTCTCGATCATCTCGCCTGAGGAACGGCCCTCCGACTCGGCGTGGAAGTTGGTGAGGATGCGGTGTCGGAGCACCGGATGGGCCAGGGCTCGGATGTCCTCGAAGGTAGGGGCGTAGCGGCCCCGGGTGAGAGCCCGGGCTTTGGCCCCCAGGATCATGTACTGGGCGGCGCGCACGGACGCGCCGTACGCGATCCACTTCTTCACGAAGTCGGGAGCCGAGCCATTCGTGGACGGGCGGCTGGTGCGGGTGAGCGCCACCGCGTAGCGCAGCACGGCGTCTGGCGCGGGCACGCGCCGCACGAGCTTCTGGAAGGCGATCAGGTCGGGGCCGGTCACCGCGTGGCTGAAGACCGGGGACTGGATGCCGGTGGTGTTGCGCACCACCTGCAGCTCTTCCTCCTCCGACAGATGGTCGATGACGATCTCGAACATGAACCGGTCGAGCTGCGCCTCGGGGAGCGGATAGGTGCCCTCGAGCTCGATCGGGTTCTGCGTCGCGAAAACGTGGAAGGGCTCCTCGAGCGTGTAGGTCGTCCCCTGCACGGTGACGCGGTGCTCCTGCATCGCCTCGAGCAGAGCGGCCTGGGTCTTGGGCGGCGTGCGGTTGATCTCATCCGCGAGCAGGATGTTGGCGAACACCGGGCCGGGGGCGAACACGAGCTGTCGGCGGCCGCTGGCCGCGTCTTCCTGGATGATGTCCGTGCCGGTGATGTCGGACGGCATCAGGTCCGGGGTGAACTGGATGCGGTTGAAGTTCAGGTCCAGCACCTTGGCCATGGTCTGGATCAGGAGCGTCTTGGCCAGTCCGGGCACGCCCACGATCAGGCTGTTGCCGCCGACGAACAGGCTCAGCAGCACCTGCTCGAGAACCTCCTCCTGGCCGACGATCATCTTCCGGAGCTCGCGGAGGATGCTCTCCCGCCCGGCCCTCATGCGGTCGGCCAGCGCGACGTCGTCCTCGCGCTCGATCTCCTCTCCTGCCAGAACCTGTTCCGTCACGGGGTCGCTCCCGGGTGAGATCGAATGCGGCACAGCGCGTCGTCCAACGTCGCTCGAGACCAGCTAGTGCGTGAGGCCGTACATCACATAGTTGACCCCGAACTTGTACGCTTCGTTAGAGAGGTCGATCGGATAATAGCCGTAGTCGGAGAACTCCCAGTATTCAGCCAGGTCGTTGTTGTAGTTCGCGATCACCATCATCCGACGGCTGGGATCGTTCTTCTCGAACAACCCCAGATACACGGGGGGCAGCTGCTGATCGTAGGGCGGGACGAGCGAGTACGGATCTGCGATATGGAAGAAGGAGTCGAAGATCGCGTCGCGCCCATCGAGGGGGAGAAACCGCCCGTCCGGGAGGATCCGGCGCATCTGCGCCTCGAAGTTCGCCCAATGATCGCCCCGGAAGTCGTCCACGATGAGGAACCCGCCCTTGAGAAGCCAGGCCCGGAGCGCCAGCACCTCGCTCTCCGTGGGATCCCAGTAGCCCACCTCTACGATGTACGCGACCGGGTAGCGAGACAGCGCGGGGTCGTCCACGTCCAGGATCAGGTGGTAGTCTGGGGCGGTCTGGATCGAGGTCAGCTGCTGCAGGATGCGGAGGAAGTTGGTCTCTGCCCGGGGCGTGTCGTGCGACCACATCGGCTCCCGCCCCCGCCCCCTCCCGAGCCCGCCCGTCCGGAGGTCGCCGCCGCCCGCCGCGCCGTAGCGCAGCCGCACGAAGGCGAAGCGGCCGTCGTAGGGCGGGTTGGCCTGCTGGGGGGTCGCCTCCGCCTCGTGCGCGTGGGCCGCCGACGAGACCCCCGCTCCCAGCCCCAGCAGGAACGAGAGGCCGAGCGCGCCGCCGGCGCGGATCATCCGCCGCCCCCGCGCAGCTCCAGGAGCAGCTCGAGCGCCTGCTCGTAGTTGGGGGCCGCCTCGAGCGAACGGAGGACCTCGCGGCGCGCCTCGTCCCGGCTCCCCGCCTGGAGGAGCGCGCGCGCCAGCCGGTAATGGGCCTCGGCGCGGTCCACCGGATTCAGCGCCACCACCGCGCGCCGCTCGCGCACCGCGGCGTCGTGGCGCCCGAGCTGGGTGTCCATGTCGGCGAGCTTCTGGTGGACCGCGAGATCGTACGGGTTGACCAGGAGCGCGCGCTCGAGCGCGCCGGCGGCGCCGGCAAGGTCGCCCATCTCCCTGCGCACGTCGGCCTCGAGCACGTGCACCTCGTACGCGCTCTCGTTCAGGTTGCCGAGCTGGAGCAGCGCGTTGGCCGCGCGGTCGAGCTCCTTCCGCTCGCGGTGGATGCGGGCGAGGTACAGGTACGGACCGTCCACCTCAGCGTAGGTCGGGAAGAGCCGCAGCGCCTCTTTCAGCTCGACCTCGGCCTCGGCGGGCTTCCCGGCTTCCACCAGGAGCTGGCCGAGCCGGAGGCGGGCGGGGAAGTAGCCGGGGTTGCGGCGGGCCGCGGCCTGGACCGCTTCCAGTGGCGCATCCGGGGGCAGCGGATCTCCGACCAGGATGGTGGACCGGAACGCGTCGGCGTACCGCTCGCGCACGTAGTCGTCCACCGCCTTGTCGAACGCCGGCGGATCCATGCCGAGCACCTCGCGCACCAGCGCCGGCGTGTCCTTGCCCTCGCCATAGCCCTTCAGCATGCGGACGGCGGCGTCCTTGCCGTGCGTCTGCTCCATCCACGCGAACACGAGGGAAGAGAGGAAGTAGCTGTGGATCACCTCCTCCGGGTAATCCGGCTGCATGAACCCGCGGTTCAGGTTGCTGGCGGGCGCGAGGCGGCCCTCACGATACGCGTCCAGGAAGCTGAGGCTGACCGGGTGTCCCCAGCCCGGGCGGCCGGCCCGCTGCTCGTGCACGGCGAGCCCCTCGGTGAACCAGCGCGGCACGCGGTTCTTCGTCATCCCCAGGTGGAACGCGTGCGCCAGCTCGTGCCATAGCGTGGAGCCCCAGTTGAACTCGCCCGGCTCGTGCGCGGACGGTGAGTCCATCACCAGCACCGAGCCGAACGCCACGCCGAGCGCGCCCAGGCCGGTGAGGCCCAGCGTGCGCACCGAGAAGTCCGCGTGGCGCGGGAACAGCTCCAGCCGGATCGGCGTGGGCGGCTCCGTCCCGTAGCGCCGCGCGAGCGCCGTGAACGCCTCCTCCCCCAGCGCGGCCACGTACGGCTCGAGCAGGTCGGCCTCGTCCTCCCGCAGAAACAGCTCGTAGTGGGGCGTGCGCACGGTGCGGTAGCGGGAGAACGTGTCGAGCAGGTCGAGCGTGTTCTTGAACCAGACGTTGTACGGATCGCCCGCGAAAGCGCGCTCGAGGTTGGCGCGGCCCTCCGCGATCGCGCCCACGCGCAACTGGTTCATGCCGAGGAGGCCGCGCGCGCCCCACGCCAGGCTGTCCAGCGCCACCGCGCGGCCGGCCATCGCCACCGCCTCTGCGTAGCGGCGGTGCTGCACCGACATCTCGGCGACGGTGGTAAACAACTCCGCGCCGGTCGGGTCGATCGCGAGCGCGCGGTCGCGCGCGGCCTCGAAGCCGCGCTGGTCGCCGGCCAGGAAGCGCCCGGCGGCGAGCACGGCGAGCGCCTCCACCGATGCCGGGTTCGCGGCCAGCGCTGCGTCCGCCTCCCTGACGCTGGTGGCGAAGTCCTCGCTCTCGAGGGCCATGCGCGCGAGCAGCGCGTGCGCGGGCGCGGAGCGCGGGTTGACCCCGAGCGCCAGCTGGATCAGCGCCCTCGCCCCGGGGGCGCCGTCGAACGCGAGTGCGCGCGCTTCCCCGAGCAGCGCAGCCGGGTGTTTTGGATTGCGCGCGAGCGCCTCCTTGAACGACGCGTGCGCCTCGGTGCCGTTGTACTTCTCGAGGAACAGCTCCCCGGCCAACACCTTGGGGAGCGGATCCCCCGGGGCCGCGCCGGAAGCCTGATCGAACGCCATCAGCGCGTCCTGGAAGAGCTGGGGATTGGTGGCCCCGAGGTGCGCTACGGCGCGCCCCACCGCCATCAGTTCGGCGGCGCCGAGCCGGCCGCTCTGGTTGTAGAGGTCGATGAACGCGTCGAACATGCGCAGGGCTTCCGCGCGACGGCCCCGGTTCCACAGCAGCTCGGCCAGGTTGGCGCGCGCCAGGACGCCGTCCCGCGCGCGTCCGTCGGCGGCCGCGCGGAAGGCCGCCTCGGCGGCGTCCAGCTTGCCCGTGGCGAGCAGGACCTCGCCGAGCGCATTGGACAGGTCCGGGCCGGCGCCGGCCGCGCGCAGCCCCCGCTCGGCCTCGTCGGTGCGGCCCACTTCGAGGAGGACGCGCGCGAGATCGCGGTGCACATCGGGCGGCGCGCCGGGGCGCTGCGCCAACTCCTGGTACGCAGCGATCGCTTCGTCGTACTTCCCGGTCTGCCACGCCTCCAGCGCCGCGCCGCGGCTCTGCGCTGCGAGTGGGGCGGCGCACGCGAGCACCCCCGCCGCGACCAGGCGGCGGATCAACCCCCCCCTCCGTGCTCCTTGATCTCGCGGCTCTTGAGCGCCAACTCCACGAGCAGCGTCTCGAGCTCGCGGTCGTAGGCGTCGGCCTGCATCTCGGCCTTGCGCGCGCGCAGGGTCGCGAGCTTCTCCTCGACGGCAGCGCGCTCGGTCAGCAAGCCGCGCAGCACGGGATCGTTCGCCGCGGCCGCCTGGGTCTCGGCGGAGCGCGCCCCGCCGCCCACGTAGAACGCGCCGGCCAGCACGCCGTCGCCCTGGCCCGGGGTCGGCTCCATCGTCGCCTCGCCGTCGCCGTCGTCGTCCAGGACGGCGTGCTCGGTCACCAGCAGCTTCTTCTCCTCGAAGTAGCGCCCGGTCTCGCGGCGCGCGTATTCGAACGCCTCGAGGAGCGAGATACGGCCGTCTTTGTCGAGGTCGGATCCGTCCTTGGCGAGCGCGTCGGCGAAGAAGCCGGCGAACCATGTCTCGTTGTTTTCGCGGCCCGAGCGGGTCGCGGCGATGATCGTGCGGCCGGGTCCCGATAGCTCGGCGACGAAGCCGCCGCACGCGCTCGACGTGTTCACGACCGCGACGCGGCGGGGGGCGAGCGCGCCGAGCATGAGCGACAGGTCGGTGGGAGTGAGATCCGGGCCAGTGAGGTTGAAGAGCGGCTTGCCCTCGCGCTCGGTGCCGTGGCCGATGAGGACCAGCACCACGCGGTCGGCCGCCCCGGCGCGCTGCGCGAGCCCGGCGAGCGCGGTCCGCAGGTTGGCGACGGTCGCCCTGTCGTGGATGCGCCCGGGGGTCGCGGTGGGGTCGTCTCCCAGCCACACGACGTTGGCTTCGCTCACGCCGAGACGGTCCACCGCCCCATCGCGGATGGTGGAGGCCCACCCCCGGAAGCGCTCGCGGTAGCGGTCGTCTCCCGAGAGTCCGACCACCAGCACGAGGTGGGTGTCCTGCGCGCGCAACGGGGCGGCGCCCAGAGCGAGCGCGATCCCAGCGAGCAGCATCGCGGTCCGCCGCGAGGACGCGCCGAAGGCGTGGCTTCCGCGGCTCACACCAGCCCCCGGCGGCGCCGGAACGCCCATTCGCTCCCGATCAGCCCGACCAGCACGAGGAAGAGGAACGGCATGTCCCAAAGATCCCGCTCCTCGGTAATCGTCACGCCGGCGCCCGCGTACTGGATGTCCTCCGGTAGCCGATCCACATCTGCGGCGCGATAGGAGCGGCCGCCGGTCTCCTCCGCGATGCGCTCGAGCAGCGCCTGGCGCCGCGCGGCATCGAAGTACTCGTCGTCGCCCGCGCCCACCCGCGCCCACACCTCGTCCCGTCCGATCGCGGCGCCCGCGCGGCTGGCGTCGACGTCCACCGCCCAGGTGCCGTTCTCGTCGGGAACGAACGTGGCCGTGTAGAGCCCGTCGTCCTCGACGCTCCACTCGAGGGTCAGGTTGCGCTCGGCCCCGGACGGGGCGATCAAGCGGGCCCCGACGGTGGCGTCGTTCAACTCGATGTAGGTCGAATCCCGTACGCGCGCGCTCACCTTGATCGGCTGGCCCGCGTCCGCGCGTTCGTGGTCGAGCGAGACCGAGACCGGCTCACCCACACCGTCCACCAGCCCGCGCAGCAGCTGGCCCCAGAAGCGCTCGTGGCTCTGATCCTCGAGCGGCACGTCGGCGTGCATCTGCCAGATCCACGAGTCCTGCACCGGCAGCGCGAACGAGCGGCCGCGACCGAAGCGCTGCCAGGCGAGCACGACCCGGTCCTCGCCCGGAGACCCCTCGGACTTGCCCACCAACAGTGTGGTGGCACCCGGCTTGACCTGGTAGATCGGGTTGAGCGTGGTGAGCGCGGGCAGCCGCTCCCACACCGCGCTCGGCGTCTCGCCCGCGCTCGCGATCTGGGTGGCGGGATTGAGGGCGCCTGCCGGGGTGGGCGAGACCTTCACCTCGACGGCACGCGGGTTGTCGCCCTGCGACGGCCCCATCACGACCGGGATCACGTCCGCGACCGGGGTGCCGGCGTAGCCGCCCTCGGCGAGCGCGTGGCGGCCGCCCAGCACGAGCAGCCCGCCGCCGCGCTGGCTCACGAAGTCCTGGATCATGAGCAGCTGGTCGTGCGTGAAGAACCCCGCCTCCACGCTCCCCAGAATCAGCCCCTGGTAGCGGAACAGCTCCTCCCGGGTCTTGGGGAAGCCGCTCTGCAGCTCCTCCGCGCCGTCCACGTCGAGGCGCAGAAACTTGTCGGGCGCGGTGCGTTGGAGGACGACGAGCTGGAGGTTGTCGTCCCCGTCCACGGCGCGGCGCATGAACTTGACCTCGAAGCGCGGCTCCCCCTCGAAGTAGAGCACCTTCTTGCGGTCGTCGCGCACGTCCATGAGCAGCTCACGGCGGTTGTTGCCGGCCACGCGCTCGCCCGGCGACGGGGCGATGGTGAAGGTCACGCGGCGCGGACCGGACTGGTCGGCGGTGAAGCGCACCCGCGACACCACCGGCTCGCCGTCCTCGCCCAGCGCCACCGGCTGCTGCGTGAGGATGCGGGTCTCGTCGGCCACCTCTAGCGTCACCGTCTCGCCCTCGTAGCCGCGCTGGCTCACGATCACGTCTACCACCACCGCGCTCCCGAGCAGCACCGACTGGGGTGCCTGGACGCGGTCGATCTGCACGTCGGGGGTGAGCGTCTCCTCCCCGAGCCCCACCGTGAACACCGGGATCGACGCGGCCTGGAGCGGCACCAGCGACTCCGCCAGCACGCGGCCGCCGTTGTCCGCCCCGTCGCTGATCACGATGATGCCCGACAAGGGCACCGCGGACAGGTCCTCGCGCACGCGGTCGAGCGCGCTGGCGAGATCGGTGCGGGTGCCCGCGTAGCCGAGCGCGGTTGGGTCGGAGACGCGGCCCGTGGTGGACGAGAACGAGAACGTGCGCACCGCGAAGCGCTCCGACAGCGCTTTCAGCAGCGCGCCGTCGGGCCCCAGCTGGTCGGCCACGAACGCGCTGCGGGGCCGGCCGTCCTCGCCGGGGAGGGTCATGCTGTGCGAGTCGTCGATCAGGACGCCGACGAAGTTGCGCTGTGGCACCACCGCGCGGAGCACCAGGGTGGGTTGGAGGAGACAGAGCACGATCACGCAGAGCGCGGACGTGCGCAGCACCGCCATCACGCCGCGGTCGAGCGCGCCCGCGCGCCCGCGCGGACGCAGGTAGCTGAACCCGACCACGGCCGCGACCGCGACCGCCGCGATCAGCAGCGTCGCGATCGGCCACGGTCCCCGCAGCGCGATGTCCCCCTGCCGGTACAGGGCGGGGTGGTACTTGAACAGGAACTCGAAGATGGACTCCACGTCCCTTCCTCAGTGGCTCATCGCGTAGACGATCATGTTCACGCCGATCTCGAACGCGTAGGTCGAGAACTTGAGCGGATAGTACGGGTTCTCGGCCCACTCCCAGGCGTCGCCGATGTCGGTGTTCCAGTTGGCCACCACCATCAGCTCGCCGCGGTCGTCGTCGATGCCGAACACGTGCGGGACCTCGGATCCGCGCCCCTCGTGGGTGGGCGTACCGTACATGCCGTGCGACTGGCCGGTGCGGACGTTCGGCACCTGGATGACATTCGAGACGTCGTAGACGTTGTTGAACAGCGGGTGGTCGAGCGGCAGCTCCCGTAGCGGCTTTCCCGGCAGAAGGCGGCCCAGCTCTCGCTCCAGGTTGGCCAGCTCGTAGGGACCCCAGAAGTCGTCCACCACCAGGAAACCGCCCGCGGCCAGGTAGCTTCTGAGACCGAGGAGCTCCGCGTCGGTCATGTACATCTCTCCCACCTCGAGGATGTACAGGAAGGGGAAGCGGCGGAGCTCGGGATCGGCCAGGTCGACCGCGTTGTCGAGGGGGGAGTTGTCGATGCCGACGAGGCGCTTGAGCACGACCATGAACTGCTGGTCGGCCTTGGGCCAGTCGGTGGCCCAGCTGCCGCCGCCGAATCCCCTGCGGAAGCCGCGGCCGCCCTCCGAGTACTTGCCGCGGGTGAAGTAGAACTCGTGGTACTCGCGGGCCACCTGCTGCGGGGTGAGCACCACGGGGGACCCGGCGCGCCGGGCCAGGGGGGGCGCAGCCGATGCGGCCGCCGGAGCGTCCGCGCCCGCGCCCGCGCGGGCGAGCGGCGCGGCGCCCGCGAGCGCTCCGGCGCCGATCAGCCCCAGGACGGCGGCGCGTGGACGCTGGAAGCGCATCGGACCTCCACGGGAGCGGGCGACGTCCGGCCCGGGGTCGGGTCGACGAGAGCTGCTCGTTGGGTCAGGCGAACGGCGGAAGCTGGGCGAAAGGCGGTGTGGCCGCCTGAATCTCGGGTGCCTCGGAACCGGAGCGCCAGAAGACCCGGCCAGGGACCGGGCCTCCCCCGCTTCAGTCCCCCCGGTCCTTATCTGTCGAAGATCCCGCCCAGCCACCCCAAGGTTCGATCGAAGAAGCCGCGGCGCGGTTGCTCGGGGCAGCTCGCCGGCGGGGCGGTGCCCTCCAGGAAGACCTCTTCCACCCCGCCCTGGAGCCAGCACCCGTCGCTCAGCACCCTTCCGGTATTGGGGTCGGCGCGCCGGGTGACGATCCCGGCCGGGGCCTCCCATGGCCCGGGCATCGCCCGCGTGCGCGCCACGCGGGCCATCATGCGGCCCCACACGGGAGCCACGAGCTGCCCACCGGCTGCCCCCGCTAGGATGGTGGCAGGCCGGTCGAGCCCCATCCAGACTACGCCGACCAGCTCCGGCGTGTAGCCGACGAACCACACGTCGCGCCCGTTCGATGTGGTTCCGGTCTTCCCGGCCGCGACCCCGCGGAAGTCGGCCCGGCGCACGCCGCTGCCGGTGCCGCGGTCCACCACGTCGGACAGGATATCGGTCACGAGGTACGCGACCGCCGGGTCGAGGGCTGCCTCCGTATCCGGATCCTGCGCGAACAGCTCCTTGCCGTCCTCATCCTCGATCATGGTCACCCAGCGCGGCCGCCGCACCGCGGTTCCGAGCGTGGCGAAGGGCGTGTAGGCGAGCGCCACCTCTAGGGGGCTCGCGCTCACGGTGCCCAGCGCCATCGCGGGCGTCTCGGCCATCTCCCCGTGCAGCCCTGCTGCGCGCGCGAGGGCAGCGATGTCGCCGGTGCCGACCTGCGTCGCCAGCCGGACGGTGGGCACGTTGAGGCTCTTTACGAGCGCCTCGCGCAGCGACACCGGTCCGCTGAAGCTGCCGTCGAAGTTGTGCGGCTCGTAGGCCCGCCCACCGTCCATGGCGAGGCGGAGGGGCTCGTCGTCGAGCTGATCGATCGTGGTCCACCCCTTCGCGAGCGCGGCGGCGTAGACGAACGGCTTGAAGGCGCTCCCCAGCTGACGGCGCCCCAGTACCGCGCGGTCGAACGTGGACTGGTCGTGGTCGCGTCCGCCCACCAGCGCGAGGATGTCGCCGGTGCGCGCGTCGAGCACCAACCCCGCGCTCTGGAGATAGAGGGTCTGGGCCGCGCCGGTCCGGCCCGGCTCGTAGTCCGGATGCCGGAACCGTCCGAAGGCCCCCCGCTCGACGGCTCGGACCTGTCGTTCGAGCTCTTCTTCGAGCGCGACCTGCAGCTCCCGGTCGAGCGTGGTGTGGATCCGCATGCGGCCGTGGTACAGATCCGATCCGTAGCGATCCTCCAGCGCCTTGCGGATCTCCTCGATGAAATAGGGCGCCAGAGGGTCGCGGTCCCGCGCGCGCGGCGGCTTGGCTAGCACCGCGAGCTCGGCGTCGCGCGCGGAGCGCGCCGCCTCCGCATCCACCTGTCCCTGCCGCTCCATCAGGCCCAGCACCAGGTCGCGCCGCGCCCGGGCGCTTTCGGGGTGCCGGCGCGGATCGTAGAGCGAGGGCCCGCGCGGGATCGCGGCGAGGGTAGCGGCCTGCGCCAGCGTCAGCTTCGCGGCGGGTTTGCCGAAGTAGTAGCGGGAAGCCGCCTCGACCCCGTACGCGCCGCCGCCGAAGTAGGTGTGGTTGAGGTACAGCTCGAGGATTTCGTCCTTCGTGAAGCGGTTTTCAATCGCCCCCGCGACGCGGATCTCGAGCGCCTTGCGGCGGAACGTGCGCTGCGACGCCGGCAGCCGCTCAGGGAAGACGTTGCGGGCGAGCTGCATCGTGATCGTGCTGAATCCCTGTGCGATCTCACGCGAGCGCAGGTTGGCGAGCAGCGCGCCGGGCACCCGTCTCCAGTCCACGCCGCCGTGATCGCGGAAGCGCTTGTCCTCGACCGCGATGAACGCCTCCGGGAGATAGGCGGGCAGCGACCCGATGGGGACCGTCGTACGCGCCAGCGGGGTCACGCGCGCGAGGGGCATGCCGCCGCGGTCGAGGAGGAGCGGGCCGCCGCCGTGCTGATAGGCCGCGAGCACGCCCACGTCGGGGCAGCCCCGCACCCCGCAACGGGTCCACGCCGCCAGCAGGCAGGCCGCCACGACCGCGAGGGCGGTCGCGGTCTGACGCCGGGAGGGGCGCGGCCACGCGCGCATCCGCCCGACCAGCGCGGCGACCTGCGCGCGCGCGGTGGTGCGCTCCGGTTTCGGATCGGCCTGGGGCCCCGGGCTGCGCCCGGGCTCCGGATGGGGGTCAGGCTCGGGGGAACGGCCCGGCTGGGTGTCCGGAACCGGACGCTCGGGATCCCCGGGGGGGTCGGGGCGCCTCCCTGGGCTGTCGGGACCGGGATCGGAGGGGTTTCGCGAAGTGGGCATGGTTTTTCCCCTGCAGGGCGTGCAAGAGCGCTGCCACGCCCCTCCCGGGACCGAGCCGCCCGTGGTGACCCCCCCGGGGGACGGCTAGGCCGTCTTGGCGCCCTCCACCTTGACCTCCTCCATTACGACGTCCTCGAGCGGCCGGTCACCCTGCTTGGTCTTCACCTTCCCGATCTTGCGAACCACGTCCAGCCCCTCGACGACCTTGCCGAAGATGGCGTGCTTACGGTCGAGCCAGGGGGTCGGGGCGAGGGTGACGAAGAACTGCGAGCCACCCGTGTTGGGGCCCGAGTTGGCCATCGACAGCATGCCCTCGACGTCGTGCTGGAGCCCCTTCCCGAACTCATCCGGGATCTGGTAGCCGGGGCCGCCGCGGCCAGTGCCCGTCGGGTCGCCCCCCTGCAGCATGAAGCCCTCGATGACCCGGTGGAAGATGACTCCATTGTAGAAGCCCTTCTCGGCGAGCGTGGCAAAGTTGCCGGCCGTGGCGGGGGCTTTGTCGTCGAGCAGCTCGACCTTGAAGGTTCCGAGGGTGGTGCGGAAAGTGGCCGTGCGGTTGGGCATCGCGTCTCCAGGACTCGGGGTTCGAGGGAATCAACCCTAACCCGGATTCGGCGGGGACGGCAGGGGCTTATTCGCAGGCCCGCTCGATGCGGCGGCGGTCCACGACGGCGGTGCCTCCGCACCCTCCGCACAGCAGCCACACGCGGCTCCGCACGTACGACACTTGCCCGCTGGGCGGGACCTCGCGCGTTTCCAGCTCCGACCCGCAGCGCGGACACGCGCTCCCCCCCCGCGCGAGCTCGTGCTCGAGCGCGCGCCGCTCCACCGGGGTGAACGGACTGGGCATGGCTCCAGGATACCGTCCGTTGCCACCCCATGCGACCGAGTGTAAGGTTGGGGTCGGCCCGCCCCCGCGCGGCGGCGTCCCCTCACAGCGGAGCAACGTGGCGAAGGAAGCGATCGAGATCGAAGGCACGGTGAGTGAAGTGCTGCCCAACGCGACCTTCCGGGTCGCGCTTGAGAACGGACATGAGATCCTCGCCTACCTGTCCGGCAAGATGCGTCAGAACTACATCCGCGTGCTGGAGGGCGACCGCGTGAAAGTGGAGCTCTCCCCGTACGACCTGACCCGCGGCCGCGTCACCTACCGCTACAAGTAGTCCCCGCAGGCCGGCTCCGGCGCCGCCTGAGTGGCCCGGGCGCCGAGTCCCCTCTATGACATGCGCGTTCGAGCATTCGACTGCCCGGTGACCCGGGCGACGTTGTCGCATGCGGTCCGCGAAGCCCAACCCCATCCTCGTCGGTGACAGCGCTGCCATGGCAGTCGTGCGCCGCTTCGTGGCGCGCGCGGGAGCGGTGGACGCGCCGGTGTTGCTGCTGGGCGAGACAGGGACGGGCAAGAGCCTGCTCGCGCGCGCCATCCACGCGGCCGGCGTCCGCTCGCGGGGGCCGTACGTCGCGGTGAACTGCGCCGCGGTTCCCGAAGCGCTCTTCGAGAGCGAGCTCTTCGGTCACCGCCGCGGCGCCTTCACCGGCGCGAGCGAGGACCGCGCAGGACTACTTGAGAGCGCGCACGGGGGCACGCTGCTCCTCGACGAGGTGGGCGACCTCCCGCTCCCCCAGCAGGCGAAGCTGCTCACCGTTCTCGAGGAGGGTGAGGTGCGTCCGGTCGGGGCGCGCGCGACGGTGCGGGTGGACGTGCGGCTCGTGTCCGCAACCGCCTGCGAGCTGGGGACGATCGCGGCGGGGGCGTTTCGGCGCGACCTGTATCACCGCCTCGCGCTGCTGGAGCTCCGCCTGCCTCCCCTCCGCGAGCGCGCGGGCGACGTTCCTCTTCTGGCCGCGCACCTGCTCGCCGCCGCCGCGGCCCGCCACCGGCTCGCCTGTCCCCGGCTCGACGAGGCGGCGACTCGCTTGCTTATGGGCCACGGGTGGCCGGGCAACGTGCGCGAGCTCGGCCACGCCCTCGAGGCCGCGCTCATCCTCGGCTTACAGGACGACTTCGCGGGATCCCTCGCCACCGTCCTGGCCGGGCGACCCGAGGCGAACGAGCCGCCGGCCGCCGCCGACCACGCTCGGTACTCCTTCTACGGCTCGGACGACGCCGAGAGGGAGCGCATTCGCGACGCGCTGGATCGGCGCCGCGGCAACCGCACGCGCGCCGCGCTCGACCTCGGCATGTCGCGCAACACGCTGCGCGACCGCATGCGGAGGTTCGGGCTGTGACGCTCATCGCGTCACTCGCTGGACCCGGCGCACGAGCGCTCCCGGCGATCGCACCGGGACCGGCGCGCCGTCGATGAAGACGGCCGGCACGCCGATCAGTCCGAGCGCCCGGCCGAGCGCCAGATCGGCCGCGAGCAGTCCCGCCACCGCGTCGTCGGCGACGCACGCCGCGAACGCCTGCGCGTCCAGGCCCAGCGAATCCGCGAGCGCGAGGAACCAGGGCAGGGAGGGCGGCCCAAACCGCCACCTGGGCGCGCTGGCGAGCAGCGCCCCGTGCATCTCCCAGCCAGCCCCCTGGCGCGCGGCGCACACCGCGGCCGCGGCGGCGCGGGCCGCCCTGCGATGGCCGCGCAGCGGGAAATGCCGCACCTCGACGCGCAGCCGGCCGCTCGCGGCGATCGCGCGCACCGCGGGGCCGCTCTCCCGCTCGAGGAGGGCGCAGGCGGAGCATTCGTAGTCGGAGAAGACCACCACGAGGTGCCCCGCGTGGACGGGTCCCATCGCCAGCGTTGGCGGGGGGCCGGCGGGCGGTGCCCCGGCCGGTGCCGGTGGATCCGCAAACAGCCGCGCGACGAGTCCCGCGAGCGCGCCCGCGATCCCCACCGCGCCCAAGAGCACGGCGATCCGCGCGGTCATCGCCAGCCCTCGACCGCGAACTCGTACAACTGGCTGCCGGTGACGACGTAGAGCCGGTCTCCGTGCAGCGTCGCGTCGCTCGCGGCCCAGAGCAGGTCGTGCAGGCGGCGGTTCTCGGGGAGCGGGAGGGGCCGCGCGCTCCAGTCGCGGGGGTCGATCAGCAGCCCCCAGCTGTCGGGGAGGGAGAAGAGCAAGAGAATCCGTCCCTCGGGATCCACCGAGATGCGCTTGCTCGCGGGCGTATCTACGAATGCCGCGGCCTTGGCGCCCCATGCTTTCCTCTGCTCCAGCCTGCGCTCGAGCAGCTGCGCCCGGATCGGCTCGGGCAGCAAGTGCACGCCCACCACTTCGCCGCCCTGGCCGAATTCGGTGAGCGCGAGCACAGACGGATCGAGCACGTACAGCTCGCCACCGGCCCCGGAGGCGATGTACGGGCTCGCGGGGAGGTAGAGCGCGGGCTGCGACGCGGCCAGACGCCGGATCGACCCTGGCACGGTCGCGTACGGCACGACCTGGCCCCGCTCGCCCACACGGTAGACATACTCCGGTCCCACGACGCCGGTCGTGACGACCAGCGTCGTATCCACGACCGCGAGGAAGCGGGGAGGGCGGGCCAGCGGGATGACCGAGCGGAACGCTCCCGAGGTGTCGAACACGGAGAGCCGACTATTGCCCATCTCGGCGACGATCAGGCGCCCCTGGTCCACGACGTACTCCCCCGCGAACTGGATCTCGCCGGGTCCTTCACCCTCGCGGCCCACGACGAGGGCGTGCGACAGCGTCGCGTCGAAGCCGACCAGGCGATCGTTGCCCCCATCGAGCACCCACACCCGCCCGCCCGCCACGCGCGGCGACGCCGGCAGGAAGAGGTCGGCACCGCCCGCATCCGAGCCCGTCGCCTCGCGGATCAGCGTCACCGGTCCTGTGGCCGGGGCGAGCGTCATTGGTTCGACCTGCGGTCCCGCGTCCGCGAGGCAGGCGGCGACCAGAACGGCGGCGCTCAGCGTGAATTGCGCTCTCATGATTCCCCCCTGGAGGAAGCGGGGGCCGGCACCGTACCGGCCCCCGCGGTTCGGCTCAGACGTACTGGTAGGTGTCGCAGCGCAACTGCTGGACGCTGCCGTCGCTCATCCGGTAGACGCCGACGGAGTACGTCTCGCTGTCGGTGTTGGTGAACGAGAACGTCCCGCCGAAGAACTTGTAGCTCCAACTGCTGGTGTAGCTGCGGGTCGAGGTGCTGGTGTGGGTTCTCTCCCCTTCCAGGTAGCCCGTCAGCGGAGTGTCGTCCCCTTGGCTGGAGATGTACGCGAGACAGTTCGTCATCCCGGCGAGCGCCGGCACCGACACGACCAGTGCGAGGATCGCCACCACCCCGGCCTGCTTCACGAGCGCATTCATGAATCCCTCCGCGTGAGGCGTGGATCGACGCGGCGACGCCCCACGCCCAGAGGCGCGCCGCGGTGCGGATCTCTTCGGCGTGCATCGCGCGGAGTCGGTCAGGCGTGGTCGGTCGCGGTCGGTCGTGGCCTCGATGGAGGGCCCCGGAGGGCCTCGGGAGCCGAAGAGGCTCCGTCACGCCCAGGGGCCCCTACAGGGGGGATGCCAGACCTCGTGAAGGGCGCGAAGGAATGGGCGCACGGGTCCGTACCGGATGGGGGATGCGAAACCCGCCCTCGACCATGTCCGTACGGGACGATGAGGTCGGCGGCGCTCAACCAGGAGGAAGGATGCGCACGTTCGCGGGATTGTTCGTCGGGGGAGTCGCGGCGCTGGTGCTGTTCAAGGTGTTCGCCGCGCTCGTGCTGCCCCTGATCGGGTTGTTCTTCGCGCTCATCGCGATCACGGTCAAGGTCGCGCTCTTCATCGCGGTGGCCTCCTTCATCTACGCGCTCGTGCGCAATCGCAGGCGCGAGCAGACCGTCTGACCGAAGGGGCCCGCGCACGCGCGGGCCCCTCTCGCTTCTCCCACTTCTCGTTTTTCGGCGTGGCCTCCGGTGCGCTCGCTCGTTCGCGTGCGTGGCGCCGCGAAGGCGCGGGCGGCGTGCGCGCAAGGCCACTCTTGTCTCTTGACGCGTTCGGAAGGGCCTCTTACCGTTGATACGCTTCCCCCCCGAGGTGCTGAAAAGCGTGATTCCACGCGGTGTTTTGGGGGGTCGGCATTTTCCGGCTCGCGGTGCCGGAGGCGATGCTCGATGAACAGAGCGGCCGAGGCCGCAAGATTTCCCCCACCTTCCTGAGCAGGAGTGAGCAGATGAACAAGTCCGATCTGGTGGACTCCCTTGCGGACGCCACCGGGATCACGAAGGCCGACGCCTCCCGGTCGGTTGACGCGCTCTTCAGCACCGACGGCGGCATCATCCAGCGCGCGCTGAAGAAGGGTGACCGCGTTCAGATCACGGGCTTCGGAACGTTCGAGGCGAAGAAGCGGAAGGCTCGCACGGGTCGCAATCCGCGCACCGGCGAGAGCATCAAGATCGCAGCGTCCAAGTCCCCCAGCTTCCGGTCGGGCAAGGGTCTCAAGGAAGGCATTCGGTAGGTCAGCCCGCGACCCCGGACGGCCGGACGCTTCCGCCCGCACCCCGGACGACGCGCGCAAAAACCGAAGGGGCCGCACCCCGTGAGGTGCGGCCCCTTGTTCGTTCCGGGTCGGTTCCGCTCTCTAGCTCCGCCCTCGCCCGGGAGGGCGCCCGCCGGGACGGGGGCCGCGGCTCCCCCCTCCGCTCTTGGACGGACCGCCCTTGCCCCCGCCTCGCGGACCACCGGGCTTGGGGCCACCGGGCTTGGGGCCGCCCGGCTTGGGGCCGCCGGGCCGGGGACCGCCCGGCCGGGGACCGCCCGGCTTCGACCCGACGCCTCTCGGACCACCGGGCTTCGGGCCGCTTCGCGGGCCTCCTGGCTTGGGGCCCCTGGGGCCACCGGGCTTGGGGCCGCGCGGCCCGCGATCGGAGCCCCCTTCGGGGGCGCGATCCCGGGGTGCGCGATCTCGAGGTGCCCGATCCTTTTCGCTCCGGTCCCGAGGAGCCCGATCCTTCGCCCCCCGCTCCTTCGCGCCCCGATCCTCCGGCCCGCGTTCGTTGTCCCGCGGCCCACGCTCTTTCCCGCGCGGCGCCGGGCGCGCGCGTGACTCGCCGCTTCGCGGCGCTTCGCGCGCGCGCCCCTCGCGCCCGCCGGCCCGCGCGCGATCGTAGTCGGCGCGCACGCTGCGTCCGCGGATGGTAATGCCGTTGAGCGCCTTGATGACGCGCTCGGCGACAGAGTCCTGAACCTCCACGATCGAGAACGTGTCACGCACCTCGATCTTGCCGACCTGCGCGCCGGCCACGCCGGCTTCTCCGGTGATGGCACCGACGATGTCTCCCGGCCCAGCATCGTCGCGCTCGCCCAGGCTGATGTAGAGCCGTACGAACGCGGGCGGCGGGGCCTGCCCCGTGCGGGACGCAGCCGCCGTGCTCGAGGGCGCTGCCGGCGCGGTGTGCGCGCTCGGCGCCGCCTGCGCGGCGGGCCGCTGGCGCAGCAGCGCGACCGCGGCCGCGGCCACCTCCGCCGCGCCCTTGCGCGCGAACAGGGGCTCGAGCGCGACCAGGTAGGGACCCAGGTCCGCGTCTCCCGCGGCCGCGTCCAGGCGCGCGATGAGCGCGTCCAGCTCGCTGCGGCCCGCGGCGACGGGCGCCGGCGGGAATGGAACCACGCGGTAGCCGGTGCGCCGCGCCACGTCTCGCAGGTGGGGCATCTCGCGCGGGAGAACGACGATCACGCCGCCGTGGCCGCCGCCGTGTCTGCGGTCGAGCCCATCGGGGCCGGCGGGCGCATCGTAGCTCACCGCCACGACCTGGGGCATGTCGAGCGATGGCCGCGCCGCCAGTTCGAGCACCGCGAGCCACACCGGCGCGGCCTCGTCGCCGGGTGCGCCCGCCGCGTAGCCGTGCATCGTGAGGTAGTCGCCGACGTCGGCGGCGCGGTCCTCGGTCGCGAAGAACAGGCAGCAGTGGCGCGTATCCTCGAGCAGTTCGGCGACCAGCTGGAGCACCCCCGCCTCTCGCGGCTCCTCCACGATCCGGTACCGCACCTCGCCCCGCTTGGTGCTCGCCTCGGCTTCGACGACGGCCGGCGGGACCTGCACCGCGCGGCGCACGTGGCGCTCCACGAAATTCTCGATCTCGGGCGTCACCGGCAGCGCGAGCACCACCCGCTGCGCTTCCTTGGGGATGAACTCGAGGAGCGCCTCGACCTCGCCAAGGCCGCCCACGCGCTGGAGCGCGGACGCCTGGTCCACCACCAGCGCCTCGACGGCGTTCACGTCGAAGCGGCTCGCGCGCGCCCATTCGAGCAGGTCGGAGGGGGTGCCGAACAGCAGATCGGCGCGCTCGGGGAGGACCCACGGCGCGCCCACGGAGGCGAGCGTATGGCCGCTCGCGGCGGCCAGGCTCGCGAGCGACTCGGCCAGCTGCCGGGCCGACTCTGCGCTCGGAGTGAGCACGAGCGCGCGCGGCGTTCCCGCGCCCGCTTCGAGCCGGTCGAGCAGGGCGGCTCCCCACGCGACCAGGGTGCCCGCTCCGGGACCGGCGCGGCCGAGCAGGTTGTTGCCGCGCCGGATCACCGGGATCGCGGCCGATTGGAACGGGGTGGGCTCCTCCAACCCCTCGGCCGCCAGCGCCTCCACCAGCTCCGGTCCGAGGCCCAGCTCCTCGAAGGACTCCATTGCGCGGCTCATGTAAGCTCGCCCGAACCCGGGCCACCGTGGTCGAAGGGCTCGTAGGGGAGGGTGTTCAGGAATTTCTGGATCTCGTAGTCCACGCGCGACGTGCGCAGGCGATCGGTGCTGGCGGTCACCTCGGTGTACACGCCGTGGCGGTGCGCGGCGAGCGTGACGGTGCCTTCGGCGCCGGTGTAGGTGGCGCCGTGGCCGGAGCCCGTGGCGCGGCTGAGGCCGATGCGCTCGGGGAGGAGCGTCTCGGCGGCCGACAGCACCTCGTCGGGGCTCAGAGCGGTCTTTCGCAGATATCCAGACATGGGGACGTTCGCGGTCAGGGGGCCGCGACTCCACGGAGAAAGTCGAGGGTCGCATCGGCGCCGCGGAAGCCTTCCAGCCTTCCGCGCGCGGCCAGCAGGGTGGGAACCCCCCGGACTCCTTCGCGTTCCGCTTCGACGCGCGCGTGTGCGATGGCCGGCGCATGCCGGTCCACGTCGAGCACGGCCTTGGTCGCGGTGAGGTCGAGCCCGCGCTTCACCGCGAGATCGAGCAGCACGTCCACCCGCCCGAGGTCCCGTCCGGCGATCAGGAAAGCTTCGAAGAGCGCGCGGTGGACGGCGGGGAAGACGCCGAGCTCGCGCGCGTGCAGCGCCATCTCGTGCGCCTTACGGGTCCAGGGAACGAGGCTCGGGTTGGCGAGCGCGACCCCCTCCCGAGCGGCCATGTCGCGTGCACCCTCCCAGAACCGTTGCCACTCATCGCTCGTGGAATCCGCCAGCGGTGCGGGGGGAGGGGTGACCTCGAAGGGGATGCGCTCGACCCTGACCTCGCCGCGCTCCTCGGGGCCCAACAGGATCCGCTCCACCAGGAAGGATCCCGGATCCACGTAGTCGAAGAAGAAGCGGATGGAGGAAGGGGTCATGGCGGGCGAATCTGCGGAGCGCCGGGCCGGCTAGGTAGAGCCGGTGCCTCGGGCGTATATTCCGGTCTTCGGAAGCGATGCCCTAACCCGTCCACGTCAGAGGGAGCCATGCCGTTCAGCGCCAACGTCGAAAAGATCAAGCCTTCCGCCACCATGGCGGTGAGCGCGCTCGCCAAGAAGCTGCGCGCCGAAGGCCGTGACATCATCGATCTGAGCGCGGGCGAGCCGGACTTCGACACGCCGACGTTCATCTCCGACGCGGCGATCGAGGGGATCCGAAAGGGCAAGACCCGCTACACGCCGCCGGCCGGCATGCCCGAGCTCAAGAAGGCGATCGCGCGCTCGCTGTCGGAGCGCGCGGGGCGGGAGCTCGACCCCGAGGGCGTGGTCGTCACGTCGGGCGCCAAGCAGGCGCTCTTCAACGCGTGCTTCTGTCTGTTCGGGCCCGGCGACGAAGTCCTGATCGGCGCTCCCTACTGGACCAGCTACCCCGAGATCGTGACGCTCGCGCGTGCCACGCCGGTGCCGGTGATGGGGAGCGAGGAGCGCGACTTCCGACTCACTCCCGCGGACCTCGAGCGGGCATGGACGCCGAATACGAAGGGGTTGATCTACTCGTCCCCGTCGAACCCCACGGGGAGCGTCTACCCGAGTGACGAGCTCAAGGCCGTTATCGAGTGGGCGCGCGACCGGGACGTTTGGGTGATCGCGGACGAGATCTACCGCTGCATCAATTTCGCCGATGACAAGGGCACGCCCGCGACCGGTATCCTCGAGCTGCCCGCGGGATCGCTGGGGAAGAAGTTCGTGCTGGTGGACGGCGCCTCGAAGGCGTTCGCGATGACCGGATGGCGGCTCGGCTTCTCCTACTGCGACACGGTCACCGCCAAGGAGCTGGGCGCGGTCCAGAGCCACGTTTCTTCGAACGCTTCTACACCCACTCAGGTCGGCGTGCTGGCGGCGTTCACCGACACCGCCCGCACCGACAAGGCCGTGAAGGAGATGGTGGTCGCGTTCCGCCGCCGCCGCGACCTGGTGACGCGCTTGTTCGACGAGTTGCTCCCCGACTTCGCGTATGTGAAGCCGATGGGCGCGTTCTACCTTTTCTTCCGGGTGGACTCGGCGTTCACCGACGAGATCCCCAGCTCGACCAAGTTCTGCTCCTGGATGCTCGAGGAGACCGGCGTGGCGCTGGTGCCGGGCTCGGCGTTCGGGGACGACCGCTGGGTGCGCATGAGCTACGCGGCGGCCGACGCGGTGCTGGAGGACGGGATCCGGCGGCTGGCGGGGGCGCTCGCGCGCCGCTAGGCGTACAGCGCCGCGCGCGCCGCGGCCAGGCTGCCCGACTCGTAGCCCGCGCCGAACAGGTTGACGTGCACGAGCAGGTAATAGAGCTGGTAGAGAGCGCGGCGCCCGCGCGCGTAGCCCTCGTCGAGGGGCCAGGAATCGGAGTACGCGCGGGGCCAACCGGGAGGGAAGCCGCCGAACAGCTCGCTCATCGCCAGATCGACCTCGCGGTGCCCGCGGTACGCCGCGGGGTCGATCAGCGCCGGCCGGCCTTCTCCGTCCGCGAGGACGTTCCCACCCCACAAGTCGCCGTGCAGCAGGCTCGCCGGCTCGTCCACGCCGGCGAGCAGCTCCGGCGTGCTGTCGACCGCGCGGTCCCGCACGCCCGCATCGGCGCCCCGGAAGCGACCGGCCGCGCGCGCTCGCTTCAGCTGCGGCGCGAGGCGGCGGTCGCGCCAGAACTCTCCCCAGGTGGGCGCGGCCGCGTTCGCCTGCGGCAACGGGCCGATGAAGTTGTCGCGCTCCCACCCCCACCCGCCGGATGCGGGCGCGCGGTGGAGGGAGGCGAGCCCCGCGCCGAGCGCGGAGGCATAGGCAGGCCCGGCCCGACCGGGTTCGATGTATTCGAGCAGCAGCCAGGGCGGGGAGCCTCCCCCACCTCGCCCCACCGCCAGCACCTCGGGGACGCGTAGCGCAGCCCCCGCCGCCGTCCGCAGCGCCCGCAGGCCGTCCGCTTCAACCGCGAAGAGATCGGCCGGCGCGCGCGGGTTCCATTTCACGAAGAACCGCTCGCCGCGCTCGGTGGTCAGACGCGCGGACGGGTTCACGCAGCCGCCTCCGAGCGCTTCGGCTCCGGCCAGCCGGACCGCCCCGCCCAGAACGCCCTCCAGCGCGCGCTCGAGCGCGGAGGAGAGTGCAGGCGCTAGCCGCGCCGCCCGCCCCGCGCTCATGCCGGCTCGGCGCGCCCTGCCCGCGCGGCCTCGATCTCGTCGAGCAGCGCCGCGCACGCGCGATGCACCATCTCGTAGACCAGATCGAACCCCTCGGGGCCCCCGTAGTAGGGATCCGGCACCTGGACGTCGCCGGGCTCAGGGTCGAATTCGCGCAGGAGATGCAGCCGCGCGGTGCCGCCCGACGCGCGCGCGAGCGTCCGCAGCTCGAGCAGGTTCTGGCGGTCCATCGCGATCACCCATGCGAAGGCCGTCAGATCCTCGGGCTCCACCTGACGGGCCCGGCCGGTCAGCGTGACGCCGTTCTTGAGGGCGACTTCGATCGAGCGCGGGTCGGGGTCTTCGCCCGCGTGCCAGCCCCCGGTCCCGGCGGAGTCGATCCGGTAGCGGGCCTCCAGCCCGCGGCTCCGCACCAGGCTCCGGAAGACCCCCTCGGCGAGCGGTGAGCGGCAGATGTTGCCGAGGCAGACGAAGAGGACGGGGGTGGGACGGTCGGGCATGGAATCGGCTCCAGACTGTGCGGAAATCCCGTCCGCGCTTACGTTTCGCGGTCTCGACCCCGTTTTCGATACCAGGAATTGATGACCGAAGAAGCAAGGAACTTCCAGGCCCTCGGGCTGTCCGAGACACGGCTGGCCGCGGTTGAGGCGCTCGGGTGGGAGCGACCCACCCCCATCCAATGGCAGGCTATCCCCGCGGCGATCTCCGGTCGCGACGTGGTCGGGATCGCGCAGACCGGCACTGGCAAGACGGGCGCCTTCATGATCCCGGCGCTCGAGCGCATCGAGCCGGGCAAGGGGCTCCAGATCCTCGTGCTCTGTCCGACCCGGGAGCTCGCGCAGCAGGTCGCCGACGACAGCGAGGCCCTGGCCAAGGGCACGAGCATCCGCTGTACCGCCATCTACGGGGGCGTGGGCTACGGGCCGCAGATCGACGCCCTCCAGGAGGGGTGGGAGGTGATCGTAGCGACGCCGGGCCGCTTCCTCGACCACATGGGGCGCGGGCGCGTGGACCTCTCCCACGTCTCCTTCCTGGTGCTGGACGAAGCGGACCGCATGCTGGACATGGGCTTCCGGCCGGACATCGAGCGCGTGCTGAAGATGCTCCCCCGCGGCCGGCAGACGATGCTGTTCTCCGCCACCATGCCGAACGGCGTGCACGACCTCGCGCTCCGCATCACGCACAAGGCGCTCTGGGTCGAGGCCGCGCGCTCGGGCACGACCGCGTCGGGCATCACCGAGGTGATCTATTCGGTGAAGCCGGACAAGAAGCCCGACCTGCTCGTGCACCTGCTCCAGCACGAGGGATGGAACCACGTGCTGGTGTTCAGCCGCACCAAGGTCGGCGCCGACGTGCTGGTGGGCCGGCTGGCGCGCGAGGGCATCAAGGCCGACGTGATGCACTCGGACCGGCAGATGAAGCACCGCACGCAGGCGCTCGAGGACTTCACGTCGGGGAAGGTGCGCGTGCTGGTGGCGACCGACATCGCGCAGCGCGGCCTCGACGTGGACGGGATCACCCACGTGGTCAACTACGACGTGCCGATGGACCCCGAGGACTACGTGCACCGCATCGGGCGCACCGCCCGCGCAGGGGCGCTGGGGACCGCGGTCACGTTCGTCACCGCCGGGGACCTGGGCACGCTGCGCACCATCGAGCACCATCTGGGGCGTACATTCCCGCGCGAGCGCATCGAGGGCTACGACTACTCGGGTGCGCCGCCGGCGGAGGACGAGGTGGAGCGCAAGCACGCACGCTCCGCGCGCTCGGTGGGCTCCAAGAACGCGGACGACCTGTCTCCCGAGGAGCTCCAGAAGCTGCTCGGCTTCAGCTGACCTGCGGAGCGCGCTTCCCCCTATGATCCTCCGCCGTTACGGCACTTCGGTGCACAGCGTGGAGCCCGATTTCGACTCCAAGGCCCTCACCGAGATCCGCTTCCGTAAGGATCAGAAGCACGCGCAGCCGCTCGACGAGTTCCTGGCCGCGCACGACCGCGTGCGGGAGCACGCGCTGGAGGGCAGCGCCGAAGGCTGGGTCCAGGGCGAGGTCGAGCAGGTGCTGCTCGCCGACCTGGAGAAGCGCTTGCGGACGCTGTACGGCGAGCTCGGACCGGACGAGCGCCTGATGGTCGAGAGCGAGCCCGGCACCGACTACCCGAAGACCCACACCAAGCAGCGCGTGGTGGTCGTGGAGAGCGACAACCGCCTCCACTTCACCTCCAGCCTCCAGCCTCCGCTCCGACTGGGCGTGTACCGGGCGAAGGCCCGCGGGTGAGCGTGCGCCGGCGCGCCGGGCTCCTGCTCGGCGTGGTCGCGCTGGGTTCGGCTTGCCGCTTCGAGAAGCGGCCCGACCTGGCCGCGCAGCAGCCTGCCGCCGGCACCCAGTACAGCGCGTCCACTCCGTCGGGGGGACCGCTCGAGGACACCGTGCGGGCCACGCTGGCCGCGGTCAGCGACGCCTTCCGCGTGGGTGACGTGACGCGCGTGGCGCAACTGACGACTCGGGACGCAGTGCTGATCGACCAGGAGGACGAGGTCCGTTGGACGCGCGCGGACGCGGCGGCGCAGCTCCCGCGGCCGCTGCTCGGCGGCACCGACGGGCTCGGCTGGACGCTCGCCGGCTCCACCTTCTCGATGCTCTCCCCGGACGCCGCGCTGCTGTCGCTCGATTTCCAGGCGTCGGTGGCGGGCGAGAACGTGCCCTGGACCGCGGTGGAGAGCTGGGTCGTGGCGCGCACCGAGGTGGGATGGCGGCTTCGCTACCTGCACCGAAGCCGCGGGCTCGGGCGGAGCGAAGCGCGCCCGTGAAGCGCCCCGAGTTGACGCTCGCCGACGTGCGCGTCGCGCGCGAGCGCATCGCCGGCGCGCTGGTCCATACGCCATGCACGGAATCACTCGTGTTCGGGGACCTGATTCCCGGCCGGCTGCACGTGAAGTTCGAAAACCTGCAGCGCACCGGCTCGTTCAAGGAGCGCGGCTCGCTCAACAAGATGCTCCAGCTGAGCCCGGAGCAGCGCGCGAAGGGCGTCGTCACCGCGAGCGCCGGCAACCACGCCCAGGCGGTCGCCTTCCACGCGCACCGGCTGGGGATCAAGGCCACCGTGGTGATGCCTGAGAACACCCCGCGCATCAAGGTCAAGAACAACGAGCGCTATCACGCGCGCGTCGTGCTGCGCGGCAGCATCTTCGATGAAGCGGCGGTGGAAGCGCGCCGGCTGGAGAAGGAAGAGGGGCTGGTGATGATCCACCCCTTCGACGATCTCGACGTGATGGCGGGGCAGGGCACCATCGGGCTCGAGATCCTCGAGCAGGTGCCGAACGTGGATCTGGTCGTGGTGCCAGTGGGCGGCGGCGGATTGATTTCGGGAATCGCGGTCGCGATCAAGTCGCAGCGCCCCGACGTGCGCGTGATCGGCGTGGAGAGCGCGGCGGCGCCGTCGGCGCGTGCATCGCGCGATGCGGGGCGCATCGTCCGCATCGAGCACGCCGACACGATCGCGGACGGGATCGCGACCAAGCAGGTCGGCGAGCTCACGTTCGGGCACATCCAGCACTGGGTGGACGACCTGGTGGTGGTCACCGAGGAAGAGATCGCGACCGCCATCCTGCTGCTGCTCGAGCGCGAGAAGACGGTTGCCGAGGGATCCGGAGCGGCACCGGCCGCCGCCCTCCTCAGCGGGCGGGTGCCGCTGTCGCCCGATCAGGCCACGGTGTTCGTGCTTTCGGGCGGCAACATCGACATCAACCGCATCTCCCGTATCATCGATCGCGGGCTGGTGGCGGACGGCCGCCTGATCCGGCTGCGGGTGCGCATGCAGGACCGCCCCGGCTCGCTCGCGCGGCTGGCGCACGCGGTCGCGGAGGAGGGGGCGAACGTGCTCGAGATCGTGCACCGGCGCGCCTTCGCCGACATCTCGGTGGGCGATGTGGACCTGGTGATGCACCTCGAGACGCGCGGCCGCGACCACGGCAAGTCGATCGTCCGCGCGCTCGAGGCCCAGGGGCTCACGGTCGAGGAAGAGCTCTAGCGCCCGCCGCTCAATTGGCGGCCCGGGTGGCGGACTCGCCCGGAGCCCGCCCCCCCCCCAGCGCCGCCGCGACCCGCTCCGCGGATCCCCGCGGGACCCGGATCTGGTAGCCGTCGATCGTGGGCGACCGCTTCCCCTTCAGGAAGGGATTCAGCTCCGCGAGCGCGTCCGCGTCCACGCCGGCGGCCGCGGCGATGCGGGACAGCTCCGTGTTCGGCGCCGCCTTCACTTCATCGTACTCCTGCGCCTCGAGCGGGACGACGTGCTGGAACCCGTACCGGCCCGGATCCTTGGCGATGCGCGCGGCGGCGATCATGAGGGGCACGTAGTCGCGCGTTTCCTCCGGCAGCCGGTCCCAGATCCGATAGTAGTCTTCCTCACTGCTCGCGCGTTCGGAGCCCGTCACCACCACCAGGCCGTACCGGCGCCCGGTCTCGGCGATGAACTGCCAAAGTCCGGAGGCGTTCGCACCCGAATACGCCTCGGGGTCGAACCCCGACTCGGGTCATCGCCAGGAAGACCAGGTCGTGCGGCATGTCCCGCTCCTCGAGCTTGATCGAGATCATGGGCGCGTACAACCCGGCGCGGGACAGGAAGCCCTCCATCCTGGCCTTCATGTCCGGGTCGGTGGTGAAGCGCTCGACCCAGAAGTCCACGCGCTCGTGCTCCAGGGTGAGGAGGTCCCATCCCCGGCCCGCGAGCCGCTCCACCATGGTCTCCGCCATGGCCTGCTTGACCGGGTCACGGAGCGGAAAGCCTGGCTTCCCCCACTTCTAATTTATTGTGTGGCAGGGAGTTAGCAGCTCAACCCCAAAGGGGACATTATTCGTAGCGAAGTGCCTGTATCGGATCGACGCGGGTCGCCGAGCGGCGGGGGGGCTGGCGGGCGGCCCGATCGGGGTGAATTGTGCGGGCAAGCCAAACATGTCACCGGACCGCGTCCCGCCCACCCCGCCCCTGAGCCCCGACGTCGAAGGGGAGGCGTCCTCCCCGGCCCAGCGCCTGGAGGCGGACTTCTTCCACCATTTCCAGCTGCTCGAGGAGGCCACCTACAGCTGGTGGCACCCGCTGGGCGGAGAACGTCCCGCCCACCTGTATCGTTTGACGGTGCCGGCCGGTTTCGCGCACGACTTCGCCAGCGTGCCGCGACCGGTGTGGGCGTGGATCTCGCCGCTCGACCTCGGGCTCGCCTCGATCTTCCACGACTGGCTGTACCGCGCAGGCGGGCGTGTTGTCACCCTCGAGTGGGAGGCCGACGCGGGGACATGGGCTGCCCGCGACCAGCCGTGGACGCGCGTGCACGCCGACGAGCTGTTCGCGCGCATCATGCGCGAGCAGGGCGTCGCGAAATGGCGGCGGCGCGCTGCGTATCTAGCCGTGCGGTGGTTCGGCCGGCGCCACTGGGGCGCGGCCGCACGCATCGCCACCTCTCCCTCCCTCCACACCATGAGTCCCGCATGAGCGAGCGCAACCGCCGCGAGTTCCTGGCCGGCGCCGCGAGTCTGCTGGCCGCCGCGGCCCTGCCTGGCGCGTCGTTGCTCGCCGGCCAGACCCCGCGCTTCGACCTGGTGATCACGGGCGGGCGGGTGATCGATCCGGCCAACGGGATCGACGGGATCCGCGACGTCGGCATCCTCGGCACCCGCATCGGCCGGGTGGCGGAGCGCATCCCGCCCGACCAGGCGCGCCAGTCGCTGAACGCGGCGGGCAAGATCGTCACCCCGGGCTTGATCGACAGCCACGTGCACTGCTACGAAGGCGTCGCCAACGTCGGCATCGACGCCGACCAGATCGGGCTCGCGCGCGGCGTGACCGGGGTGATCGATGCGGGGTCTGCCGGCGCCACCACTTTCCCCGGCTTCCGCCAGTACGTGGCGAGCCGCGCGCGCACGCGGGTGTACGCGCTCATCAACATCTCGGGGCCGGGCATGACGATCGGAAACGAGACCGCGGACCTGGCCTTCCTCGACCCGGACGCGTGTGCGCGCGCGATCGCGGCCAACCGCGACGTCATCGTGGGGGTCAAGGTGCGCATGCTGGCGGGCATCCCCGCCGGTCAGGACGTCGAGGTGATGCGGCGCGCGCGCGCCGCCGCCGACCAGGCGGGGGTGCCGATCGTGGTCCACATCGGCGGGCAGACGTCGCCGCTCACGCGCATCGTCGAGCAATTGCGGCCGGGCGACGTCATCACGCACGCGTTCCGCCGCGACGGCAGCATCCTCGACGGCGCCGGGAAGCCCTATCCCGAGGTGATGGAGGCGGTCGCCCGTGGGGTGAACTTGGACATCGGGCACGGTCGTGGTAACCTTGATTTCGATGTGGCCGAGCGCGCGCTGGCCCAGGGCATCCTCCCCACGACCATCTCCAGCGACGTCCACCGGGGCAACTCTCTCGGCCCCGTTTTCGATCTGCCGACGACCCTCTCGAAGTTCATGGAGATGGGGATGACCCTCCCGCAGGTAATCGAGCGCGCCACGTCGGCGCCGGCGCGCATCTACCCGCTGGGGCTGGAGCTGGGAACGCTGACGGAAGGCGCTGCGGCCGACGTCGCCCTCTTCGAGGTCACCGAAGGCCGGTACGAGTTCACCGATTCGGGAGGCAAGCGGCGCGCAGGGACCCAGCGGCTGGTCCCCTACGCCGCGCTCCGCGACGGCCGCCCGTTCGGATCCATCAACCCGTGATGACCATGGCGATCCCATTGTTCCCCCGCGCGCGGCGTTTCGGCTCGCTCGCCGCCCTCCTGCCCGCCCTTCTGCTCCCGGTCACGCTCGCGGCCCAGGACGCCCGGGAGCGCGTCAACACGCGCGCCGTGCGGGATTCGTTCGCGTACCGTATCGCGACGTTCACCCCCTTGAGCGGGCCTCCGGGGACCAGGGTGGTGGTGCGCTGGCAATACCTCCCCGCGATCACCCCGGTGCGCCTGGGCGTGGGCGCGCAACGGGTGGGGTTCGAGGTGCTCAAGGAGATCCTCACCAGCACGACCGGGGAATTCACCGACACGATCGTCGTTCCGCAGTGGGCGGAGTCGAACCGTCCGCACGCGCTGGTGGTGCTCGACTTCTACTTCCGGCCGCTCGCGGTCTCGTCCGCATTCCAGGTCACCGAGCGCGACGGTGCGTTGTCGCGCGAGGGGATCCTCATGGAGGGCGCGGGCCGGTGCGCCGTGATGCAGGCGGAGGGGGGCGAGTTCTACTACCTGGCGGGCGACATGCGCGGGCTCAAGCAGGGCGATCGCGCGATCGTGAAGGGAATGCTGGGGGACGCATCGACGTGCGGTGCCACCGGGAAGGAAGTCACGATCCGGGTGACCGAGGTGCGCAGGCCGTTCGGCGCGGGGTAGGCCTCGGCGACCCGGCTACCCCTTCCCGGCCCGCTCCATCAGCCTCCCCAGCGCCGCCACCAGGTCAGGACTCTCGCTCAAAACCGGCGCGAACGGGTCCCCGCCCTTGAGCTTCTTCATGCCTTTGGGGACCGACCCGATCGTGTAGTCCGCGAGCGACAGCTTCGGGCCGACCTCCTTCCACTTGAGCGACGCCGACACCGTCGCGCCCGGATTTTCGCGCGCGCTGAACGGCGCCGCCACCAGCTGTCCCTGCCGGTTCTGCAGGTAGTCCACGTAGACCTTCCCTCCGCGCTTTTGCACCGTGCGCTCGATGGTCGCGATCTTCGGCAGCGCCTTCACCACCAGGCGCGCGATCAACTCGCCGAGCGTGACCGACTGGTCGTAGCTCATCTGGCGTCCGAGCGGGATCATCACGTGAAGCCCTGACGAGCCGGACGTTTTCACGTAGTGGGGCAGCCCGACCTCGTCGCACAGTGAGTGCAGGAAGAGCGCGATCTCGACGACGTCGGCGAACGGCGCATCCTTGGGATCCAGATCGAGAAGGCACCAGTCGCGGGTCGCGATCGACGCGACCCGGCTGTGCCAGATGTGGAGCGGGATGGTGCCGAGGTTGGCGAGATAGAGGAGCGTGTCCACCTCCTCGGCGACGAAATAGTTGAGCTCCCGCTCGGAGCTGTCGCTCCACACCGTGACCGTGCGGATCCAGTCGGGCGCCCAGGACGGCGCATCCTTCTGATAGAACGACTTCTCGGTGATGCCGCCGGGGTAGCGGGTGAGTACGAGCGGGCGGTCGATCAGGTAGGGGAGCAGCCAGGGCGCGATCGCGCGGTAGTACTCGATCAGGTCGCCCTTGGTGAAGCCTGCGTCCGGCCAGAATATTTTTTTTCAGGTTGGTGAACTTGATTGTGCGATCGGACTCGGACACGGGAACCGCCGCATCCTCTCCCAGCTCCTCCGCTTCCGCGCGGCACTCCTGCGGCCGCTTGTCGTCGCGGAGCCGGCTGAACGAGCCGTGGCGGACCATGCCGTCGGCGGTGATCTCCTTGAACGTCACTTCGGCGACCAGCTCGGGCCGCACCCAGTGGTTGCCCTTGGTGCGCGGCGCGCCCGCGACCCCGGTGCGCGCACTCGCGTCCTCCAGCCGCGCGCGCAGGTCGTTGAGTTGCGCCTCGGCAAAGCCGGTGCCGACGCTCCCCATCCAGGTGAGCGTGTCGCCCACGTAGCGGGCGAGGTGCAGCGCGCCGAAGCCCGGGCGGCCCGTCGCGGGGTCGGTGAATCCCACCACCACGAAGTCGTCGGTGCGGATCGCCGGGATCTTGTACCAGGAGCGCGAGCGCCCGCCGGCGTACTTGGAGTCCGCGCGCTTGGCGACGATTCCCTCGAGCCCCAGCTCCACCACCTTCGTCATGAGCGCCTCGCCCTGCTCGGCGACGTGGTCGGAGAAGCGCAGGGGGCCCACGCTCGGCAGCGGCGCGCGCGATGTCGCGCCCGTTTTGCAAGCGGCCCCGCCGCTGCAGGTGGCCGAAGGAGGGAAGGCCATGCTCGTCGTGGACGACCACCTCGCCGTCGAGCACGAGGCCCTCGTACGGCAGACCGCGGATCGCGCGCGCGACTTCGGGGAAGGTTGGGGTGAGGTCGTTCCCGTTGCGGCTGATCAGGAGCGATTCCCCATCGGCGCGCCCCTGCGGCCAGCGCGCACTCCTCCATCTCGGCCTGGATCTCTGCCGCGCGCGGCAGGTCGTCCACGTCCAGTCCGGAGTAGATCGAGTCGTCAGGATAGACGGCGGTCCCGCCCCGATCCACATGCTCATCCTTCTCCTTGATCAGGAGCCAGTGGTTCGCGCCCGCCTTCGGCGCGTGCACGAGCGTCCACAGTCCCTTCACTTTGTAGCCCCACAGCTCGAACAGGAGCTTCCCCTTCGCGAAGCCGGCGGCGACGTCCTCGACGGGCACCCACGTTCCTTTGTCCCACACGATCGCGGGTCCGGCGCCGTACTCCCCCTTCGGAATCACACCCTCGAACTCGGCGTAGTCGAGCGGATGCGGTTCCACGTGCATGGCGAGCCGCTTGTCCGCGGGATTGGGCGATGGCCCTTTGGGCACCGCCCACGACTCCAGCGCCCCTTCCCACTCCAGCCTCAGGTCCTAGTGCAGGTTGCGGGCGTGGTGCTTGTGCAGCACGAAGAGCTGGCCGGTGGTGGGTGCGGCGGCACCGAACGGCTCGGGGGTGCGGCGCGGGGGAGCGCTTGTCGCGATACCGCTCGAGGCGGTCCTGGGGGGGCATGGCGGGGAAGGTAAGATGGTGGCCCGGCGCGCCGCGCCGGGTCCCGCGAGTGGCGCCCCGCCGGCCCGCGGTGCATGATCCTGACCGCTCCCCCGCGCCCGCCGACTCCCCGTTTCAGGAGACCTCCATGGAAGCCACCATCGCCCGGCTGGTCGCTGACTTCGAGAACGGTGCGATCGACCGGCGCACGCTCATCCACTCCCTGGCGGTGGCGGCCGCCGCGCTGGCGCTGCCGAAGCAGGCCGCGGCCGCCGCCGCCGCGCCGGCCTTCAAGGCAATCGGCATCGACCATATCTCGTACCAGGTCACCGACTACGCGCGCACCCGCGACTGGTACGCCGACCTGCTCGGGATGAGCGTCGAAGGGGACGACGGCGAGGGCCAGTGCCGCCTCTACTTCGGCGCCGAGGGGACGCACATGCTGCCGCGCAATCGGCCCGCGGGCGCGCCGCCGGCGGCCCCCGGGCAGATCACGGGGCTCGTGAACCACATGTCGTTCCAGATCGACGACTGGGACACCGACCGGGTCGAGGACGAGCTGAAGCGGCGCGGCCTCGCGCCGCGGCTCGACACCGGCACCGAGGGACGGCGTCCGTGGGCCAGCTTCCACGTCAAGGATCCCGACGGATGGGACGTGCAGATCTCGGGCAACACCAAGCCGGGAGACAGATTTCGTAGAGGGTGATCCGAAGACCGCCAGGAACATATGTTCCTCTTCCGGTCGGGCACCGTCGTCCCACCGGAGGGGAACGCTTCATCCAGGACCGCCCATGGCCGCACGCGCGATCGCCTCGACCACGATCTCCTTCGGGCTCGTCTCTTTGCCAGTGAGGCTGTACTCGACCGGCGAGCCTGGCTCCCGGGTGTCGTTCAACCTCGTCCACGCCGAGTGCGGAACGCGGCTGAAGCAGCACTACAGCTTCCCGCAGTGCGACGTCACGGTCGCGCGTGACGACATGGCCAAGGGCTACGAGTTCTCCAAGGGCCAGTACGTGCTCTTCCAGGAGGACGAGCTGAAGGCGATCGAGGCGCCCAAGACCAAGGAGTCCGGGCGGGTGGCGATCGCCAAGTACGCCACCCGCAGCAAGCAGTACCTGGTCATGACCCGGCCGCACGAGGAGGGGCTGGTCGTGGACCAGCTCCGCTACGCCGACGAGGTGCGCTCGTTCGCCGAGGTGCCGATCGCCGCCGCCGACGTGAAGCCGGCCGAGAAGATGCTCGAGCTGATCCAGAGAAAGGTCGAGGGGTAGGAGATCACGGTGGCGCCGGCGGAGGAGCCGAAGACCCAGATCATCGACCTGATGGCGGCGCTCAAGGCGTCGATCGCGGGCGGCGACGAGCGGAAGCCCGCCAGCCGCGCCAAGAAGAAGGGCGCGGACAAGAAGGCGCCCGCCAGGAAGACAGCCGACAAGTCGCCGCCCAGGAAGAAGAGGGCGGCGGGCGAGTAACGCGTTGGTCGCATCGGCAGTCGCGAGCCGCCATCTTCATGAAATGACCGGCTACACCACGCGGCACGTCGCCGAGATCCTCGGGCTCACCGAGGAGAGGATGCGCTCGTTCGCGCGGGCCGGGCTGCTCGAGCCCGCGCGCGGGCCTGGGAATACCTATCGCTTCACCTTCCAGGACATCGTGCTGCTGCGCGCCGCGCGCGAGCTGCTCGCGAACGACGTGCCCGCCCGCCGCGTGCGCTCCGCGCTCCGGAGCCTGCGCGAGCAACTCCCGCGCGGGCGACCGCTCAGCGCGGTGCGCGTCTCCGCGGTCGGCGAGCGGGTGCTGGTGCGGGACGAGCGGTCCGCGTGGGACCCCGAGACTGGCCAGCTCGCTCTCGACTTCTCGGTCGCCGAGCTGGCGTCCCGCGTGGAGCCGTTCGCGCCCGACGCGGAGCGGCCGCGCGCGGGCGACCCGGAGCTGTCCGCGGACGACTGGTTCGACCTGGGCTTCGACCTCGAGGCGGTATCGGTGGAGAAGGCGCGCGCGGCGTACCTGCGCGCCATCGCGCTCGCGCCCGGGCACGCGGAGGCGCACCTGAACCTCGGCCGCCTGCTGCACGAGCTGGGGGAGGTCGGCGGCGCCGAATCGCACTACCGGCGGGCGTGCGCGGCCCGCCCGGACAGCGCGTTGGCCGCGTTCAACCTCGGGGTCGCGCTCGATGACCGCGGGGAGGCGAGAGGGGCGATGGTCGCCTACCGACGCGCCGTGAAGCTCGATCCCGATCACGCCGAGTCCCACTTCAACCTGGGGCGTTTGTGCGAGGCGGCGGGCGACCCGAGCGGCGCGCTCCAACTCCTCGCCCAGTACGAGCGCATTCAGGAGCGGGGGGCGGCCTGAGCCCCGAGCGGCGCCGCGCCGCCCTGCGCGCGGCGGGCGGGGTGATCGCCCTGGCGCTGATCGCCTACTGGATTCGCTTCGCGCGCGACACCATCGCCGGATCGATCGGCGGCATGGTGGCGCCGGGAGCGTTCCTGGTGCCGGTGCTGTTCTCGGGGGTGGCGATCGCGGCCGGGGTGTCGGCGCTCAAAGACAACGGGGTCGCGGTCGCGCTGTCGGGGATGCTGTCGCTGGTGCCGGTGGGGCTCTACCTGCTGCTGTTCCCGCGCATGCGACCGATCGGCCTGCTCGACATAGCGCTGGTTGCGGTCGGGATCGCGATGCTGCGGAGCGCGACCGAAGTCGGGGAGGACGAGGCCAGCTCGCCGCTACCGGCGCGGAGTGGACCCGGTTCCGACCATCGGCCTTCGCCTTGAGCAGCGCCTGATCCGCGGCCTGGAAGATCTGATCGCTGCGCTTGGCGTGCGTGGGACAGACTGCGAATCCCGCCGACGCCGTGATCGAGAGGGCGAAGCTGAGCGGCGGGCGAGCTTCCCCGATTAGCTCGACCAGGCGGCGCGCCGCGGCCGCGGCTTCCTCCACCCCCGTCTCCGGGCAGATCACCGCGAACTCTTCGCCGCCGATGCGGAAGGGGACGTCGGCGCCGCGCGTATGCTCGCCGAGCATGCGGCCGACCCAGCCCAGCACGATGTCGCCCGTGTCGTGGCCGAAGGTGTCGTTGATCTGCTTGAAGTGGTCGAGGTCCATGACGATGAGCGCGAACGCGTCGCCGTAGCGGCGGCCGCGGTCGCATTCTTCGGCGAGGCGGTCGTGGAACGAGCGGCGGTTGAGGAGCCCGGTGAGCCCGTCGCGCAGCGCGCGCTCGGAGAGCCCGCTCAGCTGCTCGTCGGTGTTGCGGATGCGCACCGACAGCGCTTCCATCACCTTGAGCGCGAGCTAGGGCGACTCCATCACGATGCGGGTGAAGTCGTCCTTCTCCAGCGCCAGCACGGTCACGTTGTCCAGCGCCCGCACCGTCGCGCTGCGGGGCTTCTCGTTGAGGATCGCCATCTCGCCGAAGAACTCGCCCGCTCCGAGGCGCGCCAGCTCCACGTCGGCGCTGCGCCCGGGGTAGACGACCACGACGTTCCCCTCCAGCACCACATACAGGGAATGACCCGTGTCCCCGATGCGGACGATGTCGGCGTCGGCCGCGTAGCTCTCGCTGCGCGTCGCCGACGCGACCCGCTGGAGATCGGCCAGCTCCAGCTCGGTGAAGAGCGGGACGCGGGCGAGCAGTTGGGTCTTGTCCATGTCTTCGGGAGGGGAAGCGGGCGGCCCGTGAGGAAGGGCTCCGGGAACAATACGCGGCCACCGCGGTGAGAGGCTAGTCTATTGAGTCAGAAATAGCTGGCATAGTTACGAGCCGAAGTGTAGCTTGGAGCGTCCCCCACCGCAGGAGGCTGCATGGGTCGCCCGCTCGCTACGCTTCGAGTTGCGGATGCCGACCGTGAGGTGCTGGAACG